>JBOICY010000190.1:0-25144 GCA_050740335.1 Methylococcales bacterium | reverse complement strand
CTCCCAATCACCATCGCGAACCCGAATTCGACGACCAGATCCCCTTCCGATTTCCCTTCATCAAACCACCAATCCACATAAACTCTTCAGCAAGCTTTCATGCTAACGCAGTGCACTTTCCGAACCCTCATTTATCTTAAAATCACCACATCATTTATCGTGGTCATGGTCGCCAGGAATTCAAAATTCCTCAAATCCTTCCGAATCGAGTACCGCCACCGCTTACAATTCGATCAAAGTTATGATCGGGTTGCGACAACCCGGTGGCCCGGCTTTCCGTTACGACTTCATCGAGTGGCAGCCGAGTACGCCGAATTCCATTTAGATCGCTCTTCATCCCTTGCCGCGGGTTCTAGTCTTTCCTTCTTTCGCGTTGCTCTCGATGAATTTAATTATCATTCCGGCGATATCCATGCCCGAAGCCTCTTCGATGCCCTTGAGCCCCGGCGAAGAATTCACTTCCATCACCACCGGCCCGTGATTGGATCGCAGGATGTCCACACCGCACACATTCAAGCCCATCGTCTTGGCCGCACGCACCGCGGTCTCCCGTTCCACCGGCGTGATTTTAATCAGTTTTGCCGATCCGCCGCGGTGGATATTGGAGCGAAATTCGCCTTTCTGGGCCTGGCGCATCATGGCCGCCACGACTTTTTCCCCGATTACCAAACAGCGGATATCCGATCCGCGCGCTTCCTGAATAAACTCCTGAACCAGCACACTGGCCTTAAGACCCAGAAACGATTCGATCACGCTTTCGGCGGCCTGCTGAGTTTCCGCGAGCACCACTCCGATACCCTGGGTACCCTGCAGCAATTTAACCACGAGCGGAGGGCCGCCGACCATCGTGATCAAGTCGTCGATATCGTCCGGTTTGTTCGCAAAGCCGGTTACCGGCAGCCCGACCCCTTTGCGGGACAAGAGCTGCAGCGCGCGCAGCTTGTCCCTGGACCGGCTGATCGCGACCGATTCATTCAGCGGATAGACTCCCATCATCTCGAACTGCCTGAGCACCGCGGTTCCATAAAAGGTCACCGAAGCCCCGATCCGCGGAATTACCGCATCGAAATCCTGCAGTTCCTCGCCCTTGTAGTGAATGCTCGGCTTCGCGGAGGTGATATTCATGTAACAACGCAGCACATCGAGCACATGCACCTCATGGCCGTTGGTTTTGGCGGCTTCGATGAGCCTTTGTGTGGAATAAAGTTTTGGATTGCGGGATAGAATTACGATTTTCATTCAACAGTCCTTTAACAAATTCTTTTTGCGCCGCACGGAGTGGCTTACCCGTGACATCGGATTGACCGGCGCCGAACCAAAACGCTCCGGCAATCTTGACACAGCTATCCAGAACCATCCGGAAGAGCCTGTCGTTACGAGCTTTTAAAACATTTCAGTCGATCATCGTCAGATACTGACCCGAACTTCGATCCGCAAGCGGCCAAGCTCGTCCACGAATTCCTGCAACCACTCGGAGCTGACTGCGCTCAACTCGTGATGTTCAGGTTGCCGGGACGGGCGCGCGAGGCCATAGACTAAAACACCCCTGAAATTATTTGCCATTGCGCTAATCCGGGCGATTAAATCGAGATAGGCCCGGCGCTCGTCGCTCGACATGGCTTCTTCGCCCCGGAACGTGAATACGCAGGTCTGTATCCAGGTCCGGCACAATTCGGCGCAGATTTCAAGATTGTCCCGTACACGGATTGCCGATATCGCGGCATGGTTGATCCCTTTCAAACCGTAGTCGGTCGCGCTGTCGATTTTAAACCAGACTTCACCGCCGAGATGATGCAATCGCCTCAAGCCCTCCTGGACCGGCGGTTGATGAATCAAACTGCCGTTCGATATCAAGACCAGGTTCAAATCGCCGAGTAGATGGTATTCCTCCATTACCCTTCCGATCAGGTCGACAATGGAAGAAAAACCGCCCGCGCTGGTCGGTTCTCCGTTTCCCGATATGGCAATGTCCCGCAATCGGCGGTAACCGTTCTCGACACCGTAGCGAGCATAAAAATCCGAAGTCAGCACATCGTCCAGAAAATCTCTGAGTTCGCGTTCCAGTTGGCTCCGGTCGATTACCGGAGCGCTGCCGCGTTTCAAATCGGGGACCTGACAATACACGCACCGCCAGTTGCAGGCATTATTCGGGTTCAGATTGATCCCGATCGATACGCCTCCGGCGCGCCGGGATACCACCGGATAGATATAGCGCAAGCCCGCGCTGTCGCGGCTGTGGTCACGGATATGCAAATTTCGATTTCGGGTCATTGGTCTCATGATCTGGAGGAGCCGCGGAAATCCAGACAAGCAGGGTTACGCAAAGAAAGGCAACTATATTTGATCCGGATCGGTTCAAGCAACCAGCAAGCGATCGGTTCTGTCTGGTGACCGGCGAAGCGGTGATGCGGCCCAACACGCGGTTTGTGGCGGCGAAGACGGTGGAACGGCAGGAATCCGGTGATGCATCGAATCCGGCAGTCTCTGCTGGAAGGGCGGACGGCTCTGGTCAATCAAATCGTTTTTGTGGCGTGATGCCCGGGCTTTCTAGTTGAGGTATGGTGTGGTTTCAGGAGCCCCGATATTATATCTCTTTAGACCGCAACCTGCCTTATCGATCAATACCTTATTTTTTCTGAACTCCGAAACTTCACGACCGGGAGGCGGGGATGTGCGGGTTTCGCTGGCGAAGCGATCTCCTGGAAAAGATCCCGTGCGTCGGGCCGGCGCACCGATCGCCTCGGTGATTTCAGTTTGTTCGTGTGATTACACGGAAAAACGGGTCGGGTCGCGGGGTTATCGGCTTGCGGTCGTCGGAAGCTTGCGCGAAACATCGAACTTTTCATTGTCTGAACCGGATACACTGATCCCCACCAGCTCTTCGATCCTTTTCGCCAGAAGTTCTTGTCTGGACACATTCACGGTCGCGTGTCCTATCTTGCGGCCGGGCCGCGGTTCCTTGCCATAAGCGTGGAGGTGAATATCGTCGTGCGACAGGATGCCGGCCCGGCTCGGCACGTCGCCGATGAAGTTCACCATGGCCGAATAGCCTTTTGCGGCCGTGGAGCCCAGCGGAAGCCCGGCAACCGCCCTGAGATGGTTTTCAAACTGGCTGATTTCCGCGCCTTCGATGGTCCAGTGGCCGGAATTATGGACCCTCGGGGCGATTTCATTGGCCAGCAGTTCGCCATCCTTCTCGAAAAATTCGAGGGCTAACACCCCGACGTACTTGAGGTGTTCGAGAATTCGGTCAATGTAGTTTTCCGCGGTGGCTTGGCGCGGGTCTCCGGGGCGGCAGATGGACAGATGCAGGATTCCGTTCCGATGGGTATTTTCAGTGACCGGGTAATAGCGGGTTTCATTGGATAGTGCACGCACCGCGATCATCGAAATTTCCCGGTCGAATCGTACGTATCGTTCCGCGATCAGCGGGCCACCGTCCAATTTTTCGAAGGCCGGACGAATTTCATCCCGGGCATGAATTCTGACTTGGCCTTTACCGTCGTATCCCAGCCTTCGGGTCTTCAGAATCATCGGAATTCCGAGTTCACCGGCCGCAATTTCCAGGTCCTTCAGGCTGTTGACAGGCCTGAATCCAGGCGTGGGTATGCCGAGATCCATGAATAAGGCTTTTTCCGTCAGACGGTCTTGCGCAACTCGCAAGGCTTCGGATGGTGGAAAAACGGGTATGTGACCGGATAGTATTTGAATGCTTCGATCCGGGACATTTTCAAATTCGAAAGTCACGACATCTGATTCTGCCGCGAGTCGCCGGAGCGCCTGTTCATCATCGTACTCGGCGTGAATCAATTCCCCGAGTTGTCCGGCACAGGCGTCCGCGGCGGGATCCAGCGTAATAAACCTTAAACCCAGGGAATAGCCCGCAAGCATCATCATCCGCGCGAGCTGACCGCCGCCAACGATTCCGATATTCATGAGCTTTTCCTCGGGTCGGGATCGTTGATCACCGCCTCGCTTTGCTGCTTGCGAAATTCCTCGAGCGATTGCGCGTATTCAGGATATTTGAGGGCCAAAATGGAAGCGGCCAGTAAAGCGGCATTGACCGCTCCGGCCTTGCCGATCGCGAGAGTAGCGACCGGTATGCCGGCCGGCATCTGGACGATCGACAACAGCGAGTCCATGCCGTTCAAGGTTTTCGATTGGATCGGGACACCGAGTACCGGCAGGATGGTTTTGGCCGCGATCATACCGGGTAAATGGGCCGCGCCGCCAGCTCCCGCGATGATAATCTCGAGCCCGCGTTGTTTCGCGTCACTCGCATAGGAATACAACTGATCCGGGGTTCTGTGCGCGGAGACTACGCGAACCTCGCACGGAATATTCAGCCGGTTCAGCATTTCTTCGGCATGCAACATGGTTTCCCAGTCCGATTTGGAACCCATGACGATTCCGACCCTTGGTGGCATTGCTTTCTCCCGATAGGAACGAATTGATTACCCGGCGCGGAAAACTGGAGCCCCGCCCGATGAATCAGCCGGCCGGAATGCCGTCAATCGATGCTCCTGCAGACCCGCATGGCTTCCAACCCGGCGGGTATTTTACCTATTTTTGACTCCGAAATAATGGCCGGATCCGTCCCGGTCGATATCGAGGTATGCGTGCGGACTATCGGAAATGTCGGGATATGTCCAAGAACCGAATCGCTCAGCGCTCCGGATCGTCTGGAATGGCTTGTCATCATTCTGTAATAAATATCTAACAGAATTGCAATCGTCCAGACATATTTTCGTCGCGGTTTTGCAAACGTTTGTTGCTTGACTGCCAACTGGGTTAGTACAAAGTTCAGGGGGAACGGCTGGTCGCGCCGTGGTACTCGCGCGACTGCCAAGACCGGACTCCAGATCAATGTCATAAGCCGTAGTCGTGACTCAAACAAGGCGAGATCGGCACAATTATTAATTCGGTTTAGAGAGGCTATATGAAACAAATGCAAGGTTCAATTCGAGTCCAGCGCTGTATTAAAGCGGTCGCTCTTTTCCTGGCGGTCGTCTTGTCCGATATTTCTGCCGCGGCGGATAAGGAGTTACTCGATATTCTGCTCAGAAACGGCATCATCAACCAACAACAACACGATACCTTGAGTCAAAAAGAGGGGGGTACCGGGGGGAATGACCTGCTCGAAATTCTGCAACAAAATGGTGCCATTACCAAAGACCAGTACACCACTCTGAGCAAGAAGCAGAGCACTGCCACGACGCTAGCGGCGGCTCCGGCCAAGGTCGAAGACAAGGATGACGTGCACGTGAAGCTTGGAGAAAAAGGGCTTGAAATCGAGTCGGCAGATGGAAATTTCAAATGGAAATTCGGCGGACGGATCCAGGTGGACACCCAGGTTAACTTCAACGACCCGGATGGCCCACCCGGCACGAATCTAGCGAACGGCGCGGGTTTCCGCCGCGCCCGTCTGTATACCGAGGGTACCCTGTTCAAGGATTACGGGTACCGCTTCGAGTATGACTGGGCTCGCAACGGCGGCGGAGTCAACGGTATTACCGACGCGTACATTCAATACCTCGGATTCAAGCCGTTTACGCTCACCATTGGTCAAGCCAACGAAGGCAAGAGCATGGAGTCGGTGATGAGCGCCAATTATATGACCTTCATCGAACGCTCGCTGCCGAACAATGCCTTCATCGAGGCCGGACCAGCCAGTAAATATCAGGTAGGTCTATTCGGAGAAACCTTCGACAAGGTTTACGAAATGCCCTGGACCTTGCGCGGCGCCATCACCACCGAGTCGGTGGGTGCCCCCGCGCCCGGGAACAGCTCCACCAACACCGCCGCGGGTAACACCCAGCGCAATGGATTCAGCGGCGATACCAGCTACCAGTTGGTGGGGCGCGCAACCATCCTGCCTTACAAAGACAAGGACGGGAATCTCATCCACACCGGAGTCTGGGGTTCCTGGCGCAGCGTGAACAATAATTTCAATCCCAACGGCACGCTCAGGAACGGCGGCTGGCAGTTTGTTTCGCAGCCGGATACCGACATAGACCGCACCTTTTGGGTCAATACCGGCAATCTAACCACCGGTGTAATTGGCACGCCGGGTTTCAGGAAAGCCAACGACGTGACGATGTTCGGCGCGGAACTCGCGGGCGTGCTCGGTCCTTTCCACGCTGGAGCCGAATATATGCAAGCCCAAATTTCCGGCCAGGGCTACTCCGACCAGGACCTGCTGAAGGGCTATTATGTTCAGGCAGGTTGGTTCCTTACGGGTGAAGTCCGTCCTTACAACGAAAAGAAGGGGACCTGGGATCGGCTGGTTCCCGATCAGAACTTTCTGTTCGACCACGGATGGGGTGCCTGGGAACTGGCCGTCCGCTGGGACGTGGCGGACTTGAACACCCAAAATATCCGTGGCGGTTCCATCAGTGCCGGAACATTCGGCGTAAACTGGTATTTGACGCCCCGCGTCCGCTTCATGACCAATTGGGTACATGTCTTCAGCACCCAGACGGCATCCGCCGGCCAATGCACCTTTCCCGCCACCGGCAATGCTCCGATCGCCTGCTTCAACGGCTTGAATCCGGATATTCTGGAAACGGCTGTCCGCATCGACTTCTAGTTGATCGTTTCATTGAGAATTTTTTGGACTTTGAGCGCATCGAATTCCTTTTCGCTGGTGGACTTATCCCTGGACTTGCCGTTACTAATCGAGTTTTATGAGGAACAATCCAAGGTCGATGGGATAATATCCAAATTGGTCAACGATTTTTATTTGTCCCATGTCATCAGTTTGCCCGCATTCATACATACACGCATGGCTTGAGACCCGCCGCCATCAATTTAGATTTTTACGGTAGCGTGCTGTGGCAGACCCTGCCGGCCATTGCGTTGTTTTTATTCCTGGGTAACCCACGCGCGCGTCACGGTGGCCGTCTCATACGCCACCTTTGCCGCAGTGCAGAGTTGCGCTACGGAAATCGAAGCGTATCTAGATTCGCTAGAGTGACTTTCCGATGTGCCATAACCAGTCTCCCGCCAATGCGCCCAACCAGACCGCTACCACGCCCAACAGCGCATTGATGGCGAAAATGCTCAGCAAGCCGTGAATTTCCGGGTGGATTACACTCAGCCTCGAAGCGGCCCACGAACTGGAAAGGACGGTGACCACGCCGAGTATCGTAATCAGTGCCATCGCCCGGTAGCTTGGTTCCAGCTTCACTGCCTGGCCCATAACTTGGAAAAGCGTCGCGAGCAGGAACATCAGCGCGAGTCCGCAGAGCAATCCAGAATAGGGAAAATCGTGTCCCAACCAGGGATAAAGGTCGTCCGCGAACAGCTTCCGCCCCATCACTAATCCAATCCACACCGCAGCCAGGCAAAGGACCGCGCTCAGAAAAACGTTCAAGATCGCTTTCTGAAGATCACCTTCCTCGAACAGGTACAAGGTCTCCAGCGCGAAGGTGGAAAATGTGGTATAGGCACCGAGAAAGCCGATCAGGATGGCCGCCCGATACTCCGTCGCGAACGTGAACCGTTGCAGCATCAATTCGGTGAGGAGGCCCATCAGGAACGAGCCGGACACATTCACGAACAGAGTGCCATGAGGAAAGCCGCGGCCCAGCCAGGCATAAATGCCGTTGGCCACCAGAAAGCGCATCACCGCGCCGGCCGACCCGCCCAATGCAATAAAGACAATTTGCATCACGCCATTTTCCATTGTGGGTATTTAGGGTGCGGCAACTATAGCAGAAACATAGACCTGCAACCACCCGGCCCCTTTGTTCGCCGCCATTCAGAACTTCAAAGCCGGTAGAGCCGTAAATAGACTATCCGGCGTGTCGTATTTAATTACCAACCTCTCTACGTATCCCATCTTCTTCCGGGATAGAACGAGTCCCCGGTCAGCCATAGCGCAAGCACCGAGCCGAACAGAGCCAGCAAGGCACCGGAAACGATTCCGATCGGCGCGTAAAACGAGGTGACCCGGTTAAACACCGGTTCCAGGGCATGCAGTACATGGGCAAATTCCCGGATCGGAACGGGCCGCCCGCCCTTGCCCGAGACCGACAGATTCCCGATGTCTTCGGGCGATTGCGAACGGTTGTTCAACGCCACCAGATAAAGCAGATGGGTTTCCTCGTGCAACCCGCTCGGAACGATCAGGTTGTTGCGGTTCAGTGCGTCCGTCACCTGGGTCAGGGTAAGGGTCAGATCGGCGGAGTGCATTTTCAATGGGTCAACGACGACATGAAACTCCGGGGCCCGCCCGCCGACCAGGTTGACGCGCGACACCGGGAATTCGAAGAAATCGCGGCTTGATGATATAGCGCGCGGTTTCCCACAGTTCGGTGGTGTCCTGCCCTTGTCCGGTGCAGCTGACGCCGAGGATCGGGAACGAGGCGAAGGTCAGGGTAGACCGCGGCATTTACGGTCGGCGGCAGGGTATTCCGTATTTGCGCCAGACGCCCGAGCAGTACTGCTCGGCCTGGATCATGCGGGTGTGCCAATCGAAAAAGACATTCACCTCTGCGGCTCCACGCCCGGTAGCGGAGCGGTCCGTCGTGGCGCCGGGAATATCTTTCGTGGTTTCCTCGACCGAACGCGTGACGGTGGACATCAGTTCGTCGGCCGGCATAACGCCGTTGTCCATCAGAATCACGACGCGGGGGAAGTCGGTGCGCGGAAACACCGAGAATGGCAGGGTGACCGCGGCATAGAAGCCGGCCTGGCACAACGCGATGCAAATGAACGCAATCGATACAGCGTGGCGGACCGCGAATTGCCCAAGGCTCGAGAAGGTTTCGTTCATCAGATATTCGGTGTGTTATCGGTTGATGATATGAACTCGGGTCGTTTCCGGCAGCCCCCACGCTCCGGTGGTCACGACGCTCAACCCGGCCTGCAAGCCTTCGCCGTCCACTTGTATGAAATCACCATCACGGATGCCGGCGCGCACCGGCTTGCGGATCGACTAATCGTCTACGGTCACAAAATCGCGCTTTGCCCATCGAAGGTGACCACACTCTCCACCGGAACGGAGAGGCGCTCGGTACGTTCCTCAACGGCGATGCGGGCCTGCACGAATTATCCGGGACGAAGCCCGGAATCTGCCGGCAGCGCGATGCGTACCGGAACGGCAACGGTTCTGGGATCCACTTGTAAGCCGATGAATGACACGGTACCGAAAACTGTAGGCAGCGCGCTGTGCTTGGTATTTTCCTGGTTGGCCGCAACGGATAGGGTTGCCGGCTGTTCAATCCGTAACCGCTGCACCTCCGCACCGGGAACGGCGACATTCGCCACCAGTCGGTCCAAGTCCACGAGTTCGGCGACAACGGTATTGCTGCTCACCGCTTCGCCGGGACGAACGTTGATCCTGACTAGTAGTCAGTCATGTTAAATCGAAGTAACTCGTCACCCCGGCAGGGATTGCCGGGGTTCAGAACACAAGGATGTGATCGACTCGGTTTTCGTCCTTGGGCACTGGATTCCGGCAATCCCTGCCGGAATGACGGACCCATGCCATTCATGTTGACTGCCTACTAGGGTGCCGTTCAGCGGCGCCTCGACCTGAAGCAGGGCGCGCTGAGTGTTAGCGAGCGCAAGATCCTGACGCGCCGCGTCGAATAGCTGTCCGGCCTCCTCCAGCAGTTTTTGCGAAACATTGCCGGTATTACTTAACGATATTTTCCTTTGTAGATTCTTTTCGGCCAGCGCGACCACCGTGCGGGCTTTCTCGACCTGTGCATCCGCCAGACGATGATCCAGGCTGAACAACTCCTGTCCGCGCCTGACCTTCTGGCCTTCTTCGCACCGGGCTTCGGTGATCAGCCCCCCAAGTTGGGCGGCCACTGAAGCGCTCGCGGGTGGTTTGCCATCGCTGGCCGGCTCTGCTTCCACCGTACCGTAAGCGATCAAATAGTCGCGCAAGGTCATCCGCGCTATTCTTCCGATACTCACCGCTACATCGGTATCCCCAGCTTCGGGTTTATTTCCCGAAACGCCGCGATGAAATATAAAAACCGAAGCAGCGGCCAGAAACCCTTCCGGTGCCAGCGACCGATAGCCCCCGCTTGAAGAGATTCATACGCAGTTCCTGAGCGAATTAACGAAAACACGGTTGCAATTCATGGGATTTCAGACTCCGGCCCGAATTGGCTTGTGGTGATCGGCAGTCAGGGTTGGCGGCGTCCACCGGCATTTGCAGGGCGTCTTCGAGCAATCCCACCGCCTGTTGCGCCTGGATGAGCGCATCGAAGCGGGCCAGGGCGGTCGTGGCAAATTCCAGATGGGCACTGACCAGCGCAACGCGGTCGGTCTCTCCGGCCTCAACCATTGCCTCGACGGATTGCCTTTGCCGGGTCTGTGTGTTCAACGATTCCTCTGCTGCCGAGAGCTTTTGCAGGGCTGTGCGGACGCCAGCCGAAGTCCGGTCAATCTCCCCGAAAATCTGGGCCTGTGAAGCCCTGAAGCGAGCGGCCGCGTCTGTGCAGTGCGCTTCGGCTTCGGCGATCGGACCTTCGTTCTGGTTCAGGAGCGGCAAGGTCAAACTGGCCCCGAGTTGCAGATCCGGAAACTGTTTGGCTACCTCGATCGGCAGGGCCGTTTGGCTGGCCTCGTTGTCCGCCAGGGCGCTCAAGATATCGGTACGATTCAATAAAGCCTGCCGGCGCATTTCCCTTTCCGATAATCTCTCGATCGGGGCTAACCGCTCCAACGCCTCGAACGAAATGTTCATATCCGCTAAGGCCGTCACCGGCATCCCGAGCGCGTCCGCGAGTTGCACCCGAGCCACCGCCGCCTGCTGCCGCGCGTCGTGCCAGGCGATACCGAATTGTTCCAGAGCCAAACGGCCTACTGTAAACCCGGGCCGGGAAATTTCTCCTACGGCCAACCGTTCCTCCAACTGTCCGACCAACTCCTTTTGCTGAGCGAGTTGTTCCGCACGCAATGCTTCCGTCTTTTCCGCGGCATAAAGGTTGAGCAGGCTGGTACGCAGACGGCTGCGGACCAGCCAGGCGCTTGTCGCTATTTTCAGTCGTGCGGATTCGGTCAGTCGCCGGGCGTGCACGATTCGGTAGTCCCGCTTGCCGGCCGTTTCGATGGGAATATTGGGATTCACGCCGAACAGGCAGGGATTGAAGGGCGCGGCTGTGATGTGGGTGACATAGGTGGGAGACAACATGATACTCGGATTGGGGCGCTGAGCCGCGGTGATTTCTCCGGCCTCGGCGATCTCCCGCTGCGCACGCGCCAGATCCAGATCGGGATGGTAATAGAGAGCCGCCTGGGTGAGCATCTCGAAATCCCAGATTTCGGGCGGCCATGGCGTTACTTTTCTTTTAAGGTTGGTTTCCAGAAATTGCCGAAAGCTTTCATTATTCATGCTGCGCGACTCGAACCAAGCGGCCGTATCGCCGGGTGCAAGCGGTTGGTTGGTGAACTCGGCGCAGCCTGCGGATACTGTCAAGGCGACGATAATTAAAAGCCGTAAGAAATCGTTCATGGTCGATGTGCGGGAAAATATAGACTGACTCTAAGTCCCCGCCCCGACTCGCCGTCCGCGAAGTGAACCGCGACGCCGTGCCGGTCAGCGATGCGTTGGACGATCGCAAGGCCCAGGACGCTGCCCGGTTCGGGGTTTCCGAGCCCGCGGTAGAAACGATCGAATACGCGCGCGCTCCGCCGGTGGAATGCCGGCACCGGTGTCGTCTACTTCCAGCCGGACGCGGTTGCCGTCTGGCAGAATACTCACGTTCACGCATCCGCCGGGGCTGGTGTAGCGGATCGCGTTGTCGATCAGATTGCCGAGCAGGACGCGCAGGGTTTCCCGGTCGCCTGATACGAGAGCGGCTTCGGCCGCGGCGATGCCTAAATCGATATCCTTCCCGGAGGCCAGGGCGAGTCTGGCTTGTTCTCCGTCCCGTGCCCAGTCGACGACGAATCCGTTCTGATCCAAGCCCTCGCGGAGGGCTTGGGCGATCATCGTATCATCTTCGGCCAGTAACACACGCATTGAAGGCTCGTTCTCTTTAACACAGAGCGACACTTTAAGCGGCCGACAATTAAGTGACTATTACGAGAAAGCCTCGATTTCGATTGGCCGCGGGTGAAAGTCCGTTTAAGTTTTTTCAGCGCAACCTGGTCAGTATTCCCGCTGTCGCAAACGTCGTCGACGATGAGCATCCGTTTGCCGGAAACATCAAGCGGCAGGGGATTCGTCAAAAACGCCGGATATTTGCGCCCGCCTCGGATGGAATGCCCCCGCGAACGCCGGAAGAGCATTGATCAGCGTTTGCGCAGGTAAGTTCCGATCAGTTCCGACTTTTCGAGAACATGGCCGTCCATCGCTTTTTCCAGGTGTGTCTTGGTTGCTCCCGGAATGTCGGGCAGCACGGTATCGAGCGCGTAGAGCTTATGGAAATAGCGGTGTCTGCCCACGGGCGGGCACGGGCCGCCGTAGCCAGTTCGTTGCCAGTCATTCAACCCTTGCAAGGTACCTTGCGGAAGATCTTTGGAACTGACGCCTTCGGGAAGCCCGATCGAAGTAATCGGAATATTGTAGAGCACCCAATGAACCCAAGTCATTTGCGGTGCGGCCGGGTCGGGGGCATCCGGATCGTCAACGATCAATACCAGGCTTTTCGCGCTTTCAGGGATACCGGGCCAACTCAACGGCGGGGACAGGTCGGCCCCGTCGCAGGTATAGCGCCGGGGAATCTCACCCTGCCCGGAGAATGCGGGCGACGATAATTGCATGGCCATGGTCACTCCTTCCTTTTCTGAGTAAATGTTCCAGGACAGCCCCAAAATTATCATAGCAATCAGTACGGAATGAAATCGAGTGGATCTCGTCATCGCCCTGCTCCTTCATACCGAAACGTTGCGCGAGCGATGAATCGACCCGGATGTCGCGATTTTCTCCGCAGCCCGCTACCCGCTTCTGACATTAGTCGTTTTACCGTGATTGAAGTTCGCGGACTCCTGTCCGTTCGTCTACGTTGACCCGCCAATTCCGGGTAGGAAGACGGCTGCACTTCATGCTAGCATTCATCCCAATCTACTTCATCGATGCCGGACTTATCGTATTCGATCACGTCCATTATGATAAGGATGGATTGTTCGAATAGCAAGTTGTGAGCGCCGAGGATTGCAAGAAATATGTGGCCGGGCCGAACACCACCTGGATTCACATTCAGGGGCGCGTCGGCCCCGATATACTGCGCCAGTTCGGCGCGGCTTTCGGCCTTCCAACCCTGGCGCTCGAAGATATCGCCAACGTCGGCCAGCGGCCCAAGGTGGAAATCTACGAGGACCAGGTCTTCGTAATTTTGAGTATGCCTTATTTCGACAATGGCTCCATCTGGATCGAACAGATCAGTCTGTTTCTCGGTGAAAACTATGTGGTCAGCTTCGCCGAAGGGGAAATAAATCCGTTCATCCCGATTCAACACCGCTTGAAAATCAGACAAGGCCGCATCCGCAGCGATAACGTGGATTATCTTCTTTATTCGCTCGTCGATCGGGTAATCGACCAGGGTTTTCCGGTGCTCGAGAGGCTCGCGGGCGCCATTGAAACGCTCGAGGACCCGGTGCTGGAAGCGCCGGATACATCCAGTCTGACCCGCATCCACCTGTTCAAACGGGAACTCCTCCTGCTGCGCCGGATGCTATGGCCGCATCTGGAGTCCCTGACCCAACTGACACGCAGCGAGGACGTCTTTACAGGCGAAAAAACCCGGTTGTTTCTGAGGGACTGTTACGATCATGTCCTGCACATCATCGAGCTGTTCGAAACCTACCGGGAAACCATGTCGAGCATGCAGGAGCTGTATCTATACTGCGAACGGGCACAATTTACCGAATCTACATTAACTTCTCCAGCCGTCACGCCGGCGAAAGCCGGGGTCCACAGTGTAGCCTAAGGAGTCTCTCCTGGATGCCGGGATTCAGGCGCAACGAAGAAGGAACGACGAGCAATCGTACCTGATTGTTGCGCGCGACTTGCACGATTGCGGATCCGCTGAGGCTTGGCATCGGGATGGCTGGCGCCGGCTCCACTGCTTGCGCGGGCTGCGATTCACGATGCGTCGCCGTAATCGGTCCGGTTTCTGCTTTTACGCTTCTTGCGGGGTTTCTGATTCGCTTGATGTTCGAAGTCGCGATGCTCTTCGGCCAGTTGCTTCAACTTCGTTTCGATCATGAAATTGACGCTTCCTTCCGGGAACTTCCCTTCGGAATCCCGCTCTCCCGCCGCTACGCCCATCAACAGCCGGATCGCGTCGTCGATGGTCTCGATCGGGTACACGCTGAAGCGTCCCGCGCGAGCCGCGTCGACCACATCCTGCCGCAACATCAGGTGGTGGACATTATCTTTCGGGATCAATACTCCCTGGCTGCCGGTCAGGCCTCTGGCCCTGCAAGTATCGAAAAATCCTTCGATCTTTTCGTTGACTCCACCGATCACTTGGACCTGCCCGAGTTGATTGACGGAACCCGTGACTGCGAGCGATTGCAGGATCGGCAGGTTTGCGATAGCCGACAGCAACGCGCAGGTTTCGGCGACCGACGCGCTGTCTCCTTCGACGCCGCCGTAGCTTTGCTCGAATACCAGGCTTGCGCTGATCGACAGCGGAGTGGTGACCGCATAACGCGATCGCAGATAGGAGGACAGGATCAGGACACCCTTCGAATGGATCGGGCCACCGAGATCCGTTTCCCGTTCGATATCCACGATGTTTCCGTCACCGATGTGCACACTCGCGGTAATTCTCGAGGGCTGTCCGAAGCTGAAATTGCCGAGCCCGAACACCGATAAGCCATTCACCTGTCCGATCTTCGCGCCGTCCGTATCGATCAGGATGCTGTTGCGCTGGATTTCTTCCTGCAGTTCCGAGCGCAGGCGGTCGAGCCGGTATATTTGGGAGTCGATCGCCTGTTCGACATGCTCCGCGCCGATGTTTTGCGCCTGGTTTTCGCGGGCCCGGAAACTGGCTTCGCGCACCAGATCGAATACGTCACGAAGCTTGGTCGTAAGCTTTTCGGAATCGCCCTGCAATCGCGCGCTGTGTTCGATCGTGCGGGCCACGGCTTCGCGGCTCAGTGGAAGCAGCCCCTCGCGGCGCGCGAAGTTGCCGATCAGTTGAGCGTAACGCAAGGTGTTTTCGCGCGATCGGTCGATCCGATTATCGAAGTCCGCGGCCACTTTGAATAATTCGCCGAAATCCGGGTCGTATTCGCTCAATAGATAGTAAATCCTGCGTTCGCCGATCAGGATGACTTTGAGGTCGAGCGGAATTTCCTGAGGTTCGATCGAAGTGGTGCTGACCAGACTCGGCAATTCGCCCAATGATTCGATTCGAACCGCCCCGGCCGACAAGGTCCTCTTGAGCGCGCTCCAGGCCAGGGGCTCCATGAGCACGCGATCGGCGTCCAGAATCAGAAAGCCGCCGTTGGCTTTGTGTAAAGCGCCGGGCCGGATCATCGTGAAGTTCGTGACGAGCATCCCGAACTGTGCCACATGCTCGACCCGGCCAAGCAGGTTTCGAATGCTCGGGTTGCTTTCGTAAACGATTGGTACGTTGCGATCGAGGGAGTGATCGACGAACAGATTGACCTGATAACGATTCGATGAATCCTCGGGGCTGATTTCCGGTCGCTGCGGGGCCTGTTCCGAAGCTGGATGGAAGTCCTTGGCGTTTTCGAGAATATTTTCACGAACCCGGGTCAGATATTCGTCAAGCTGAGGAAAATTCCGATAGCGCGCGGTCAGTTGGTCGATCAGGAGCCCCGCCGCCCGGTTGCCAAGCTCGCGATTGAGTTGCTTGATCCGGTCGCGATGTTCCCTGTGCCATTCGGGCAGTTCTTCGAACTGCTGGTGCAGCTTGGCGGAAATTTCCGCCATGGCTTGGGTTCTGCGTTCCTTTTCGTGCTCGTTGAGCCTTTCGAATTGCTCGTCGGACAGAAGTTCTCCGTGGCTCATCGGCGCGATCGCGAAACCGTGCCGCGCCGGAACCAGACACGTATCGCGTTTTTTGGCTTCGTCCCGGATTGCCTCGGTCGCGGCCCTGCGCCGTTCCTCGTATTCCTGATGGAGTTCTTCGAGACTGTTTCGGTACCGGTCGCTTGCAAAGGCCGCCGGGATGGCCTCGCGCAATTCTTCGATCAGCCGGGCCATGTCGTTGCGAAGTTCCTTCCCCTTGCCGGCCGGCAGGGAAACGACGATCGGTTTGCGCTCGTCATCGAAATTGTTCAAGTAGCACCAATCGCAGGGAATTCCTTTTGCGTCGTTTTGCGACTTGAGGAACTCTTCTACGATGAGGTGTCGATGGCTTCCCGAGCGGCCCAGCACAAAGAGGTTGTAGCCCCGGTCGCGAATCCGCACGCCGAAATCCAAGGCCGCGAGTGCCCGTGACTGGCCGACGATAATGTCTTGATGTTCCAGCTCCAAGGTATTCGCGAAAGGAAACAGTTCCGGGTCGCAGTGTCGATACAGGCGTGACGGATCGAGCGCTGGCGGTGCGGTTTTCTGGTTTGGGCTATTCGGCACAAGTAATCGACTCTGATCGCGGCGGCGGCCGGGTGTTAGTCGACGACATTCCCTGGCCCGGAATCGTAAAAGGGTTTTCGCTAAGAGTTTGCATCGCTTTCCGACGAAATCGAAGTCCGCAAACGAATGATCCGGTGTTTCACATCCCAAAAGGAACTCACGTTCGAGTAAAGTTCGGATGAAATCAGCGTGATCGAGATCTCTTCGGCGGCCGCGGCTACGCATAACATCGCCGCAATCCGGAAGGGCCAGGCCGGACCGTCCAGAAACAAACCATAGAGCGACACTCCGACCGCGGCGGCCGCGAGTTTAACGCTCCAGGTGTGGTAACTCGTGAACGTCCCGAATTTGATAATTCCGACCAAGGGGGGCAGCAGGTAGCTCGCGATGATTATGGCGACAAACAACGCTTCGCGGATGACCACTTCGGGCCACAGCCACCAGGAGCCCAGCGCGATGGTGCAATAACTGACCATGTCCGCCCAACTGTCCAGCCTGGCCCCCAACCGGGAAACCTCGGCGGTCCATCGGGCAACAAATCCGTCCAGGACATCGGTCAGGAAGGAAACCGCGAGCAACAGCAGGAACGCGATTCCGTGCTCATGCCATGCCAACCACAACAATATCGGTGCGCTTACGAAACGAAAACAGGTGAGCAGATTCGCCAATGTGAACAACGGATGTTCGGGATTGAAATGACTGTTCATCGGTAAAAGGTCGCTAACAGGGGTGAATGATCCGAAAGTTTATGCCAGGGGGGATGGCTCAGACGGTTACAGGATACGGGTGTCAATCCCCGATAATAAATCCGGTCCATCGATAATATCGGCAACCAGGCGGGATAGGTTTTCGCGTGGCGGCCATGCAGTTCCACGAATACTTCCTGCAATGCCAGGTGATCGTGAAATCGGCGTTGCGCCCGCCCGGTCCAGTCATTGAAATCGCCCCCAATAAGCAGTGGCTCGTCGTGGGGCACATGACTGTCGATGCGTTCACATAATAGCCTGATCTGGCGGTGCCGCTCGACCCCGACCAGGCCGAAATGGATACAAATGACGTGCAAAATCCGCTCATGGTCCGGAAAACGGATGATGCCATGCAAGAGGCTGCGGCTCGCCCAGGAATACGGTGATACATTGATGTTTTCCCAACTTTCGAAGGGGTACTTGCTCAGGATCGCGTTACCGTGGTGGCCGGCGTTATAACTCGCGTTTTTTCCATAGGCATAATGCGGCCACACGCCATCGGCGATAAACTCGAATTGCGAGCATTGAGGCCAGCCCGCGACTTCCTTTTCACGCAGCGCATGCTCGCCCTGCATCTCCTGCAAAAACAACAGATCGGCCTCGGTCCTTATCAAGGACTGGCGGATCTGGTACAGGACGAAGCGTCGATTCCCGTAACTGAAACCTTTGTGGATATTATAAGTCAACACGCGCAAAGGCTCGTCGCTCATGAAGCCCCCTTGACTATCGGTATGACTGCCTTTGGCCGTCACACCTTTTTTCAAACTAAACTGACCAATTGAAACCGAATATTTTTATTCTTCACGGCCAAACGCCCTTCGATCTAATAAGGCCGTTTCCGGACCTCAAGCGATACAATATTGGCGATAGATACACCTCCAGCAGAAAGAACAGACAAACCACGATGGAACCGGTCTTTGATCATCCATCGCCAATAGAATTGCCGCACAGGCAGGCCGGTATTCAAGATCTGGCCCCAACAATGGTTCGCGCGCGAGCTATGCTTATTCATAATTCAATCAATTCGTTCGGAAGTTGATTTCGGTCATCTTTGCGCGGAGGAAAATGAGTTTCGAGCGGGTCCCCGCAGCGTTGAATCGCGTTCAGAAAGCCTTCCGCGAGCCGGCCCTGTGTCGCCGCACCGGCGAACTCGCCGTGCATGTTCGGCAAGCATTGCGCCAAGGTCCGCATTATAGGCCTGCGACAGCAAGCCCGCCTGGTCGACAATTCGTACGGTCAGGACCGGGAATCGGGATTCCGCCGAACCCTCGAGCGTCGCGAATAACACGGCGATGATCAGACAGCCGAGCTTTCCGGGCATGGCGCACCCGTTCAATCGAATCTGACCTTCGGTGCGATTTGACTTTCCGGACTCGCGGCAAAGTTCTGTTTCGGCTCGGCTTCCGGATAGAGGATCGCGGCAATCCAGCGGCCCGGAATGGTGCGCAGTCCGGTATTGTATTTTTGCACTGCCTGAATATAGTTGCGCCGGGAATCAAAACGGAAAACAATAATCCGGCATTCTAACAGAACAATTACGGCTCGGCCCTTTAACCTCGCAGATTTACGACCGACTGTGCTAGTCTAAGACCTGTCCTTCACGACAGGCGGAGTTTTGTCATGCAAGCTTTGACCGAAATCACCACCACGATTGCCCTGACCATGGGGGTCGCTTGGGCCAGTGGAATCAATCTGTACGCTACCTTATTGGTGCTCGGCCTTCTGGCCAATACCGGAAACATCGATCTGCCTCCCGACCTCCGGATTGTCGCGGACCCGCTCGTGATGACCGCCGCGGGCTTCATGTATTTCGTTGAATTCTTCGCCGACAAGGTTCCGGGGGTCGATTCCGGTTGGGACGCCATCCACACTTTTATCCGGATCCCGGCCGGCGCGATTCTGGCCGCGGGTGCGGTCGGTGAAATAGGCCCAGCCGCGCAGGTTGCCGCGGCGCTGGCAGGGGGCAGCCTCAGCGCGGCAAGCCACGCAACCAAGGCAGGTTCCAGGGTAATGATCAATACTTCACCGGAACCTTTTTCCAACTGGGCGGCTTCAATTGCCGAGGATATCGCTACGGTCGCAGGCTTGTGGGCCGCGCTGTATCATCCGATTGTGTTTCTGATCCTACTGGTGCTGTTTATTCTGGCCTGCATCTGGTTGCTTCCGAAACTCTGGAACGGAATCAAGAAGGTTTTTCGTTTCCTGGGCGGCCGGTTCGGGAAACAAGAATACCCCGCCTCGCAGGATCATCTGAAATGAGGTCTCGATTGAGTTTTGCTTGACTAAAGCCACCGAGACCGGTTTAATACGCCACCACGCCGCATTGCCGCAGCCGGCCAGGTAGCTCAGTCGGTAGAGCAGAGGACTGAAAATCCTTGTGTCGATGGTTCGATTCCGTCCCTGGCCACCAGTAAAATTAATAACTTAACTAAATTCAGTAGCTTCACTCTCCCTGTAACGGTACACTAACGAGATCCGGAGCAGTCGATGGCTACGATTAGCAAAACGCCCGAAGGCACTTGGCGTGCGTTGGTTTGTAAAAAAGGCTGGCCCTGCACTTCCAAAAACTTCCGAACCAAACGGGATGCGCAAGACTGGGCAAGACGCATCGAGGACGAGATGGTTCGGGGCGCGTATATCCAGCGTTCGGCCTCCGAGCAAACGACGCTCAGCGAGGCTCTTGACCGCTATCTGAAAGAGTTCACTCCGCTGAAGAAATTCACCACCCAAGTGAACGAGAAAAAACGCAAGGACGGGATCCGCCGTGCCTACACCATCAACAAGGTATGGGAAATGGCGCTCAAGCGGGCAAAAATAACCGGCCTGCGATTTCATGATCTCAGACATGAAGCGGTTTCACGGCTGGTCGAAAAGGGACTGAGCGATCAGGAGGTTTCAGCGGTATCCGGGCACAAATCCATGCAGATGTTGAAGTTGTATACGCATTTGCGAGCGGAGGATCTGGTCAAAAAATTGGATGCGGTGGATTAACAGCCACTGCTAAACGAACGGGTCTCATTTTTTCAAGTCCGAAAGCTCGCGTTCAAACTCCATCTTTCCGACCTCTTGATACCTGCGATCCTGCGTAAAATATCCGACTGTTAGTCAACATTGGAGAACAGCCGGTGAATGCAGATCACTCCGGAACATACGAATACCTACTTCAGCAGTACGGTCCCCTGCTGACGCTCAAACATGTTGCCGAACTGATGCATTCCACGCCGAATGGCGTTCGGATGGCGATCAGTCGCGAGAATCAGGCTTTTGCCGTGGGCCTCTCGAGCGCCAAGCGGCGATTGGGTCGGCGGGTGTATTTCGAAGCGCGCCGGGTCGCGGAGGTGATCGATCAGGACATCCCGGTCAACGATCCTTCGGTGATCAATCTGGGTGTCGTCAGCAAACAGAGATCGATGTAGTCGGTCGTTGGCTCATCGGGCAAGCCAATCCACATTGGACATCGATACGATGATGGCCGGTCCCCACCGAAAATCTCCACGATTCCTGTCGAGCGAACTGGACAACGTACGGCAGAAACAGCCCCTCGGAACCGATCTTAAATCGCTTCGCAGCCGAGCCTGGGTATTGGCTACAAGATTTGCCCAATCCTTCGACTGTCAACGCCTGATTCGCCCGGTCCCTCAAGGACATGGATTTTTCGTGGAAATGCCCGATCGACCGATGCAGGATGACGACGATGTGCACTGCTGGGGCTGGTGGTTACTGGTTTCCCTGTCGGAACAGGCGATCACCCAGGCGCGGCTCGAACTGGCACCGCGCGGTATGCGATTCCCCCGGCTCCTGATCGAAGATCGCCTCGACGAGGTATTTGTCCTGACCGGGCATCCCCCGAACCCAATCCCTACATTGGGACACGTTATTCTGAGTTCGCAGCAGCTTTCCGAACGGGCTTTTCGGGATCTCTTAATGCTCATGGAAACTTGCCGAGTGCTCCGGAACGGTTTTCCGGAGAGCACTCTATGGCATGGTCCGACCATCGATCAGTTGAAAAAGGGAAAATTTTGATGATCGTCCACCACGGTGAATTGACCCTGCAGGCCATGATGTATATCGCGAAGCTGACCGCGGAGCAAAAATACGAAGACGTGCTGCCATTGGGCTTGCGGCGCGATCGAGCGGACATCATCCGAACGATGACCACCGAAGAAATCTACTGCGTGGCCCTTCGCATTCGCACCCATTTCCTGAGCATCCATCTGGACCCGGATGCGTTCGATACGGCGGTCAGGATATTGGAACGTCGCAAGGATGACGAAGAACTGGACCGCGCCCTGATGCGGGCCGGCCGCCCGGTACGAAATGATGCATCGGCTATGCGGCATGACCACCGAGGAATATGCCAAGTATCG
Organism: Methylococcales bacterium; assembly: GCA_050740335.1. Taxonomy (GTDB): domain Bacteria; phylum Pseudomonadota; class Gammaproteobacteria; order Methylococcales; family UBA1147; genus UBA1147. Next base: position 3,512 of record JBOICY010000190.1, on the reverse strand, counting down.
CCGCGATCTGGGGTTGATCGAGGGACGCGGCCGGCCCACGGTGCCGCCCGAGCCCGTGCAGGAATCGATTTGGCGGGCCTGGTTGGAATCCGCCGGGGAAACCGGCGAGAAGCGGCGTTACCTCGCGGTACAGGCTAGCGTGCAAGTGCCGGTGGGTACGATCTGGAGATTGATCTGTAAATGGGAGTCGACCGGACTCACTCCGGTATTTTCCGCTTCGTTGCCGAAACAATCCGGAGCAGGCTTGTTCCAGGGTACGCTCGAAACCACCGAGTAATCAAGAACACCCGGAAATCCCATGCCAGAAACGACAATCGAGCATTCGGCCGGGACCGGCCCGGACGCACAGAGGCCCGGTACCCTGCGCAGCCAGGCCACCATGCAAATCCAGACCAGCCGGGCTCAACGCCTCGTGAACGGACGAAAGCGCTCCGAAGGGGTCGAGCCGATCATCGGCGCGATCGACTTCGGGCGCCGCACCCGGGCGCTGTGGCAATCCGCCGAAAATGATGATCCCTATGCGGACTGGACGCAGTTGAAGATCGAAGATTCCATTCATGCCGCGAAGCAAATGATCGAAAACCATTCCCGGCGAATCGGAGACATCTTGGCCGGAATGGAAGGATTCAATGTCAAAATCGCCAATTCCGTGGCGCCCATCCAGGTATCCTTGCAGTTCGGGAATCCCTTACGGCTACATGGGAGCGTATCTGGTCGCCGATTTCGACGTCCTCGCGCGCACGGTGCTGACCGCGCCACTTGGGCTTGATCGACCGACGCCAGAGCGAGGAGATCCGCCATACGGCCGAACGGGCCATCCGGAGAATCTTCAATTACACGGCCGAATGGCGGTTCACCGCCGTCGATCGGGAAGACTTCAGGCAGATGAACCAGAACGCCCGAAGAGCGGCCGAGTGGATGGGTGAACTTCCGACGGAAGTTCAGTCCGGCGAGAAACGCGCGCGGATGGCACCGCCGATTCGCCCGAGGCCGAACCACTCGCCGTCCGATCCACTAGGCGGCGCGGATCGAAAAGAACCTGACGAAATAGGAATGGCCGGGGAGGACAATGACTGGTTCCGTTCAACTCCGCAAGGCGTTGTCCAGCACGCGCAGCGACATGGAGATGAGAACGTGGATGCGTTTCGCACGGAAATAAACAGAACACAGCCATGATCCAGGCACTGGCTTGGGCATTTGACGTTTCCGGTGTGCGACCGGACGAAAAGCTGGCGCTCCTCGCCATCGCCGACTGGTCCGACATGGACGGCCAATGCTTCACGGAGCAGCCGATTTTGGCGGGTCGTTCCTGTATGACGCTGGCAGAATTTCAAATCGTTTTGGAGCACCTCGAGCGGCAGGGACTGATCCAGAGAACCAGGAGACCCCATCCCAAGTGCGGGGAAGTCATGCCCTGCATTCTACTGAGCGCCCGGCGATGAGCGTTGAAGCGACCCGCTGGGCCTATACCCAAACCGTCGGCAATCCGATCGGCAAAGCCGTCTTAGTAGCGCTTGCGGATCGCACCGACCACAAAGGGGAATGTTGGTTTCGCGACCCGAAGCGATCGCGAATACACGTTATCACTGGTCGCTGACCAGTTCCATGCGGCAGGCTTCAGGCATTTGCGCGTCGATGGACTCAAGGGACGGCACGTTTCGACCCTGGTGGAAACGTGGAAAAAGGAAGGATTAAATCCGGGTACGATCAAAAATCGGATGAGCGCGTTACGCTGGTGGGCCGCTAAAATCGGCAAGCCGTCGGTGATTTTGCGCGGCAACGCAGGTTACGGAATACCGACCCGCTCCTATGTCGCCCGCGAGAGCAAAGCGGTTACGCTGAAGACCGTCAACCTGGAGGCGATCCAAGATCCCCATGTCCGTCTATCCGTGGAATTGCAGCGCGAATTCGGCCTGCGGCGCCAGGAGGCCATCAAGTTCGTACCGGTTTATGCGGATCAGGGCGACCGGATCCTATTGAAGGGATCCTGGACGAAGGGCGGCAAGCCGCGCGAAGTGCCGATATTAACTGAATCGCAACGCGAGATACTGGACCGGGCGCATCGCCTCGCCGGTTCCGGATCTCTGATTCCAAGAAATCGGAGCTATGTGGAGCAGCTCAGGCTTTACGAGCGCGAGACGGCCGCGGCCGGATTGTCGAAGTTGCACAGACTCCGACACGAGTACGCACAACGCCGGTATCGAGGGATAACGGGTTGGAAAGCGCCCGCGGCGGGTGGTCTACGGTCACAGGATCTGACGCCGGAACAAAAATCGATTGATCGGGAGGCCCGTCTGACGATCAGCCGGGAATTGGGACATGAAAGAGAGGCTATCTGCGGTTTATTGTGGGAGGTAACGACGAAAATCCCCTTAGATCGGCTTTCGGTTTTTTTGTGGCGATGCGGGCGGAAACCTGGTTTAAAGGTTGGTGAGTACCCGAATAAAATTTTAAAGGAGACCACCATGAGCAATCAATTTTCCGGAATCGGCAACCTCGGGACGGATCCGGCGTTGCATGCCGTCACCGTCAACGGCGAGGACCGCCAGGTAGCCGAGATGAGAGTGTATTTCGACCGCAGTGTTCCGAAGGAGAACGGCGAATATCAGGATGAAGGCGGTTTCTGGCTCACGGTGAGCCTGTGGGGCGCTCGCGCGGAACCGGCCGTGAAAATTCTGAAAAAGGGCGCGCGGGTTCAGGTGGACGGCATATTGCGGGCGGAATCCTGGGACGATGAAACCGGCGCGACGCGCTCCGCGCTGCGCCTGACCGCGAGCCGGATCGGCATCGACCCGGTGTGTATCGAATCGCTTTCCTACCGGTATCGATGAAGGCCCGCGGGTTGTGGACAATGCGCGAAATTCGGAATGGATCAGTTGCGGAGCTACCCAGTCCGGATCTTGAGAAAGAACGGCATCGGCCAAGGCAGCATTGGGGGTTGGCAAAAGCAGGTAGGCAAGCAAATTGGTATCGATCACAGCCGACTCGCGTCCTTCCAGTCCTTGATCTCCGCATCGCTGACTGTTGGACGATAACGCACCCGGACGGCCCGAATTCTTTCCAGCAAGACCCGCTTGTACTGCGTAAACTTAACCTCGGCGTTCCAAGGTGGCAACAATCTCTTTTGCGAGGCTTCGGTGGTGGATCCGGGCGGTTGCGGCCAGGCGCTGATACAGGTCGTCCGGGATACTCTTGATGGTAATTCCGGGCATTTAAACCTCCAGTGGCAATTTACTGGCATTATGCCACTATGCGGGATAATCAACTATCGCAAAAGAAAGCCTGTGTTTGGCTTGGTGGCAAGACTTCGCTGGGGTACAGCGAATTATTCAACCCGACCGTTTTATCCAATCGTCACGCAGTTTTGATATTCGAATGTCTTCCCTTCCAAAAATACGTGATTGCAAGACCACACCCCGAAAAGACGCGTGCTTCATAGAGGAAGAAAGCCTATGCGATCTACCCATTCTTCCGCGTCCGTGACTGACCAAATCAAGATCAGGTCTTCGACC
>JBOICY010000189.1:0-1935 GCA_050740335.1 Methylococcales bacterium | reverse complement strand
CGTCTCCGCCGCGAAGGGCAAGCCAATGTCCAAGCCCGCAATGCCAAGGCCGCTCCCGTCAACTGGCGCTTCACCACTCAGGACGCTCGCCGCAAAATGGCTCGCCTGTATCCTTCTGTTTCAACATAACTGACTACTAGCCAGCTCATCGATGATCAGCGGCGGTCGCCGAAGACGCGGGATTCGCGGGGTTAAGGTCGGCAACCAGCGCAATCAGTGGCGGATTGAGAGTTCCAAGCTTGCTTATCCGGTTAGTTGACAAACTCCCGGTCGTACGCAGTCACTTCTATTCTGTACACTCAGTTCTGTTGGCCGTTGACAAACATACAAATTCGTTGAATTCGTTGTGATATCCTATCATATTCCGAATAACGAAGACAGCAAATCGATTTCTGCCATTTTGCAAGAGATCGTGCGGAGAGATGCAGTAACTGGTCGATCACTGGTTCGACACATAAGAACCTGTCGCTGGTCTCTAGAACGGGTTTTAAGGAGAATCATAATGGATAATAATTGCATGTCGACTCCAATGAGGACGGAAATAATTACCGCGCTATCTGAGGCCAAGTCGATCGACGAAATTGGACGAGCCATTGTGGAGAAGTGCTCTGATGTGTTCGATGCGGAAGTTTGCACGCTCTGGCGATGCTATACGGATGAACACGGAACCGTTGAAGAAGTTTCTGAGATTCGCGGGGAACGTCTGAAAACGGCAGCGAAGACCCTGTCCGTGTTCGTATCTCGCCTGCTTGAGTCGCAGTACGGTGTTCAGCAGAAAACATACCTTCCAAGCTACCGCGTCGGCGGGCAACGCCGCGTCGCCGTCATGTTTGCTGATATAAGGGAATTCACACCAACCACGGAGATCTGCCGCAATTTCGATTTGGTGAATGAGCTGATCGATTTCATTAAGAGATTCAGTCGTGAGATTTCGGCTGTAGTCCAGGAGAGTGACGGCCGCATTCACGGTTTGATGGGAGACGCAATCATGGTATCTTCGGTGAGTACAATCCTGATCCTCGTCAAGCTGCCAAACGTGCCATTCAGACAGCCAAGATCATGTGCCGGAAGTTTGATGAAATCAAAACCGAGTTTTTCGGACGCCCAAGACTTCAGAAATTCTTTCGGGAAGAATACGAGCCCATGGAAATGCGGCTGGGGATCGGGATCAGCTTCGGGCCGGTCATTTTCGACTACTTTGGGCATCCAGGGGGTCGAGTTTACGGGCCTTTGGGTGACCATGTTAATTTCGCCGAACGGCTCGAATTTGAAGCAAGCCGCTTCGATCCTCAACTTACCAACCGTGGAGATCGAATGCGGGCACCCATACTTGTGAGTCGGCCCGCCTGGCTTGCGGCAGGCGAGAGTTCTGCAATGGCATCGCTCGCGCTGTCGGTAAAAGGAAAACCCTATGAATATCAATGCTACGAGTGCTGGCCTGACTGACCAGGCGAACCAAGCATTGCCGGGAATTGTTGGTCACCACCCGTCAGTTTTGTCTTTCGTTGCCGCTTCGCGCTGATCAACGGGTTTGGAGATATGCGGCTCCATGCATTCGAAGGCTTGCACCCGGGGTATCTGGTTCAGGCAAACGTGGATTGATCAACCACTGCGTATTCTGATCAATTTGCCACCGATTCTAGACGAACTTGAACACCAGAAGACCTAACGCAACTAAGGACTTGATGAATAATAACTTCCCGAAATCAAATTTGTTGAGGGAGAGCCCGATAGTTCCAGCGAGGAAGGTAGTCGTCAAAGACAATCTTCATTGTTTCGAGGAAATTCGCGGCACCCTTTTTTCGCGTGGCGTAAACCCCGGTCAAAATATCAACCGTTACTTTCAGTTGAAACACCACGCCGTGGCAGGCTCGCGTAATATGCGAAAAAAGGGGTCTACCATCGAATTTATGGAGAGAAATTATTAATTGTTGT
>JBOICY010000188.1:0-3828 GCA_050740335.1 Methylococcales bacterium | reverse complement strand
ATCCCTGGGCTCTGGATACCGGCAATCCATGCCGGTATGACGGCTTAACTTAACGGCGTTGCACCAGACTTAGGGGGCCTCAAGACACGCTTCTCGCTTGAGGTCCCACCGTTCGCGATTCAGGCGCTCCCGTTCGGCGGCTTCCCCACGTATGCTTTCTAGCGCTCGGGCCAACTCGGTCTGCAAATCCGCTTTGTGACTCTCAAGCTTCGTTGCGTATTCATGTTGGATAGCTGCCCGGAGTCGTTCGGCCAGAAGGTGTTGTGCAAGCCACCCCACGAGCGCACCGGCCGCGCCACCGCTGAGGATGGATTGCAAAGCGTCAAGAACCGTCACAGCTTCGTTTCCCCTTCGTCCGCCCAACAATGAGTCGACGAACAATCGTCGTTCACGCACGAACAGTCTTCGCATAGCACGCAAATCCGGCTGAATCCTGGAAATCGTCATCGAAAACGACTCCTTTATTTCCATGCCGTTACATCACATCTGCACGTAGTTTCGCGCTTTGATTGCGGAGATATGCGACCTTTGATTCAAATTCTACTTGAAATCTTCTCAAATCACGAATCCCGCAAAATTATTCATGATCTCGAATCCGAATCGATAGGACCAGACTCGATCGCTTCCCGAATATTTCTACAGCGCGGCGGCCTTATGAAAAGCTCATTCGCCTGACGGCGGAACTCACCCTTTCTGTCTTACAATCTGATAACTCCTTCCAAGATACCAGATCGGTGCGCTCCAGATATGAACCAGGCGGGTGAACGGAAATACCAGAAACATGGTGAGTCCGACGATGATATGCAGCTTGTAGACCCAGTTGACGCCGGCGACCACGTCGGCTGCCCCGCCCTGGAACGTGACCACCCGCTGCGCCCACTCGGCCAGAAGCAGCATTTGCGCGCCATCCAGATGGAAGGCCGATACCAGGATACTGATTAGCCCGAGGATCAACTGCACATAAATCAACAGCAGGATAAATATATCGCTTACGCTGCTGGTCGCCCGAACCCGAGGATCGGTGAGGCGGCGTTTCACGAGAAAGGTCATTCCGATGAAACAGACGCCGCCGAATAAGCCACCCGCAATCATTGCGAGCAGTTGTTTGACTTGGGTGGTGAGTCCCAACGCATGATAAACCGAAGGAGGTGTGAGCAAGCCGAACAGATGGCCGAAAAACAACAGCAGGATGCCGACGTGGAATTGATTGTTCGCCTTTCGGAAATCCCGGCTGCTCAGCATCTGGCTCGAACCGGCTTTCCATGAGTACTGGTCTCGATCGAAACGAATCCAGCTGCCGAGCAGAAAGATGGTTCCAGCGAGGTAGGGGTAAATTCCAAAAAAAAGATCATTCAGGTAATTCATTGCTGTCTCCGGACGCTTTTAATGGCCTCTAGTGGTATACGGACTTCCTGGGGGCCACTCTTTACTCCGGGAGTCTGAGTCTTGTCGGCGCCGAAAGTCACCATTTCCTCTTCCCAGACTTTATCCAAGGCTTCCGGGCTGTCGTCGCGGCTTTCCCCGGAAACCTCCTTTTGAATTGTGTCCATATCCACATTGGCCTGAATCAGGTTCAACAAGGCCGAGAACAAGACGCTGTAGTGATTCTGGCGATTTTCGAGCCGGGCCTGCAGCAGGGCCAGAATGTGCTGCACGTCGCCCAGCCCTTCGATAATCTCCGCTTCCGGACGCTGAGATAAATATTCCAGAAACAGCGGGATAAAATCCGGAAGTTCGCGTACGGCTATTTCGAAACCGTTATCCTCATAGACTTTCATCAAATCGACCATGGCCTGGCCGCGGTCTCGCGATTCGCCGTGCACATGCTCGAATAGCAATAACGAAAGCGAGCGGCTCCGATCGAAGGTTTCGACATATTCCGACTGCGCATCCAGCAGAGTCTTTGCACAAAGATCGTCCATGAAGCGGATCAGGGCAATCTGATCGACCTCGGGAATTACAGCCTCTTCACGAATTTCCGCCGCCAATTCTTCGCGGTGTTCAAAAAGAGCTCCGTCCGGGTAGCACAGCAGCGCCGAAATCACTTTCAGAGTATTCACGAGAAAAGTGTCTAGTCCCCTTGCTGAGTCACGGGTCTGACCGGTTTGTAGCGTTTCACTTCGGCAACGCTAATGGAGGTCGTTTTCTTGCCGCCGAATATATTGACCTTGGTTTTGCTACCGCCGCAACCGTCGCCGAAACTGAAGCCGCAGCCTCCGCGTTCCGGGAACGCGTCGATGGCTTCTTCGCGGTGGCCGGTCGGAATCACGAAGCGGTCTTCGTAATTGGCGATTGCGAGATAGCGGTACATATCTTCGACCTGGGCCTGGCTCAGGCCGACCTGTTCCAGTACCTCGAGGTTTTGTTCGCCGTCGACGTGCTGACTGCGCTTGTAGGCACGCATGGCCAGCATGCGTTTCAGCGCCTCGGTGACTGGTTTTTCATCTCCCGCGGTCAGCATGTTGGCCAGGTATTTGACTGGGATGCGCAACGAATCGACGTCCGGGATAATGCCGTTGACTCCGATCTTGCCGCTGTCGGCCGCGGATTGGATCGGACTCAAGGGCGGCACATACCAGACCATGGGCAGGGTACGGTATTCGGGATGCAGCGGAAAGGCAAGCTTCCAGTCCACTGCCATTTTATAGACCGGTGACTTTTTGGCGGCTTCGAGCCATGAATCCGGCACGCCGTCCCTGCGGGCATAGGCGATCACTTGAGGATCATGGGGATCCAGAAACATTTCGAGTTGCTTGTCATACAGATCGGTTTCACTGGGCGTACTGGCCATTTCGGAGATGCGGTCGGCATCGTATAACAGCACACCCAGATAACGGATCCGCCCGACACAGGTTTCCGAACACACCGTGGGCTCGCCCATCTCGAGGCGCGGATAACAGAAAATACATTTCTCCGATTTACCCGATTTCCAGTTGAAATAGATCTTTTTGTAAGGGCAGGCGGAGATACACATGCGCCATCCGCGGCATTTGTCCTGATCGATCAGAACAATTCCGTCTTCTTCGCGCTTGTAGATCGCGCCGGAAGGACAGGCAGCCACGCAGGTCGGATTCAGGCAATGCTCGCACAGTCTCGGCAGATACATCATGAAGGTGTTTTCAAACTCTCCATAGATGTCTTTCTGGATCTGATCGAAATTTTTATCCTTGCTGCGTTTTTCGAATTCCCCGCCGAGAATGTCCTCCCAGTTCGGCCCCCATTCGATCTTTTCCATGGTCTTTCCGGTTAGCAGAGAACGCGGCCGGGCGACCGGCTGGTGTTCGGATTCCGGCGCGCTATGCAGATGATCGTAGTCGAAATCAAAGGGTTCGTAGTAATCGTCGATCTCAGGCAGGTCGGGATTGGCAAAAATATTCGCGAGAATCCGCCATTTCCCGCCGATCCGGGGTTCGAGTTTGCCGTTATTCTTGACCTTCCATCCGCCGTTCCATTTGTCCTGGTTTTCCCATTCCTTGGGATAGCCGATCCCCGGTTTACTCTCGACGTTGTTGAACCACGCGTATTCGGTTCCTTCGCGCGAGGTCCAGACATTTTTGCAGGTGATGGAACAGGTATGGCAACCGATACATTTGTCGAGATTCATTACCATCCCGACCTGAGCGCGCACTTTCATCAGGCCACCTCCTCCGATCTTTCCGGAACGTCAGTCCCGTCCAACCATTCAACATTATTCATCTTTCTCACAATCACGAATTCATCCCGGTTGGATCCCACGGTTCCGTAGTAGTTAAAACCATAACTCTGCTGCGCATAGCCGCCGATCATGTGGGTGGGTTTGAGAACCACACGGGTCACCGAGTTATGGAT
>JBOICY010000187.1:0-15836 GCA_050740335.1 Methylococcales bacterium | reverse complement strand
CTACAGTTCCGCGCATATTGAAAACGCCCGCCACATCAATGACGCCAATGTGGAAGAATTTGTCGAAACCGCGGACAAAACCAGACCGCTCTTGATCTATTGCTACCATGGTTTTACGAGCCTTGGCGCAGCCGAGTATTTCGCCAATTCGGGCTTCACCGACGTTTCTAGTCTGGACGGGGGATTTGAGTCCTGGCGCGGCAAGTATCCGGTTAAAAGCCTCGATTAGGCCGGCTTACGATACGGAAAATACTCTCTCCACCGGACCGTTGCGAAAGCCGAACAGATTATTGCTTCTTCGGTTCTCACCGATTCTCGTACTTCTGCACACGGCGCATGTGTTATCGGATCCACTTGCCGGAATAGAACGGGTCGGTAAATTTTCAAGCGGCGATCTCAATGGGTGGGAGCCCGAATACTTTGTCGGAGAAACCCTGTACCGCTTGACCGCGAACGAATCCGGAGTCACGGTCCTGTGCGCCGAAAGCCGGGGGGCGGCCTCGGGATTGGTTCGGCAGATCCCGGTCGACCTCGGAAAAACCCCTTTCCTGAACTGGTCCTGGCAGGTCGACACCGCCTTTCTCCGATACGACGAAAAAACCAAACAGGGCGATGACTATCCGGCCCGTGTCTATGTAGTCCTGGACGACGGACTGTTCTTCTGGCAGACCAAAGCGCTGAACTATGTCTGGGCGGGTCGCCAACCTTCAGGCAGCCTCTGGATCAGCCCTTATATCAGTGACAATGTCAAACTAATCGCAGTGGAATCCGGAAACGCGCGAAAAGGACTCTGGCGACACGAAAAGCGTAATGTAATCGACGACCTGAAGCTGGCCTTCGGAAAGTCCATTACACAAATCGATGCGGTCGCGATCATGACCGACACCGATAACACCGGAGGCAGGGCCCAAGCCTGCTACGGCGATATTTTTTTCTCGGCAGATTGAATTCGTTGCGATCGGCCTCCGAAAAATAATCATAGCCTTGCGATACTACAGAATTTCGCGACTGAAGAAGCGTTTCATGACGCGCGTCATATAGCTGTGATCCAGCACGCCCGCGCTTTCCCGGATACTGTGCATCGCCCACATCGCACAACCTGCGTCCACGGTTCGAATTCCGAGCCTTGCCGAGGTCATCGGACCGATCGTGCTGCCGCAGGGCAGGTTGCTGCGGTGGCTGTATTTCTGCCAAGGCACTTCGGCTTCCGCACAAAGCCGGGCAAAGTGCGATTGGGAAATACTTTCGGTTGTGTAGCGCTGATTCACATTGATTTTTACGGCTGGGCCGTGGTTCACGAAGACCGGGTGCTCCGGTTCGTAGGCCGAGGCGAAATTGGGCTGGTAGGCATGTGCCATATCGGCGCTGATCAGGAAACTTCGCGCGAGCGCCCTTTTGCAGGTTTCGCGATCGGGATTCGATGACCAGGCGATGCGTTCCAGCACATCGGGTAGAAAACTGCCGTCCGCGCCTTTCTGGCTTTGGCTGCCGATTTCTTCATGATCGAAAAATGCGCAGACATTCGTGGCAGGGCCATGCAGCGCATTCCGGTCCAGCAGAGCGCTGAGCGCGGCATGGCAGGACGCAAGATTGTCGATCCGGCTGCCGGCGAAAAACTCATCTTCCATTCCATAGAGCGCGGCCTGCTGGAAATCGAATACGACCAGATCCCAGGCCGCGATCCGGTCCGTGTCCACGTCGAGACCTTGGCCAAGCAACGCAAGAAACCGGTTCTTGTTTTCCGCGGGTTTTTCGCCGCAGGCAAGGATCAGCGGCAGTTCATTCTGGAAGTGCAGGCGCAGTCCTTCTTCGTTGACCATCCGGTTCATATGAATGGCCAGGTTCGGGAGTCGCAGCACGGGTTTTCCGATCCTGATCAAGCGGTTGTCCAAATTACCGCTGGCGTCGATCAGCGTGATACGTCCCGCGAGACTCAGATCGCGGTCGGTAAAAGTAGCCAGGATCGGGCTTCCGTATACTTCAACACCGACCCGGTCGATTTTATCCGATTGAATCAGGGCATTCGGTTTGATCCGCAAGCCCGGTGAATCGGTATGCGCGCCGATAATCCGAAAGCCGGTATCCGACGACGCTTTTTCACCGTTCTTGAAAGCGATGATCGAGGATCCGTCGCGAACCACGAAGTAGCGCACCCCCGGTTCGAGAGTCCAGGCTTGTGACTCGTCGATCTCCAGAAAATCGTGCTCGACGAGCCGTTCGCGCACCGAGGCAACGACATGCCAGGGACTCGGACTCGCGTCGATAAAGCGCAGCAAGTCTGTCGCGTGCGCCCGGTTCTCGGAATCGAGCTTCAACACTACTTGGCTCGTGGTTTAAGGTCGAGTGACGCCGAATTGATGCAGTAACGCAGACCGCTCGGTTGCGGCCCGTCTTCGAAAACATGCCCGAGATGGCAGCCGCAGGCCGCGCAGGTTACTTCGATGCGGCGCATTCCATGACTCGCGTCCACCCTCGTTTCGATCGCTTGGGGATCGACCCTGTCCCAGAAGCTCGGCCAGCCGGAGCCCGAGTCGTACTTTTTTTTGGAATCGAAAAGCGGATTCCCGCAACCAGCACACTCATAAATCCCATCGGCCTTGGTGTTCACATATTTTCCGGTGAACGGCCGCTCCGTACCTTTCTGCCGGCAAATCTCGAATTGTTCGGGACTCAGACTCTCCGCCCATTCCTCGTCGCTTCGATGAATTTTTTTTACCATGCCCTAAACCCTTCGTTTCTTAAGATTAAATTCGCGAAACCCTTCGAAGACTTCGAATTTCCAAAAGAAGAGCAATTATAACAGCAATAGAATTCCGGATATTGAAGGAACTTGGTGCGAGGAGTCACCGGAGGTCTTGTGCTCGGTAATGTATCGAAAACTGTCCGTCGATCCAGCGGATCTGCCCGAAATCGGACCAATTTCCACCCAGATTTTTTTTACGCAGATCCTCGACCCATCGATAGGAAATTTGTACGGCTTTGGTTTTAACCCGGAAAGTCGAATTCTGAGTGCCAATACCCAACTTTCTCGCCCAGAATGCCGTGACTTTCCTGCACAACCTTTCAAATACAAGCCTGTGAAAAGCAGGATGCATCGCGACATTCGCCCACATCGAATGGACCCGACCCCAATTGGGTAAAACAAAGCGCCCATCAGGTGCAACGAAGGGCACCCATTTTTCCTGCCCGCGAGTATCGATATAAGTCAATGCCGAAATTTGCTCATACCCGTCAAAATGATCATCCATGTACAATGCATGTGGAGTGATGCCTAATAAAATATGGCTGATCGAGGTAATATAAACGGAGATCTCGCCGATGAGGCCAGCGCTGATTGTAGGCCGTTCATTCATGTCAAATCGTTTAAATATGCCGTAATGGAGCGTGCTGTTCGCCTGCAGGATCAAAACGACCGTGAGAAAACGATAAATCGATTTTAAAGAAACATCTGAAGCGGGCATTTCGTTATATGCCGGAACTCCGGAAGAAAAAGCTCCAATGTGTTTAGAAAGCCGGGCAAAACAAGTGGAACTCATACGAACGGCAGCCAGACTCCGCCCGCAAAGGAATCCCGCCGTACCGGCAGTTCGGAAAATAACGAACAATAACCGAAAGAATATTTTCTCACGGAATCCATGATGGCCCTCGTAAAGTTTGTCGTTCCGATCGAATGAAGCCATGGTGAATGTGCTGAAGTCGGAATGTTCTTTGCGGACATTCTCCGGGAGTTCTTGGAGTTGCGACACGAAATGAAAACTGGAGTAGTTTCGAAAGTCGAAATGCTGAAGAATAACGGCCAATCTTGCTGTGTCTCGATCGGTGTTGTTGCAATAGGTACGCAGGAGGGGGTCTTCATATTCGATTTTTCTCGCAAGGCCCGTCCACCATTGAAACGGCACGAGGAGAATGTAGTGGACAAGCATGCCGAAGCCAAAAGGATAGATGTTCAGACAAACAGTTATTCCCAGGTGAAATAGTATTCCGATAACCAATAACGGAACCCGGAATAAGCGATGGGTAAAAATTAATAGAAAGACTAGCTGAAAGGCGATCAAGGAGTAGCCGATTAGCTCTTGTATCGGCCGGTTGTTTACAAACCAATCGAAATCGAAGGACGAAATGTAATAGGGCATGGTATTCGGTACCCAGGCCCCCAGGCCATTCATCCAGATTTCCGAGTGTAATTTATGTAAAGCCGCGTCAAAATAAAGTAAACCTAATGATACGCCGAGTAAAATAGTATAATAGATAACCGGCACCCGGATATTCGGAGTGAATGTTGGCGCGACCGCGGCGGATTTCAATTTAAGCCGTAGATTATCGAGAGAAAGTCGGCGGTCTGCATGGATAAAGATCAAAATGAAGCTGCTGCTGGTCATTAGCTGATCAAAGCCGCCGTCGAAATCACGCCAGATCGGCGTTAGAAGGACAAATAGGACCCAAAAACAATAGTTCGCAATCGAACAAACAAAAGTAAACAGTCCGAATATCAGACAGACCGATATACCAAACCAACTTAGCAAGGATAAGGTAACGATCGGACCGGCTGTTTCTATATAGGGAATTCGGTCGAATATTAGATGGCTGAAATAGATCAGAAATACGATCTCTTGCAATAGGACAAGCCCGAAGAATATTCGGAACAGCCCTAGACCGATAGCCGGTACTTTTTTCGTAAGACCACGCTCTATTGAAGCGATCAGGTAGGATGTCATTCGCTAGGGCTGGACCAGCGGGAACCCGCTGCGTTATTGTACTTTATCTTTTGGCAAAGCCAAATGAAAAACCAGGATCTGCTAAGACTGGCGTCTCGCGGAATAAGCTGTATTGCTGGCAGGAACCGGATGAGAAAACGGCAATCCGGTTATTCGAATAAAATTTTGCGGTTCAGGATGCCGGTGACCCGCTACCCGGACAGAAATCCACAACGCATCCGCTGGAATCGATTGCCTGTGGCACAGTTCGAGCTATTGAAGAAACAACCACGCGGGTTAATGTGCCACAAGCAAGCGACTTTTTAAAGACTATTTTTCGTCGTCAGTCTTTGAGGACCCACTTGACGAAGTAATAACCGCCCGCCAAGATTACGAGGAAAATTACGGCGTTAACCGGGTCTTTAAGAAGCTCTGCTCCTTCTAAAATAGCGCCCATTAGCAAATACCTTTATGTGTAGTGATTATGATTTAGTTAGTTAGAAATCTTGGTCTGGCGATTCTCGGCATTGATGTGCCAGACAAACCAGAATATACCGGTTCTCGATCCATTGTCAACAAGGGAACCGGCATATTGGCAATTCGCGCGCGTTGGTCTATTTCGCTTTCGAGGTGAACTTCTTAACCAGCTTACTGATTCCTATCTCTTTTTTGAGGATGAACCGAAGTCGAACCAGATAGACTGTCAAAAGACCGGTGATCAGCGGAAGGAACTCAAGCACGATGCCCCGGAGTCCGGTGTTGCCGCCGCTGGTTCGGCCGAATTCAGCTCCGATCCCGACGGCTATTCCACCCAGAATTCCCTCGACAAAGGCCCAGTTGATAAAGTATCCAAGCAGCATACCCGCTCCAAAGGTTACCGCGCCGATCACAAACCATTTGATCGCGTTTTCTTTTTCCGGCTCTGGCAAGGGCTCATTCTGCTGAACCACACTGTAGTGGAACCAGAAGCCTGTGCCGAGCATGATCAGACCATAATAAACGCCCATTTATTCGCTCCTCGTTGGTAGGTTTTAGTTTTTCGTAAAAAACATAGTTTCGCCGATTCCGTGCTTGATGATCATAGAATTACCGTCCTTTTCGATAACCGTGTAGGTTGTTTTTTGCCCGGACGGCCGGCAACGTCGGCTATGATCTTCCCGTCTTTGACTTCGTAGGACCAGCTCACTGAAAAATTTCCGCCGGGTAAGCGCTTGTCATAACCGGAAGTGGCCAGCGTGCGATCCGTTGTGAATTCCCAGGTCTGTTCGCCGGGACGTTTGGGTCCATCGATGTCTTTCGCGCTTCCGTCCAAATTCCAAACTCCAATCAAGCCGGCATGGCTCTCGAGTGCATCCTCGGCTTGTACCGGCAGTGAGCAAAGCCCGACCAAAGACAAAATCGCACAGTACATTATTTTTGCTTTTTTCATCCGAAGTTTCCGAAGATATTGGTTTGATGTCAAGCCGCTGGCGAAATGAAGAGGGAACCGCGACTAAGGGATTAACGATACCGGGCCCTGTGAACGCTGCCAGCATCGTGATTATCCCAATAAATGCCCCCAAATTGCAAGGAAAGGAATCGCAGCATACGGGGCGAGGAGCCAGAACAGGCCGGGAGGCCTGTCATTTACCGAATGACTTTGTACTTGTTCGACTGCCTCGACCGGCGCTAAATGATCCGGTAAAGGCCGTTTTACTTGAATTCTTTTTTGTGGATGCTGCAACAGCATATACAATAATTGATTTTTCTGGTCCTGATTTTACCCATCCAAATTATAAAGAATGTCTGACCCAAGCCCGCAAAACCCGGATTTTCCAGGGCTCCTGTCCCGGAGAATCTTATTCCTGGACGGTGCCATGGGGACCATGATTCAAAGCTATGCTCTTGTCGAGAAAGACTACAGGGGGGAACGTTTCAGCGATTGGCCCCGTGATCTGAAGGGCAACAATGACCTCTTGTCCCTGACTCAGCCGGGCATCATAAAGGCTATTCACTGCGCCTAC
The DNA here is from genome assembly GCA_050740335.1 of Methylococcales bacterium. Classification (GTDB taxonomy): domain Bacteria; phylum Pseudomonadota; class Gammaproteobacteria; order Methylococcales; family UBA1147; genus UBA1147. The sequence goes on along the minus strand of JBOICY010000187.1, from coordinate 9,139 downwards.
CTCGAGGCGGGCGCCGATATTATCGAAACCAATACCTTTAATTCGACCCGCATTGCGATGGCCGATTATGCCATGGAATCTCTCGCCTACGAAATCAATCTGGAGTCGGCGAAACTCGCGCGCCGCGCGGCGGATGAAATGAGCGCGAAAACCCCCGATCGGCCGCGCTTTGTCGCGGGTGTGATCGGCCCCACGAACCGGACCGCTTCGATTTCTCCCGACGTCAATGATCCAGCATATCGGAATATCACCTACGACGGATTGGTGGAAGCCTATTACGAATCGGTGACTGGCCTGATCGATGGCGGCGCGGACTTGTTGTTGATCGAAACGATCTTCGATACCTTGAATGCGAAGGCGGCGATCTTCGCGGTCGAAAAATATTTCGATGATCATAAGGTCCGGCTTCCGGTGATGATCTCGGGAACCATTACCGACAGTTCCGGACGGACTCTGTCCGGTCAGACAGCCGAAGCGTTCTGGAATTCGGTCAGACATGCGCGGCCGCTCTCGATTGGTTTGAATTGCGCGCTCGGCGCAACGGAATTGCGCCAATACATCGAGGAATTATCCGCGGTCGCCGATTGTTACATATCAGCCCACCCGAACGCGGGGTTACCCAATGAGTTTGGAGAATACGACGAAACTCCGGAGAAAATGGCCTCGGAAATCGCGGAATGGGCCGAAAGCGGATTCCTGAACATAGTCGGCGGATGTTGCGGAACCACACCGGAATACGTCAATGCGATTCGCACCGCGGTCGAATCCTTTCCGCCGCGACGGCGGCCGAAGCTTCCGGTTCAGTGCCGTCTGTCCGGCCTCGAAGCCATGCATATCGGCGCTGATACGCTTTTCGTGAACGTCGGTGAACGGACCAATGTGACCGGTTCGGCAAAATTCCGTCGCCTGATCAAAGACGATGACTTCGAACCCGCGCTGGATGTTGCGCGTGACCAGGTCGAAAACGGCGCCCAGATCATCGATGTCAATATGGATGAAGGGATGCTGGATTCCAAGGAGGCGATGGTTCGTTTCCTGAATCTGATCGCTTCGGAACCCGATATTTCGAGGGTTCCGATCATGATCGATTCATCCAAATGGGAAATTCTTGAAGCCGGGTTGAAATGCATTCAAGGCAAAGGTGTGGTCAACTCGATTTCGCTGAAAGAAGGCGAAGAGGTCTTTATCCGCCATGCCCGGCTGATTCTCCGGTATGGAGCCGCGGCCGTGGTGATGGCCTTCGATGAACAAGGTCAGGCGGACAGCATCGAACGCAAGCTCGGAATTTGTGTCAGGGCCTATGAGATCCTGACCGAGAAAGTTGGCTTTCCGCCCGAAGATATTATCTTCGACCCGAATATTTTCGCGATTGCGACCGGGATCGAGGAGCATAACAGCTATGGCTGGGCCTACATCGAAGCGACCCGAAAAATAAAAGCCGCCTTGCCGCATGCCATGATTTCGGGCGGGGTTTCCAACGTTTCGTTCTCGTTCCGCGGCAATGACCCGGTGCGTGAAGCGATTCATGCCGTATTTCTGGTTCACGCGATTCGTGCCGGAATGGATATGGGAATCGTGAATGCCGGGCAACTCGCGATCTACGATGACATCCCCGGCGAACTTCGCGAACGGGTCGAGGACGTCGTGTTGAACCGCAGAGAAGACGCCACCGAACGGCTCCTCGAAGTGGCCGGGAAATTTCGGGGCGACGGCACGGGCGGCGAAAGAAAAAAAGATCTCGAATGGAGAAACTGGCCGGTCAACAAACGGCTCGAACATGCCCTGGTCGAGGGTATCGCGGATTTTATCGAAGAAGATACAGAGGCAGCCCGGCAAGCCACGAATCGGCCGCTCGACGTGATCGAAGGGCCGCTCATGGACGGCATGAATGTGGTCGGCGACCTGTTCGGCGCCGGCAAGATGTTTTTGCCGCAGGTCGTCAAATCGGCGCGTGTCATGAAAAAGGCGGTCGCGTACCTGTTGCCCTTCATGGAGGCAAAGGGAGACCGGCAAATACAATCCAACGGCAGGATTCTGATGGCCACGGTCAAGGGTGACGTGCATGATATCGGAAAAAATATTGTCGGCGTGGTGCTGCAATGCAATGGCTATGAGGTGATCGATCTCGGCGTGATGGTTCCCGCCGAGAAAATACTCAAAACCGCGCGCGCCGAGAATGTCGACATCATCGGTTTGAGCGGACTGATTACGCCCTCGCTCGACGAAATGGTGCATATGGCCAAGGAAATGGAACGGCAAGGCTTCGAAATTCCGTTGTTGATCGGCGGCGCAACCACGTCGCGCGCCCACACGGCCGTGAAGATCGAGAAAAATTACCACGGCCCCACGGTCTATGTAACCGATGCGTCGCGCAGCGTCGGTGTGACCGGGAACCTATTGAATCCGGAAACCAAAGACGCTTACGTCGCGCAAATCCGAAAAGAGTATGACGAAGTCAGACAACGGCATGCGGGTCGAACGGCGAAAGTCAGGCAGCTTTCGGTCGAAGCCGCGAGACGGAACCGATTCGATGGCAAATGGTCCGAATTTTCGCCACAAGCCCCCGGCTTGCTCGGTTTGCGCCGCTTCGACGATTACCCTTTGGCGGAAATCGCGCGCTATATCGACTGGTCGCCTTTTTTCCAGGTTTGGGAACTGGCCGGGAGTTATCCTAAAATCCTCGATGACGAAATCGTCGGAAAACACGCGCGCCATTTGTTCGACGAAGCTCGGGGCATGTTGGAGCGGGTCATACACGAAAAGTGGCTTCAGGCCCGCGCGGTGCTTGGATTCTTTCCAGCCAACAGTCATGGGGACGATGTGCTGATTTATACCGATGAATCCAGGACACAAACCCAGGCGGTTCTGCATCACCTGCGGCAGCAGAACATCAAGCCGCCTGGACAGCCGAATTACTGCCTTTCCGATTTTATCGCCCCGGTCGACAGTGGCTTAACGGATTACCTGGGTGGATTTGCGGTGACCGCCGGTTTCGGGATCGAGTCGCATCTCGATCGATTCGCGAAAGACCATAACGACTATAACAGCATCATGCTGAAAGCCCTGGCCGACCGGCTCGCGGAAGCTTTTGCGGAATTCCTGCACCGGCGCGTACGGACCGAACTCTGGGGTTATGCGGCGGGCGAAGCCTTGTCCCCGGAGGAGTTGATTAAAGAGGATTACCGGGGAATCCGTCCGGCTCCCGGTTATCCGGCTTGTCCGGACCATACCGAAAACGAATCCCTGTTTTCGCTGCTGAATGTGACCGAACAGTCCGGCATTCTCCTGACGGAAAGTTATGCGATGGTCCCCGCGGCATCCGTGTGCGGGTGGTATTTTGCCCATCCAGGCTCGCGCTACTTCAACGTCGGCAAAATCGCTAAGGATCAAATCCAGGATTACAGCCAGCGCAAGCGGATGGCACTGAAAAGCACCGAGCGCTGGCTCGCGCCGATTCTGGCCTACGAGCCGGAATAACCCTCTTTGAACCCCGAATTCAAGCGACCAGAAGAGTATTGATCCCAACCATGAACAGCCAGCCATTTAGAACAGAAAAAGACAGCATGGGCGAACTGCGTGAAGTTGAAAACTATTGTTACAAGAATTGACACAAGTTAATATTCTCCGTCGATGTATTGCTGAGTGGCGTTGAATTGAATATCCATCGACTGTGGCTGGATTTGTTCTGAGGTCGGCGCATTCGCGCGGGTTTAGGACGAACTGGGCCGCTGCCTGATGGATTGTCGAAATACATGGTTAGCATTGGTATAGCCAAAGAGTTTAGGTAATATGCGGAGTGGCGTGAAACGTGGTCCGGCGCTGACTACAGACCCTAACTAGTTCTATATATGGAGCGGTGATCTGTAAGGTAGTGAGAAATAAATCGATTCTACTCTTTGTTTTTGGGCTGATTGGAAACCTGATTGTCTGTGCGTTCTGGTTGGGTACATCGTACGGTGAGATCTTCTGGCGAAAAGACAGTACCCTTTTTCAGGAATCTGCGGAATCACCATAAAGGTAGGAAGCTTGCCGTCCTCCGCGTAGAACAGTATACAAGAATTGGTGCATTCGGGTTAGACAGAGAACAAACATCGCGCTCTATCATTACCGTAATAGATCGTGCTAGCAATCAATCCGAGACTTAGGTATTGCTGTTTCCAGACCTTGAGATTTTGGGCCCCCATTCGATTCGCCTAGACTGGTTGAGCGATTATCGACTGGCTCTGATGTTGGGTAATGAGCACCTTGTCGATTTGGAAATCGCGGATCTAACTTCCAGAAAATCTCCATGACGAATTTTCGACTCAGGTTGGCCTTTTTGGCCGCTTGGGCGGTCAATCCAATAATTATGGGGCTAGTTCTGTTTCCATACCAGTTGATAAGTCCAGATCGGTTGTGGTATGGCAATGCCGAATACTGGTCGCTTCTAAACGACACCGATATGTTTTCTACGGTTGGAGCCGATCAATTCCGATCGTCATTTTCGCAACCAACCGAATGCGGGCAACTTGATCAGGGCTTGAGTTCTGTAATGAGCGTCCAAGGATCTCACCGGCGCGAAATGCCAGCGCTTTGGATCGAAGTAAGCGATAGGAAGTTGGTGACCAGATTTGTTGCCCTACGCAGTTCATACTTTGGTCCGGATACGGGCGATCTGCTGAGTGCCTGGTATTTTTCAGCGAGCGATGAAGAGATCAACCAGCCTCTCATTAGTATTGCAGGAGGGTCTTGCCGGCGTTTTGATTTGCGAGTCTTACCTGGTAATCCGGAATACACTGCGCACAGCCTAATCACTGCATTTAAAATACGACCGGAATAATGTTGAGGGATCCGCCGATCACGGCAGGGGATGAACAAGCGGTTAGCTCCGCCGCGGGGTAAGATCACTGTTGAACAAGCGATGACCCGAGGAGGCTGTCCGAGAATGGATTGACGGAAATTTAGTTGGTACGCAGGGGAAAGCGCGATCAATGCCGCAAAAACGCAGTAGCGCGAAATATAGACAAGAATTATACTGAAAAATCGGCATAGAACCCCCTTTTTCGCTTAATCCGGCGATTTGTTTCCCCTTAAGTGGAACTTGTGGCCAATTTTCCAAATTCCGGACAGACTACTCCCCTGATAATCGACCGAGCAATTTTTTTCTTCGGTGAGTTCTTGTTCCTTTTCTTGCAGCCGTTTGTAACTCATCGCTTTGTGTTTGGAACTGTTGACCTGAAACTTCGATCCGTCCAAGCTGATACGCCCCAATGAGGCCAACTTCAGTTCCAGGGCCAATTGGATGGTCTGTTTGAAGCAGTCATGGAAAAATGCTGCATTGTTTTTCCTGAAATCACTCAACGCCCGAAAATTCGGACAGTGCACCTCGGCGATATAGTGTACGCGTTCTGATCGGTGGCACAGAGTATTCACCCATCGACATCTCCGCGATGATTCTGCGCAAGGCCAAGGAAGATGCGGAATTCCGTCTGGGAGAGCCGGTTACTCATGCGGTAATTACCGTCCCCGCCTATTTCAGCCAGATTCAGCGGGATGCAACGCGCAAAGCCGGTCTCAAGATCATGAAGATCATTGACGAGCCCACCGCCGCGGCTATCGCATTTGGCATAGAAGCGCGTAGCGAAGAGCCGCGGATTTTGTTGGTCTACGACCTGGGTGGCGGCACCTTCGATGTTTCGCTTTTGATGTTGGCGGGCAATGTCTACGCGCCTCTGAATCTTGAAGGAGATATGTGGTTAGGCGGCGATGACCTGGATCAGGCGATCATCAATCATGCCTTGGGCTGGATTGCTAAGGAATATGCGATCGACCCGAGTTCTGAACACCGCTTCATGGTTGCCTTGAGACAGGCCGCGCAAAGAGTAAAGGAGCGCTTGAGCGGAGCCAGTAGCGCCGATCTAGTGGTATCAGGGATGCTGCGCGATTCAGGAGGCAATTTGCTCGACATCGAGATGGAAATAACCCGCGCACAGTTCGAACGCATGATCGCTCCCTTGATTGGCCACTACCGCGTATGCAGCGCCAACCGGTGCGCCACGGTAAACCTATTGGAGGATAGCCGCTGCATCAAGTGTGGACAGGCGCTCAGCGGTGATGGACACCGTGGCAAGAGTCTCCAGATCGTCGATGCCTCGCTGAAGAATCAAAATCTGACACGCAAGGATATCGACTATGTGCTGATGGCCGGGAATTCGACGATGGTCCCCTTCGTACTGCGAACGATGGAAAAAGAGTTTGGGGCCGAGAAGGTCAAGCACATCGGGAATCCAAAGCATCAGGTCGCCATGGGCGCCGCGATCGCCGCGGCCTGGCTGAAATTCAACCTGGTTTGCCAGGCCCCCGATCCCAGCGATCCCAAGCAAGAATGTGGTCATGTCAATGCGCCCGATGCAACGGCCTGCCAAAAATGCGGGGGCGTTCTCAGTCCGATCGAGTCATCCAGTTCAGGACCGGAATCCCCCGGCGCCGAGGACGGTCCCGACTGGGGTGTTGGCGAAATCGGTGGCATCGCGCCATTCAATTATGGCACTCAGACCGCTGGAGACCAATACAACGTCTTCATACACAAGGGCGATCCCTTTCCGACCGAAAATCCTAAACAACAGACGTTTTCCACCCGTGTGCCGAACCAGCGCATCGTGAGCATACCCGTATATGGAGGGGATAACCTCACGAAAGCGAGCGCCAATGAAAAACAAGGCCGTGCCTTTGCGTTATTACCTCCCAACCTGCCCGCGGAAACGCCGATCAAGATCCAACTGAAACTGGATAATAATGGTATTTTTGAGATTGAGGCCTGGCTCGAGGATGCCACGAGTCTTAGACCATGGAACGTGAAAGGGGAAGAGGATGCAAAAATCATCGAAAACATCGACCAACTCAACCAGCGGCTTGGCGAACAAACGGACAAGGTATCGCCAAAAACCGTTGCCGCCGTCGAGCTGGCCCGTGACCGTGTTTTCGACTCGTTGCGGGAAAGGGAATTTACTCAGGCTGAACGGCATGTAGACGAAGCCAGGAGGATACTGGACGAAGCAGGACAGGAAGGGGACTTGGAGGAATTGGAAAATAGAGCCGATAATCTTGTAGCGTACGGCGAATTTATACTTCATCAATATGATTGGGCCATGGCTGACCGCAAGCAAATCTATAGCCTTACCAAAGCGATAGAAGAAACCAAGGACGCGCTTAAATCCGGCAAGACCGTGATAGTAGAAAAAACCGTGAAAGTGCTCGAGGACGCACTGGATAAATTGCCCGAAACCGTGCAGTCGTTGATGGCTATGAAGAGCGCGATTCTTGCCCGTATCCAGCCGAGTGATCCGGTCCTGGCGGCCAATCTTATGAAGGAATTGAATGAGATCGAAGCCGGCGCAAGGAAAGGGGATGTTCGTGTCATGCAGAAAATCGGGGACTTCATAGCCAAACTGACCCAAGCCATAGCGGATATGGAATCCAGGCGTCCCAGTACCCACATCGTTTGCTCCAATGGACATCGTGTCAGTTCGGGTCAACGCCATTGCCCGACTTGCTCGGAGGACACCTGGATGCTCAAGGGGCAAGGCGCGACCTCCGGAAGATTTACTCATTGAGCTTCCCGGCCATCATTGTCAGAAATTGGTAGCTGGCCGTGAAAGACCCCTTGCAATCGCAGCCAACACCCTACGAAATCCTGGGTATCGCGCCGGGTTGCTCAACCACCGAGATCAACGAGGCGTTCCGGACGGGTTTGGTCCGGCGGGCCAATGTTCCGAAGCTGACCCATGCCAAACAGACGCTCGAACGCCCGCAGGAGCGGGCGCTGGTCGATCTTTTTCTCTATGACGAACCGGCTTTGGCCAAGCTTGAACCGAATGTTCTGAGTGATCCAAACCTGCTCGAGTCCGCGAATCGCCAAGCTACCGCTCGAGCCTGGGAAATCCGATGCCGGCGAACCTTTCCGGATCTGAACGTCATCCATTGCCTGGCCGTACTGTCGTACTGGTCGGCGGTCAGCGAATCCGAGCGTTTGGCCGAAGGCGGAACGCGTGACTCGGCGAATGCGTCATCCTGGGACCAGCGCTGGCAAGCGGCGCTGGGTTATTGGGTCATGCTGATGATCGATCCGGATTTCTTGCGAATGCAAACTTCCGTGCCCGCCGGGATTCAGAAGGACCTGCGAACCGCCGTGATCCAGCGTCTCGCCTCGGATCTGCATCGTTTCAAGCAACACCATAGTGAGCGGCGCAATACGCCGGTAGCCGATCGCTTCCAGGCGCTGGAAATTTGCCTGGAGACCGAACAGAAAACCGCGAAGGCGCTGCTCGCCGCCAATATATCGGCGAACCGCCGGCCTGTTTGCTGTGGCCGGTTGTTGCTCACCCACCTGAACTTTCTGGCAAAAGTCCGTGGACAGGTCGATACCGCGTTGGCGAACAAGCCCAACGATAAGGCCTTGTTGGCATTGCAAGAGGAACTTTCGCCCTATGGCCATATCTCCGGGCTGATCGCGAGTCAAAGGCTGGAAGCGGCGATCGAGGCGATCCGGGACCTCCCGTTTCCCGAATGCAATACTCGAGAAGTCCGCAAGCTGGAGACGCGAGCCTGGTTCGAACGAGGCAAGCAGCAACGGAGTCTTGGCAAAATCGATGAAGCGCTGGATTGTTGGGCTAAAGCGGCCGCAAGCGCTGAAACAGATAACGAGCGCCGTCTGATCCACGATGAAGTGGAATCGGCCTGTCTGCACGTTACAGCGGGAATGCACGACGCTCAAAGAGAGGAAGCCATCCGAATCCTCGAGAAGGGGTTGGCGATCGTCTCACATAGTCAGCAGTTGTCTCTCAAACTGGCGGGACTTCTCACGGATCGAGGGATATCGGCGATCAAAGAAGCCCAGAACTTGGCCGAGAAGGCCGATCATCTCACCGACCAGATCGAGGGCACATTCAAGCGCGGCATCGCCGACTTGGATCGGGCGAAGGAACTTGGAGATACGCGAGCCGCCGAGCAGGTCAAAATCGCGCGCGAGTTGCAGGAGCAGCATGTCAGTGAAAGTTATTGGACTGGTAAGAAATTCGGCCCTTGGCTCGAAAAGGCGGATCAGGCGATGGAACGCAAGGATTGGGATGCGGCGATCCATACTCTGAAGGAAGTTCTCAAA
>JBOICY010000186.1:0-11211 GCA_050740335.1 Methylococcales bacterium | reverse complement strand
CCGTGACACAGTCCGCGATATTCCCCGGGAACACCTCCACCGACACCGGGCAACGCTGCGCCGTGCAAATCAGGCCGAACACGATCGCAGGACTCATCCCGCTTGCCATCCCGACTATGCCCGTGCGCCGCCAGTTCGCAACACCGTCCAGTCACCCAAGTCGAGGTCAGATCATAGAGTACCAGCACCCCCCCGGCAAGATGACGCCTCGCCAGGCGCCGTTCAATCCCCGCCTGAGCCTTGCCTGCCGCCAGTCCAATGCCCGATACCGATCCTGCCACGCCAATCCCTCAAGACCCACCAAGAGCGGCAGCGACGTCACCGCTCGCTGCCTCCAGCATCCGCCAAGTGGCCAACTTCGAAGCCGGCTCCACCACCCGCATCACGACCATCGCCTCCAACAACGGACGCAAGCGAAGCGGCGAACCACCCCGATCCCGACGCCCGCAAGGTACCCAACACCGCCGCCACATGCCCGTGAGGAAGTGAGCGTTCGAGGCAGTCATGACCTCGGAAGCCGCGGACGCCGCCGCGTAACCATACACGGAAATGCTCGACCCGTTGCGACGACCAATGGGTCAGGTTCGCCAAGGTGCATTTGCGGATTTTGCCGCGGTCGCGGAAGGATTCGCGCAGCAGTACGGCCGCAGCCGAGTTGCGGTTGGGGACCGATTCGATGTACAGGGTAAATCTATACACCAGGTAAGCCAATAACGCAGTAGAAAAATCATCACTATACAGGGGTACACTATCGGCCAAAAAAATAGCCGAAACGCCCGTCAGTGCTCGGTTTCGGCTATTTTAGGGTGTCAAAGTTAGGTCTAGACCGATGCCGGTGTGGTACACGGTCGATTGCTTCGCGTTTGCTCGTGTGCAGGATCAGTTGCCTGTTGTGCTAGAAACTGGCAACCATTTCAGTCGGACCGGCCGAGAATTGGCGCATCAGGAAAACACCTCGGCCTCATTAAGAGGCAGTCCTCGGGCATCCTTGGTGGAAAGTGCAGGGATGCCGTCAATTGGCCAGTCGATATTCAACGATGTATCGTTCCATGCAATACACCGCTCGTGCGCGGGCGCGTAGTAATCGGTAGTTTTGTAGAGAAAATCTGCTATTTCAGACAAAGTGAGATAGCCATGAGCAAAACCCTCCGGAATCCATAACTGACTTTTATCGTCAGCTGACAGTACCGCACCCACCCATTGACCAAAGGTTTTAGAACTCTTGCGGATATCCACAGCCACATCGAACACCGCTCCCTGTACGACCCGTACCAGCTTACCCTGGGATTTCGGGGGCAACTGGTAGTGTAATCCCCGTAATACACCTCTTCGCGATTTGGAATGATTGTCCTGCACAAAATCGCGCTCGAGACCGGTCACCTCTTCGAATAGTTTTTGATTGAAACTTTCAAAGAAAAACCCCCGATCGTCACCGAACACTTTTGGAACGATCAGCATGACCTCGGGAATTCCGAGTCGTACTGCGTTTATCAATATTTCTTCCCGTACGTAGTTTGCAACGATATTGACCACGGCACTTTTTGGCAAGCGGTCGATTCAGTACCGCAGGGAGATTTCGTTCTAACCAATCTCTGGAAAACGGCAATTACCTGCCTTCGACTCCGAACAATCGCTCGTGGATCTCGTCGACGGAGGTATTAAAGTCCGCTATAGTCATGCGAGTAAACTGTGGTACAGCTATCACAGGTCATTGTTCGTCCGCTTGAGCGTTCAGAAGAAGCCCCTTTCCAGGACAGCACGGCGCGAAAACGCTTGAGTTGAGTGGCGTCTGTGGAGCAGGTGCAGCCTCTGGAAGCCAAAGCTCGGTTTATTATATCCCCATATCCCGTCTTCTCTCCGAGGAAGAAAGCTTAAAGATGCCAAATTTCAATACGCGGTGAATCGGCGGAATTTTCAGGAGAATTTCAGGTTTCCACCGTGGCCGGGTTGGCCGGGATCGAGTAGATACCGGGCTCCTGCTACGCGATAGCCGCCTTCTACAGGATCTTCGGCCAGTAGCAGCGGGGTATCGAGATCGATCCAGGTGAAGCCGCCGATGCCGGCCGCGAAATGAGCCGCGAATCCCATACCGATTCGGGTTTCCACCATGCCGCCTATCATTAGTTCAAGCCCGGCCGAACGCACGACCGAAACGATGTCAAGTGCCTGGACCACGCCGGATTTCACGAGTTTGATATTGATTACCCGGGCCGCCCTGGCCTCGACGATCCGGAGCGCATCTTGCGGGGAAGCGCAGGATTCGTCAGCGGCCACCGGAATTCCGGTGGCCTCAGTGACTTTACGCAGCCCCGCGAGATCGTCGCGCGCAACGGGTTGCTCGATTAGAACCGGTTTCATGCCGGACACGGTCAATCGGTTCACGAGGCCGATCATTTGGTCGGCACTGAACCCGCCATTCGCATCCAGCAACAAGCGGCTTTCGGGAAATCCTTCGCGGATTGCGCACAACTGTTCGAAGTCGCTGTCCGGATCCCGGCCGACTTTGACCTTGACGATCTCAAAGCCCCGGATGCGATATTCCCGTGCGAGATCCAAGGCCTTTTCGGACGAACAGATCGGAATCGTGATGTCGGTCATCAGAACCGAGCCGGCGCCTCCGAAAAATTCATAAAGCGGCATTTGCCGATAGCGGGCCAGCGCGTCGAATAAGGCCATTTCGATTCCGGCCCGTACCGACGCGTAGTCCGAAAAACGCTCCAGCAGGAACTCCGCGATCGATCGCCAGGCACCCGCGGAATGCCCTTTCAGAATGGCTCCGGCCTCTCCGATTGCCTGTAACGCGAGCGGCTGGGTCTCGACCGTCAAGGGTGGAAGAATAGAGGTTTCGCCCCAGCCGACGATGCCACCCGCGAGTTCCAGGCGCACCGCGACATTATGGACCGTCTTCAGGGTCGACGAGGAAATCGCAAAATCGGCAAGCAGCGGCACATTCAGGGGAATCGCTTCCAGACTGACAATTTTCGGGGCGGAAGTCATCTGGATTGGCCTTTAATCGACTGTGTTATTTGCGGGTATCGTTGAAGTTGATATCATGCGCTATGTATTGTGAAGCGACCCTCTGCTCAGATAGTAGCAGCGCCGAGCAACATGGAGCCAGGATTTTTATCGTTCTAATCCGAATGGCCCCTGCCGGGGCCGGAAGTCCATTTCTGCACCGTAGCCAAATTTGCATCCCGAGATCTGGAGACCATGACCAATCCTTTACTTGACGAGCACACCCTGCCGCCGTTTTCGGCGATCAAGCCCGACCACGTTGAACCCGCCGTGACCGGGCTGATCGAAGCCAATCTCAAAGCGATCCAGGAATTGCTCGCCGCTACGCGAGACTATACCTGGGACAACCTGATCGGCCCGATGGAAGATCTGGACGACCGGCTAAGCAAAGCCTGGTCCCCCGTGAGTCATCTGAATGCGGTCGTCAACAGCGACGAACTGCGCGCGGCCTACAACGCGTGCCTTCCGATACTGAGCCAGTACGCGACCGAACTCGGACAGAACCAGGAACTCTACCGGGCTTATCGAAGTATTGCCGAGAGCGATAGCTATGCGATGCTGAATCCCGCGCAAAAGAAAATTATCTCGAACGGACTCAGGGATTTCAAACTTTCCGGGGTCACGCTCGAGGCGGAGAAAAAATCCCGTTACCGGGAAATCGCCGAAGAGCTTTCGCGTCTTGCGAGTAAATTCGATGAAAACGTACTCGACGCGACCCAAGCCTGGACCAAGCTCATCGAAAACGAATCCGGTCTGGCCGGATTGCCCAAATCGGCTCGCGAACTGGCCCGCCAAACCGCAACATCGCGGGACTCGAGCGGCTGGCTTTTGACACTCGAATTTCCGTCCTATCTGGCCGTCATGACCTATGCGGACGACCGCGCGCTGCGACGCGAAGTTTACGAGGCCTTCGCGACCCGCGCGTCCAAGCAGGGACCCGGCAAGGGGCAGTGGGATAATAGCGGGATCATGGAAGATATTTTGCGCCTTCGCCATGAAAAATCCTTGTTGCTGGGATTTTCCAATTATGCCGAGCTGTCGCTCGCGACCAAAATGGCCAAATCGCCCGAGCAGGTAATCGGATTCATCGAGGATCTCGCGCGCCGGTCGTTCCCGGTCGCGCGCAAGGACCTGCGGGAACTCACCGAATTCGCGATGAAGGACTACGATCTTCAAGAACTCGATGTCTGGGATCTTCCCTATTACTCGGAAAAGATGCGCCAGCATCGTTATGCGCTTTCGCAGGAAGAAGTTCGCGGCTACTTTCCCGCGACACGGGTCGTACCCGGACTGTTCGCGGTCGTCGAGCGCTTATACGGGATTCAGATCACGGAAGAGGAAGGCATCGATACCTGGCATCCCGATGTGCGTTATTTCGAAATCCACGACCGGGATAAGCAATTCCGTGGCAGTTTTTATCTGGATCTCTATGCGCGTCCGCACAAGCGCGGCGGAGCCTGGATGGATGAATGCGTGACCCGCAAGCGCAACCATGGCTCGATTCAGCATCCGGTGGCCTATCTGACTTGTAATTTCACTCCGCCGGTCGGCAGTGATCCGGCTCTCTTGACCCATGACGAGGTCAACACGCTGTTTCACGAGTTCGGTCACGGCCTGCAGCATTTGCTGACCCGGGTTGAGAATCTCGGGGTATCCGGCATCCATGGAGTCGAATGGGACGCGGTCGAGCTGCCGAGCCAGTTCATGGAAAACTGGTGCTGGGAGCGAGAAGCCCTCGATCTGATCTCGGGACACTACCGGACCGGGGAAAAGCTGCCAGCCGATCTCTTTGAAAAAATGCTCAATGCACGGAACTTTCAGTCCGGTATGATGATGGTCAGACAACTCGAATTCGCGCTGTTCGATTTTCAGATGCATGCCCGTTATTCACCCGAGGCCGGGGGCCGGATTTACGAAATCCTCGCGGAGGTCAGGAAGCAGGTCGCGGTTGTGATTCCGCCCGACTTCAACCGGTTCGCGCACAGTTTTTCCCATATCTTCGCGGGCGGCTACGGGGCCGGCTATTACAGTTACAAGTGGGCCGAGGTATTGTCGGCCGACGCCTTTTCCTTGTTCGAGGCCAAGGGAATCTTCGACCGCGAAACCGGCGAATCCTTTCTGCACAACATCCTCGAGCCAGGCGGCAGCCACGACGCGATGGAATTGTTCGTGGCATTTCGCGGGCGCGAGCCGGAGATCGATGCGCTGTTGCGTCACAATGGAATCGCCGCATGAAATACCGCGACCTGCGGGATTTCATCACACAACTGGAAGCGCTCGGCGAACTCAAACGGATCCGGGTCGAAGTCGACCCCCGCCTCGAAGTCACCGAAATCTGCGACCGGACACTGCGCAACCGGGGCCCCGCGATATTGTTCGAAAAGCCCAAAGGTTCGGAAATTCCGCTGCTTGCCAACCTGTTCGGAACACCCGAACGGGTGGCCATGGGCATGGGCGAAAATTCGCTTCATGCGCTCCGGGAGATCGGCAGATTACTGGCCTTTCTCAAGGAACCCGACCCGCCCAAGGGAATGAAGGATGCTTTCAGCAAACTGCCGATCTTTAAGCAGGTCATGAATATGGCCCCGAAAGTGGTGAATCATGCGCCCTGTCAGGAAATCGTCTGGCGAAGCAGCGATGTCGACCTCGGCCGCTATCCGATTCAGACCTGCTGGCCGGGGGACGCGGGCCCGCTGATTACCTGGGCGCTCGTGATCACCAGGGGACCGCACAAGGACCGGCAGAATCTCGGCATCTATCGCCAGCAGGTCATCGATCGAAACCGGGTCATCATGCGCTGGCTGGCTCTCCGGGGCGGCGCGCTGGATTTTCGCGACTGGCGGGTCGCACATCCGGGCCAACCCTTCCCGGTCGCGGTCGCGCTCGGGGCCGACCCGGCCACGATTCTCGCCGCGGTCACCCCGATACCCGATACCCTGGCCGAAACTGCATTCGCGGGGCTTTTGCGCGGCAGCCGGACCGAACTGGTACAGTGTAAAGCCGTCGATCTAAAGGCACCCGCGAGTGCTGAAATCGTGCTCGAGGGCTTTCTATATCCCGAGGATACGGCCCCCGAAGGCCCCTTCGGCGACCATACCGGCTATTACAACGAAGTCGAGGAATTTCCGGTATTCACGATCGAATGCATCACCCAGCGTCGGAATCCGATTTACCACAGCACTTACACGGGCCGCCCGCCAGACGAACCCGCGGTGCTCGGGCTTGCGCTCAACGAAGTGTTCATCCCGATTCTGCAGAAGCAATTCCCGGAGATCGTCGATTTTTATCTTCCGCCGGAAGGCTGCTCGTACCGGTTGGCCGTGATCAGCATGAAGAAGCAGTATCCCGGACACGCGAAACGAGTCATGTTCGGCACCTGGTCCTTTCTGCGCCAATTCATGTACACCAAGTTCGTGATCGTCACCGATGACGATATCGACGCGCGGGATTGGAAAGACGTGATCTGGGCCATGACGACGCGCATGGATCCGGCGCGGGATACGATCCTTCTCGAAAATACCCCGATCGACTATTTGGATTTTGCGTCCCCGGTTTCCGGTCTCGGTTCCAAGATCGGCTTCGACGCCACCAATAAATGGCCCGGAGAAACGCAGCGGCACTGGGGATCTCCGATTGCGATGAGCGAGCCGGTCAAAAAATCGGTGGATGCGATGTGGGATTCGCTTGGCCTGTAGTGTTTAGATCTCCAACTCAGTCACCGCCGCGGCACCGTGTGATGTTTCAATCGGTTCAGGATCACCGGCTATCGGGGACCACCAATTAATAAGAAGATTGGTCCGGATCTTACAACCTGTTCAAGATCTCGCTGAAGGGCGCATTGCGGCGTTAAAATCAAACTCAAAAGGCACTCACAACCTTCGTGTATGCTCCGCTTTTCCGTTCGATTTTGCCTTGCACTGCATCCCTTGATCGAGATCTTGAACAGGTTCTTAGAAGTCCAATGATCGAATTCAGCCGGCCCGGGCCGCACGAGGAGCTTCCTCGGGCTCGGTCGCCACGCCGTCGATTTGCTTAACCACTTCGGCCGAAGCAAACAAAAGACCCTTACGAAAGCTTTCCAGAGCCCGGGCTTTTTCGCCTTTTTCCGAGAGTAAATCGCCGAGAAACAGGTAGCCGTCGACACTCGGCTCGAGTTCGATGCTGGACCGGAGATACATTTCGGCCTTTTCCGGGTTAGCCACGCGCAAGCATAATCTGCCGAGCATTCTCATTAATAACGCATCGTCCGGATGCCTGGATACCCAAGCCTCCGCTTTGGTCAACTGGCGGTTGGGATTATCCGATTGGATGCAGCCATAAAGTACGAGCAGGGTTTCGTTCCAGTCTTTTTCGAGGTCCTTGCGCAGCGACTCTTCGATTTCGCTCCCGGCGCCCGCATCGATCATTGCCGCATAGTAAACCGCGTGCATTCCGGGAACGGTCTTGATATGCGCCGGAACCTCGTTCCATAATTTGCCGATGGATTCCCGATCCTTCGAAGTCGCGGCTTCCTTGAGGAGTTCGCTGTACGTTTCGGTTTCCAGCAACTTGATTTCGGCTTCCATCAACACCCGGTTCTTGTTCAGATCCGGCAAGAGTCTCCGGATCGCGCTCCAATCATCGAGATGCCGGTAGGTATCATGGAGCAGCCTGAGCACGGTCGCATGGGTCGGAGCGATCGATCGAAGGGCCGTTAAACTTTCGAGCGCCTTGTCGAATTGCTGATCGGAAAGCTGCAATTGCGCTTCGGTAAGCCCTACGATCAGTTCCGCGCCCGGAGTGCTTTGATGGGCGAGTTGCAGGTATTCATCACGCTTGGCGATGGCCCCGCGGAACTGGGCGGCCCTGGCAGCCGTCAGATAATGGATCAGTGGCGTGCCGCTGTTCGCGGCATGGCGGATCAAAGCCTGTTCCGCCTTTTCCCAGTTGCCTTCGGCCGAATCGATCAATCCCGCAACCAGACTTTGGTAGGACAAATCACTGCCGTGCGTTGCCGGGCCTTTGCTTTTTATACGCCGCGGCAGCCTGATGACAAAACCGATCAGGCGCAACAAGATATAAAATAGGATGAATGAAACCAGCAGCATCAAAGCCGCGAAATAAAGCGAGGTTTCCAGAGACCAAGTCCCGTAGCCGATCAGGACATGCCCCGGGTTATCACTCGCGAACAGGAACTGATGCAGATAAAAGGCGGCACCGACCGCGATAAACAATGCCGCCAGCAAGTAGAATAAGTACTTCACGGCTGCGCTCCTTTCGGTTTCGGAACTCTTACTTCAGTCGCTTCCGGCTTGCCGGGAGCCGGAGTTTGTTTGTATTTGTCGGTCTCGAGACGCAGCGCAGCGAGGTTCTCAAGTAACTTCAGAGAACCGCTGATATCCGGGTAATCGATATCCAGGCCCACCGTTTTCAAAGCTCCGAGTTCCGCCTCAAATTTCTTGGTTTCGGGGGCATCGGACCGAAAATGGGCGGCCAGCCAGTTCTGGATTTCCTCAATATTTTGCAAAAAAAGCGTGGAATCGCGCTCCAGGAAGGCCAATCTAGCCATCTCGAGTTTGAGCCTCAGCTCCTGTCGAATGACCCGTACCTCCTCCGGTTGCAATATGACATCGATTTCTCGATCGGATCGCCGGACCACAACCAGGCCCTTCAAATCTTCTATTGCAGAATCCAGAAAATCATTGACGCTCGAAATTTCCCCGGTCTTGGCCTCCGGTTTAGCCTTATCGACCTCTTGCTGAACTACTCCGGAGTGTGGCAGGAATATCGGAAGCTCCGCGATCTGATCTGCCAATATCCGGATTTTGGAGAATACAGCGACGATATCGACCGGCCGGAGATTTTTCAGGGCATTGATTTCACGCGCAACCTGCTCACGAACCTTGAAAACGCCGGGATTCCCGCTATCGCGCAATCGCTCATCCGCGGCCTGTAATGCAACCAGGCTGGTCTTCACGTCACCGACCAGATTCAAACGCTGGTTCGCGACACTGAGCAGGTACTCGGCATCCGCGATCATCCAGTCGCCGCGAGTCCGATTCAGTAGATCCTGTATATTAGCGATCGAATCGGATAGTTCCGCCTTGACCGCCGTGAGTCGATTGCCTTGGTGTTCCTGGAAGCTGGCCAATTCTCTTTCTAATTTGCTTTCTCTGGTCGCAAAGCTGTTCTGCATGGTCGCCATTTGAGACTGCAGCGTACTCATCAGACTCTGCAACGCGGTCAGTTGGTCGCCCAGGCTGGCTAAGCGTCGATCGCCCTTGTCCAGCGCGCCACCCAAACCTTCCTGCTCGGAGCGCAACTGCTGCAGAAAAAAGAAGCCGGCTCCCCCGACGAGCAGTACGATCAGGAGTATCAGCACTCCGTACAGGTTACTGGTATCTTTCTTATTTTTCACAAGCCTTTCCTGTGCGGCATTGAGCTCACTCGATGGTGCAATGCCGGTGTATTCTTCGCCCACTTTTCTAATCCTCTCAGTCCGTCACACGCAGGTTTCAGCCAACGACCCGGAAACCCGGGTTGTACAGCAAGCTTACCCAATTTATTCTGATAAAGGCATTGTCAATTCATTGCGACCGGACCCAAGCCCTTCAGCCTGCTCGGGATCGGATATCCTGGTTAACGCTTCGAATAATGCCCCCTCCGTTGCATTGACTGCAAGTATTACTTTTTTAAATCCCTCCGACTCCACCCGTTCCGCGATCCGCTCGCCGGCCACGGCCAAGGGAATATTCCGAGCCCAGGCCATACCCTTGTCGCCCAACATCGCGACAAAATTAATCAGTGATTCTCCGCTGAAGATCGTCACGGCGTCAATGCCCCGCTCCTGCCAGGCCCGTAGATGACTTTCAATATCGACCGCCGGCCGAAGCCGCTGGTATACTTCCGCATACATTACATGCGCGCCGCGCTCGCTCAATGTATCGGCCAGCATCTCACGGCCTCCCGGGCCCCGGACGATCAGAAAACGCTGCCCCGCGACCGATTGCATCTCCTGCAATGCCAGAAATGCCTCGCTGTTAAAGCGCTCGCGCGGTACCAGGTCAACCGCTATTCCGCTCTGTTCCAAAGCGAGGGCGGTTGCCTCGCCGATCGCAGCCACTCTTAAATGCGCTGGAATCATCGGTATATTTTCACACGCTTTTAACGCAAAATACACTGCATTGGCGCTAATAAAAACCAACCAGTCGAAAGTGTTCAGATTCTCGGGCTTCGAAAACACGCTTCCTTTCGAATCGCAAGCACGAATATCCAGGGTCGGAAAGCGCACGGCCTCGCCGCCCTTGGCTTCGATCAAAGCGCAGAATGACTCCGCCTGGCGCTCCGGCCGGGTCACCAGTATCGCGAGTCCCTCAAGCGGTTTTTCGGCATTCATCGCGATGTCACCAATCCAAATATTTTTCCAATATCCGGTTCGCGCCGTTCGCGAGCAATTGTTCCGCGAGACTCCTGCCCAAACCTTCCGGATCCGCAACGGAACCCCGGAGTTCCGCACGGATAATCAAACTGCCGTCACTTTCTCCGACCAGCCCTCTCAAGTAAATGGTTTGGCCGGCCAATTCAGCGAATCCTGCAATCGGGACCTGACAACCTCCCTTGAGACGGGCATTCATGGCCCTTTCACAACGAACGCAAAGATCGGTTTCCGGGTGATGTATATGCCCCAAAAGTTCACCGAGATCGACATCGTCCGACCGGCACTCCACGCCGATCGCGCCCTGACCGATGGCCGGTAAACTTGCACTTAGCGGCAAGGACTCATTGATCCTGTGGGCAAAACCCAGTCTCTTCAGGCCCGCCGCGGCAAGCAGGATTGCATCATAGCGGCCTTCGTCCAGTTTTTGCAGCCGGGTATTGACATTGCCGCGCAGGCTCACCACCCGACAGTCCGGATGCCGCGCCTTGAACTGCATTTGACGTCTCAGGCTCGAAGTGCCGATCACGGCGCCGGCGGGAATTTCCGCGTAGCTCGCATATCGATGGGAAACCAGTGCGTCGCGGGGATCTTCGCGTTTCAGGATTGCCGCGAGGCGCAGGCCCGGTGGGAAATCGACCGGAAGGTCTTTCATGGAATGCACCGCGAGATCGGCGTCGCCGCGCAATATCCCCTCCTCCAGTTCCTTGACAAACAGACCCTTCCCACCGACTCTCGCCAGGGGTGAATCGAGAATTTTGTCGCCACGGGTCGTCATCGGA
>JBOICY010000185.1:0-2035 GCA_050740335.1 Methylococcales bacterium | reverse complement strand
GGACCCCGGCAGGGATTGCCGGGGTCCAGAACACCAGGATGTGATCGCTGCAGTGGCCGTCCTTGGCAACTGGATTCCGGCAATCCCTGCCGGAATGACGGATTTATGTGATTCAGATTGACTGCCTACTAGTTATCTTAGTTTTTGACACTTTGCGCGCCGACTTCGAATCGCTTTGCTCAAAAAATGGCTACGCGCAATTACCTGCAGTCCAAAAACTTAAGACTTTGACTCACCAGCTTAATCGGGTTCGTTGCGGCTCGTTTCCAACGGTACCAATGCGAACAGATTTGATTACTGGACAAATTGCCTTTCTTGATCGTCGGTGGGCTCGCCCGTTGCCAACCGATTCTGTATTTACCGTCCACGCCTCGCGGTCAGGAATTCGAACGCGATTGGTAACCGATAATTATGTAATGATCGTACCCAAGCTTGGTGGCGAATTTGATGAATTCTTCGAATCCACTTGTTTCATTCGCGGTTGCGGGTCCGATCCATGGCAACCAACTCTACAGGTTTCTCCGACCTTGCGACCAACCAGGAATGCAGTACTCGAAGCCCAGTTCCTGGAAAATATGCGTAAATGGAAGGATCTTGGTGTGGCGCCTCATTATCGACTTTTCGCACAGGCGGAACGAGATCTGGGAGAACTCAGGCAAGGCGGGCGTTTCCTATTATGGATCGATTGTCTTTCAACCCACGAACCCTGGGTATCTGCTGAGATGGTTCTATCCGGATCACTACCGGACGATGAACCGATTGTACCGCCATATGGCCCTCAAAGCATTTATCTTCCTCACCAACTTGCCGCTTTGTCCCGTCAATATGCGGAACGCATCACCCCTGTCGGTACCGCAATCGGTTCGTTTGTCAACGAAATCGAAGACGCTCTCAGCACAGGTGACATAGCTTTAGCCGCTTTGTCCGATCACGGATTTCTATTTGGCGAATACCGCGTTGTCGGCAAGCCTTCGTCAGTGCCGGCACTTCCCCCATTGCACGATCTAACGGCCTGGGTGTCCCCGCATTTCCTTGCTACTAAGTGTTTGAATAGCCTGTTACAACCTTCGGATTTTACATTTAAGTTTTCGGAGGTTCTGGACATCTCCTTTCCCACAATCTCGCCCGCCCCGATGGGTGCAGGTAGGCCGCAGCTGATTGGCCGCAATACTGACGATGCGCCGACGCTGACTATCGCGACGAACGAAGGTTTCGTGTTAGTCTTCCGGAACGATGCGGGCCGGGCGCCACGCTGGTACTCGTGGTCTGATCCCGATGAAACGCAGGACTGGGAATCACAAGGTGATGCCGCAATACCGTCTACGGCCGCATTGGGACCGATTCGTGGCCAGCTAGAGGGGAAAGCCTGGATCAACAATTTCCAAGAATCGCTATGGGGGCTGTGGGGGTGACATGGAAAATAGTGGTCCTATAGACTTCCTAATTCTTGCACCGCTGCCGGAAGAAATAGCCATATTATGCGAGTCCTTTGTCCTTTGAGGTTGACAAGTCAGAACACGTGCTGCTGCGCGACGACATAGAGTTCTATGACACCACGGTGTCGGACAAGGGGTTTCGTGTTCGTATTGTAAGGTTGTCGAAACAGGGGGTCATGAGAACCGCAGTCGCGGCCACCAGACTTATTCTCACTTGGTGACCGAAGTGCATTGTATCGTTCGGTATGGCGGGCAAGGCGGGCAAAGATGTGAAAATCGGTGATGTCCTGGTGGCCGAAGAGGTTTTTTATTACGAGCCCGCGAAGGAATCTTCGCTGAATCCGGAATCACAAGACATAAAGTCTAGTACTACGCTTTACCCGTAATTTCAGACTGCACAAAATGCTTGGTGTCGTGCATGCTGGGCGGCATGAACAGAATACAAAACCAAATCAAGCGGACTCTAGCGGAACCCGAGAGCATTGGCTACATTCGCGGGCTGCTGGAGATCAATAGCGTTGCCCACCGAACCGAACTGGCAGCGCAGGGTTGCCGGCGGTTTGGCTGCCACGATGCGCGGGGTCGGGAGCAATTGGCCG
>JBOICY010000184.1:0-22700 GCA_050740335.1 Methylococcales bacterium | reverse complement strand
CCGCAATATTCATCGATCAGTTCAAGCATGGTGATGCCGGCCGGCGCGAGATAAACGCCGGGCTTTTTGATCCGGCCTCTGACCGAAAAGAATCGGAGCCCCTTGCGACCGTTCCGGCCATGAGAGGAAAACCATTGCGCGCCTTTTTCGAGGATGTCCCGGACCCAGAATACGGTTTCCCTGTTGTGTTCGAGCGTGTGCCGGCCGAACAGGCCGACCTCGGCCACGAACGGGGGACGCAGGCGCGGCATTCCGCGCTTGCCTTCGATCGATTCGATCATGGCCGATTCTTCGCCGCAGATATAGGCGCCGGCTCCGCGTCTCAGATGGATCGGTGGAATCCGGCGCTCGCCTGCAATCAAGCACGATGAACCACCCGGTTAAGTTTCATCGCCCGGAAATTAGACCGGTCTTCGATGGATATACGAACTTTATCCTGGATGGACGCAGAACCTCAAATCATGCTTTTTTTGGGTTATTATCAATTTTTGTGAAAAAAGATCGGGTTAAATAATGAGATGCGCGGTGACTCGGACATCGACCTGCGACGTGCGGAACCGTAGCCATCCGTTCAGGATTTCGGGGCTTCCACGTGTTTGACAAAACAATTCTTGCGCGCGACTCCTTCGACCTCTTCAAGTTGCTTGCGGAGCTCCTTGGCGCGCGGCGGATCGCGGAATACACCCGCGGCTTCGCCCGAGGCGTCGCGCATGAAAGTGAAGGTCTGCGCTTCGGCGAAGTCGTCGTAGGGTAATTGAGCCGCGATCTTGTCGATACTGCAGACGCAGGGATACAGCGCGTCCAGATTCTGCCCGCCGTACTTCTCCATGCACTGGAGTACATATTCGACTCGCGCCAGGGTCGGATAACCGTTTTCGACGAGGCCCGGAGTTGTTTGCGAGTCGCAGCCGGCCAGGGCGACGATGAATACCAGGGCGCCAGTCCGGATCGCGGAAAATCCAGTTTTGTGCCGGGACAGTGTGAAAAAGAGCCGATATTTCATGTTCGATATCCTGTGAATTTTGGTGGAAAAAAGGGTATTCTATTGAATTACCAGATTTGATCAAATTTCCGCGCCAAAAGTTAATGATTTTGAAAGTTTTATTCTTGGTGTCCGCTATCATCTCCGCAAATCCCGGTTTTTCGAGCAACCCGGTGGAACCAATCCAACATGTTTCTTAGATCGATCAAGATTACCGGCGTGGTGCTGGCTGGCGGATTGGCCCGGCGCATGGGAGGCGGCGACAAGGGGCTGATCGATTTTGCCGGCAAGCCTCTGATCCATTACGCGCTGGCCGCAATCACACCGGTGGTCGACGACATCATTATCAATGCAAACCGGAATCATGACAAATACCGTGAATTCGGCTGCCCGGTCGTGGCCGATCAGAATAGCTCCTTCGACGGGCCGCTGGCGGGGATTCTAAGCGCCATGACCGCTTCGAAAGCCGATTACCTGCTCACGGTGCCATGCGATTGTCCGTTGATCGATCGCTCCATACTTGAGCGAATGGTCGCCGCAATGGAACACGAGCCGGCCGATTGCCTGGTCGCTTACGACGGCGAGCGGCTGCATCCCGTAGTTTTGTTGCTGGCCCGCCGCCTCGAGGACGATCTCAGAGTTTATCTGGACAGCGGCGAGCGCAAGATCGACCGGTGGTTCATGCGGCATTGCTGGAAACCGGTCGATTTTTCGGACCGGCCGGGCGTATTTCGGAACATCAATACGCCTCAGGAACTCGCCGCTCTGGAACAGGAACTCCGCGCTAATCGTGAAACCCGATGCTGAACTCCCATTCTTACAAGAACCTCGAGATGACCAATGCCGGCCTTTCGTCTTCGAGCCGCGTGACGGCGGTCGACGAGCAGGGCATGAGCCGTGAACTCGAACTCGCGGGAGAGCGCCCCCTGACTCTGTATATCGACAAACAGGAAATCGTGACCCTGATGACGATCGGCACCCAACCGGAATTATTGACGCTGGGATACCTGAAAAACCAGGGGATCATCGAAGAAATTGAAAATATCAGAGTCGTACAGGTCGACTGGGAGACTGAAGCGGTTGCAGTCGTGACGAACGGGGAGGTGACGGATTATCAGGAACAGCTCGAACACCGTACGGTGACGACCGGATGCGGGCAGGGGACGGTGTTCGGCCGTCTGATCGACAAGCTCGAAAAAATCAGGGTCCCGCAGGTCGCGCTCAGACAGACGACGCTTTATGGCTTGCTCGACAACCTGCGGGATTATAACGAAGTTTATAAAAAAGCCGGCGCGGTCCATGGTTGCGCGCTGTCGAGCGGCGCCGAGATTGAATTTTTTGTCGAGGATGTGGGGCGGCACAACGCGGTCGATGCGATAGCCGGATACATGTGGCTCAACGGGATCGAAGGCGGCGACAAGATCTTCTATACCACGGGCCGACTGACCTCCGAAATGGTCATCAAGGTGACCCAAATGGGTATCCCGGTTTTGCTTTCCCGTTCAGGAGCTACCCAAATGGGATTGGACATGGCCCGGCAGTCGGGCGTCACGCTGATCTCAAGGGCTAAGGGCCGCCATTTTCTGGTGCTGAACGGGGTCGAAAACCTGGTTTACGACGCGATCGAATCGATCCCGAAAAGCCGCTAGAAATGTAGCTTGTGTCAGCCTCGCGTAACACAACAAAATCTTATTTTTAAAAGCCGAGGCTCAGGGGCAGTCTGGAAAACAATTCCACCTACCCTTGAAACCCGCCTCATGTCCCCGATTCGCTCAGACAGATCGCTGCAGCGCCGCAATCCTTTCTTCGAGCGGAGGATGACTCATGAACATTTTCTTCAGCCCGTCGCCGAATCCGCTGTTGATTCCGAAGGCCGCAAATTCTCCGGGAAGATCCCGGGGTTCATGCGCGCGTTGCAGTGCCCTGAGCGCCCCGATCATTTTCTGGCGTCCGGCCAGTCTCGCGCCGCCCGCATCGGCGCGGAATTCACGCTGTCTCGAGAACCACATCACGATCGCGGTAGCCAGGAAAGACAGACAGATCTGAGCAATGATCTGAGTGACGTAATATCCGGGGCCGACCCCGCGCTCGGTTCTGAAAATCACGCGGTCCACGACGAAACCGATCACCGACGCCAGAAAATACACGAATGTGTTCACCACGCCCTGGATTAATGCGAGTGTGACCATGTCGCCGTTCGCGACATGAGTGATTTCATGTCCGATCACCGCTTCGACTTCATCGCTGCTCATGTTTTTCAGCAGTCCGGTACTGACCGCGACCAGCGCAGCATCTTTATTCATGCCGGTAGCAAAAGCGTTCGAGTCCGGCGAATCGAAAATGCCAATCTCGGGCATGCCGATCCCCGCATCGCGGGCCTGGCGCTGAACGGTCTGGACGATCCATTGTTCGGACGCATTACGGGGCTGGTCGATGACCTGGACACCCATCGCATGCTTTGCCATGGACTTCGACATCACGAGCGAGATCACCGAGCCGGTCATTCCGATCACGGCCGACATGATCAGCAGGGAGTTCAGGTTGATGTTGACACCCTGCTGGTCGAGGAATCCGCCAATCCCCAACAAACTGAAAACGAGACTCACCACGACCAGAATGGCCAGGTTGGTGATTAAAAAAAGTACTATTCGCATGATTCAAACCTCTGTCTAGTGACGAATCCGGTGATAAGATATTGGGCGATTCTACCGGAATTCAAGTGTACTGTCGCAGCCTGTTTTAATAGACAAAATATTGGCCGATAATTTCGCATTTCTGCAGTCTTTCAAATTTTCTGGCAATCGGAACACGGGCGCAATGAAAAGAATCCGAGTCGAAATTTACCGGAATCCCGTCGTGGTCGCGATCTGGATAACGTATTTCTGCGGCGGGTTGGCTTACTCAGGCGTCGAATCGATACGACTACCTCCAGGTTTCGAGATCGAAATATTTTCCGATGCGGTTCCGGATGCCCGATCCATGGCCTTGGGCGAGGACGGGACGGTGTATGTCGGAACCCGCATCGAAGGAAAGGTCTATGCGCTTCGAGACACCGGCAAAAACGGCAAGGCCGATCGGGTCGTGACCCTCGCAAAGGGTCTGACCATGCCGAACGGGGTCGCGGTGATCGACGGCGCGCTGTATGTCGCGGAGGTCTCGAGGCTGATTCGTTTCAAGGATATTGCGAAGCGGCTCGATCATCCGCCCGAACCCGAAGTGGTGTATGACTCGTTCCCGACCGATCTCCACCACGGCTGGAAATATCTGGCCCAAGGCCCCGATGGTTATTTATATATGCCGGTCGGCGCGCCTTGTAACATCTGTCGTTTGGAAAACGAGGTCTATGCGACCATCGTACGCATGAAACCCGACGGAGACGATTTCGAGATATTCGCGCGCGGCGTCAGAAATAGCGTCGGTTTCGACTGGCACCCGATCACCCGCGAAATGTACTTCACGGAGAACGGAAGGGATTGGATGGGGGACGACAAACCGCCCGACGAGCTGAATCATGCCCCGAAGCCGGCCCTGCATTTCGGCTATCCCTATTGCCATGGCGGGATGATTCTGGACCCTGAATTCGGGGATGACGAGACTTGCCTGGAATACACCCCCCCGGCCTGGGGATTCCCGGCGCATGTAGCCGCGCTCGGAATCAGGTTTTATACCGGAGGGCAGTTTCCGGAGGAATATAAGAACCAGTTGTTCGTCGCCCAGCACGGTTCCTGGAACCGCAGCGTACCCGATGGCTACCGCATCGTGCTGGTCCGTTTTCAAAACTCGACTCCGGTGTCCTCGAGTGTTTTTGCGGAGGGCTGGCTCAAGCCTTCCAGACGCGTGTCCGGTCGCCCGGTCGATATCCTGCAATTGAAAGACGGCAGCCTGCTGGTCTCGGATGATCAACGCGGCGCGATCTACCGGATATCTTATCATCCACAATCGGCTAAAACGCAACCAGAACCGCGTTCAACGGGTCACCATTGAAGGAATCATTCAAACAATACAGAATTCTGAACGAGGACCTTATTTACGACGGGTTTTTCAGACTCAAACGCCTTTCGCTCAAACACACCTTGTATGAGGGCGGATGGAGCCCGGAACTCGACCGGGAACTTTTCCAGCGCGGCAATTGTGCGGCACTTTTGCCTTACGATCCGATCAGAGACCAGGTTGTTCTGGTGGAACAATTCAGAGTGGGAGCCCTCTTCGACAAACCGGTTCCGTGGCTCATGGAAATCGTCGCGGGAGCCATCGAACCCGGCGAACGCCCGGCGGATGTCGCTTACCGCGAAGCCAGGGAGGAAGCGGGTTGTGAGGTCCGAGATCTGATCCTGATGAGCGAATTCTATACCAGCCCGGGAGCGTCTTCGGAAAAATTGACCCTGTATTGCGGCCGGGTCGACGCCCGCAGTCTCGGCGGTATCCACGGATTGCAGTCCGAGCATGAAGATATCTTCGTGAAAGTAGTCGATTTCGACGAGGCGATGGAGAAAGTGAAGAACGGCGAGATTGATTCCGCGATTCCGATCATTGCCCTGCAATGGCTCGGGCTCAATCGCGATCGGGTGCGGGAAACGTGGTGCTCATAGAAATGACCTGAACGACAATAAAGGGTCGAGCGTTTTTTCGGCAAAAGCACGATTGCCGTGGACCATATGTGGCCCTGTGTCTTAGGTTACGCGGGGTTTTCCGAACACAAAAAAGGGTAAAACAGCAAAGAGAAAGGCCTGACCCCTTTCAATCGCGCGGATCGAGGATTAACCCGTTCGGCGCCGGACCGGTAGCGTGCGCTATGCGCACGAAATGGAGGTGGCATGCTACGGGTAACTATTCAGACCCCCCTGTGTTTTTCTGGGAAAACACCATCATGCTACCTGTAAGTGATTGTTTCCCCGTAGAACGGTCTTCAGATCATTCATAAATGAGGAGGGGGTCTGAACGGTTACGATGGACTTCCTATTTCTACTTTGTCAGATTATATTATCCCTGTTTTTCGAGATCGTCATTGCGGCAGAGCCTGCCCCGGACTTGATACGGGGATTGCCGAAGACCAACGCTTCCTGCGTAGCTGGCTAGATGTGATTCCGAGCGCCGCAATCAACAGCCCTGGTTTTTGTTCGAAATCCGAAATTCACGCCAACCGTGTGAAACGACTCCTTTCGGAAATCCGGAAGGTTGGGGTACAGTAGCGCAATACCGTTGGCATGGCATTCACTAGCAAACACGGCTAAAATCCAGCCTGTAGTGAAAAGTTTTGGAACCGAAACAGCTTATTCTTCCGAATCCTGATTTTCCGATCCAATTGAGGAACGAACCGTATGGAATACCGTCTCGAAGTAAGAACACCCGTCGGGGAGGACCTGCTGATCCGTCGCATGAGCGGACAGGAAAGGCTCGGGCGCATGTTTGAATATGTGTTGGACTTCCTGAGCAAAAAATCGACTCTGGCCGCGAATGACGTGCTGGGTCAGGGGATGACGGTTGAATTGGGCTTGGAGGACGGTTCGACCCGCTATTTCAACGGCCTGGTCTCGAGTTTCGGCCAGGTCGGGGAAGTGGGAGAAGGCTATTTCAGCTATCAGGCGGTTCTGAGACCTTGGTGCTGGGTATTGACCCGCACCGCGAACTGCCGGATCTTCCAGGAAAAAAGCATTCCCGAGATTATCAAGCAAGTGTTTGGAGACCACGGGTTCAATGATTTTGACGATAAGCTTTCCGAAAGCTATCCGATGCTGGACTATTGTGTGCAATACCGGGAGACGGACTTCAATTTCCTGAACCGTTTAATGGAACAGGCCGGTATTTATTACTACTTTAGCCACGACAGCAACAAACATACTCTGGTGTTGAGCGACAATTATTCGGCACACAGCAAGGTTAGGTGCAACAGCCAGATCGTTTACCGGTCGACCGAGGATCATACTTTTGACGAGGATTATATTTACCGATGGTCCGCGGCTAAACACGTGCAGACAGGAAAATACGTTCTGGACGACTACGATTTCGTCAAGCCCAAGTCGAATCTGGAGGTCAGGAAGGCCAACCCCGGAACCTGCCCGCATACCAATAAGGAATATTATGATTATCCAGGAGAATACCTGAAAACCAGTGACGGCGATAATATTGTTACGACCCGGTTGCAAGAACTTCAGTGCCGGATCGAATGTTTCCAGGGTACCGCGAATACCCGGCAGCTTTCGGTCGGCGGCCTGTTCAATTTGACAGGATATTACCGGGAAGAACAAAATAATAAGGAATATCTGGTGGTTGCCGCCGCTTACGAAATCGAGGGCAGGGATTATTTATCCGGGGCTAAGGCATACCCCGATACCGCCTATGTGTGCAATTTCGAAACGATCTATAGTCAAATTCCCTACCGCTCCGAGCGAAGCACTCCGAGACCGCTGATTACCGGCTCGCAGACCGCCACCGTGACCGGTAAATCCGGTGAAGAAATCTGGACCGATGAGCACGGCCGGGTCAAGGTGCAATTTCATTGGGACCGCGAAGGCCAGAACGACGAGAAGAGTTCCTGCTGGATTCGCGTGGCCCAACCCTGGGCCGGAAAAAGCTGGGGCAGTATCGCGATTCCGCGGATCGGTCAAGAAGTGATCGTGAATTTCCTCGAGGGTGATCCCGACCAGCCGATGATCATCGGGAGCGTCTATAACGGCGACCAGACCACCCCCTACACGCTGCCGGACAATCAGACCCGGAGCGGAACCAAGTCGCGCAGCAGCAAGAATGGCAGTGCCGACACCTTCAATGAACTGCGCTTCGAGGACAGGCAGGGCAAAGAGCAGATTTATCTGCATGCCGAAAAGAACTTCGATCAGGTCACCGAGAACAATCATACGCTGAAGATCGGATTCGACAAGAGCGACCCGGGCGACCTGACCGTCGATATCTACAAAAACAGAAGCACGACCATCGACCAGGGCAATGATACCCTTACGATCAAAACCGGCGATCAGGCCGTGACGCTGGACAAAGGAAATCAAGCGATCACGCTGTCGCGAGGGAATCATACGCTGAAGATCGCTGCGGGTAAAAGCACGGTCGAAGCCATGCAATCGATCGAACTGAAGGTCGGTTCCAATTCGATCAAAATCGATCAGAGTGGAATTACCATCAAGGGAATCATGATCAAGATCGAGGCGAGCGCCATGCTTGAGGCGAAAGCCAGTGCAATGGGTACGGTGGACGGGGGAGGCATGCTGACCGTGAAGGGCGGAGTGGTGATGATCAACTGATTCAAGAGTGGTTTAGAACCTGTTTGTCAACGAAAGGCACCGATCGGACCAAATTGAAATGAGCCAGGTACAATTCAAGAAAATCAAAGAACACGCGGCTGTTGAAGTCTGTCAAAGAGTCGAGCTTGAAGACCAGGCCGCCGCGCTATTGAGCGAGCAACAAACGCCCGAGGAGTTTTTGCAATTGTTGATGAATCATCATCTCTATGCCGATGCGACCCGCTTTCTGTCCCAGGCTCTGCCGAATCGGGAAGCTACTTGGTGGGCCTGTCTGTGCGCGCGGGAGGTCTTGACGGACGATTTGCCTCGCGCAGCTTTATCGGCATTGGAGAGCGCGGAAAAATGGGTTTACAAACCCACCGACGAGAATCGTCATGTGACTTTCGCGCTGGCTGAAAAAGCGACCTTCGATACACCGGCCAGTTGGGCGGCGGTCGCGGCATTCTGGAGCGGTGGCAACATTTCACCGTATCCGGACGCGATCGTCAACCCGGCCCCTGAGCTGAACGGGAAGGCGGTCGCGGGCGCGGTGATACTGGCCGCGGTGCAGGGGGAAGCCTCGGGTATAGACGCTCGTTATCAAAAATTTATTCGTCAGGGTATAGACATCGCTCGTGGAGGCGACGGCAGGAATCCGGACAAAGATCAAAAACAGAGCGAAAATCGAGGAGAATAACCGATGGGAATGCCCGCGGCACGATTGACCGATATGCATGTTTGTCCGATGGTCACAGGGATCGTCCCGCATGTGGGCGGCCCGATCCTTGCGCCGGGCGCCCCGACGGTTCTGATCGGCAAGCTGCCCGCCGCGAATATCACCACGACCTGCATCTGTGTCGGGCCACCCGACAGCATAGTCAAGGCTTCGGTGACGGTCATGGTCGGCAAGAAACCGGCGGCCCGGATCGGAGACATGACCGTGCACGGCGGGGCAATCGTCGGTTGCTGTCCGACCGTGTTGATCGGCGGGTAGGCGATTCGAAATCAACATCGGGCGTCCGGCATGGACTCAAGCGTCCGGAAAATTCGAGACCGCGCGCCGGGAACTGCCGCGATTGGCCGAATCCTGCGCGAACAGTCCCGAACTCATCGCCAGGCTTCGTGCCATTATAGCCTGAGCATAGCTTCTTCGTAGCCAAATCTTCCGTAGTTCGATACGCAGCCTCGGCCGACCGGGGATCCCGGACGGATCCGATTTACCCGATCTCCGGGAAAAATTCCCGGGTCATCCGATTGCAGTAACTCACTAAATTTCGCTTGGAAAGAGCATAATCTTTCACGGGCGATTCGATCGGAACATTGATGGTGTTGGTCAGGAAACCGAACACGGTGGCGTCGACGCTGGTCGGTTGGTTCCCCATCATATAGGGCTTTTCATCTCCACGGTATAAGGCAGTTTGGTCAGGCGCAGATAGGTTTCGACTTTGCTGCAAAATTGACTCTGATTTGGAACGTTGGGTATTCTGGCAAACTGGTAGAGTTTGATCATGGTCTTGCGTTTTCGGCTATGAAAGATTCCGGTGTTTTTTCTGGAAACACCGTCCGGTCTGCTATGGCTTGCCAATTACAAGTACAATAAAGCATAACTTTTTCACTTTCATCTTGCAAGTAGAAAATACTTTCGGAGAATAGCATGTCAGGTCCGACCGATGAACAAGACCGATTATCCCGTTCGCATTGCCCGATAGCCAATGCGCTTGAATTGTTCGGCGATCGATGGACCCTTCTGATTATCCGGGATCTTATGCTCGGCAAGAACTATTACCGGGAATTTCTTGCATCGGTCGAAGCAATCTCGACCAACATTCTGGCCGATCGCCTGCGCAAAATGCAAAACATGGGAATCGTGATCAAGGGATCGGCGGTCGATCAGGACGATCGTGCTTATTTCCTGACCGAAAAAGGCGAAGAACTGCGTCCCATTTTGAATGCGATCTCGGCATGGGGGGGGAAACATATTCCCGGCGTCGAATGTTTTCCTCGTTACGAAAAATCTCAGTGACAGCAGCCCTCGGGTTCCGCTTCGAACCAGTCAAAATCAAGCGCCGCATGACAAAGGTTCAACATTCGGCGCAATACGCTCCGCTTATTCACCTTGCTCGGGCTTTTCAGCAAGCGTAGGGAGCGTGCCCGTGCCGTACATTGGCGGTATCATTCCGCCATGCCTGATTACCGTCGCGCCCACGTTCAGGGTAGCAACCATTCTTTAACGGTCAATACCTATCGACTCCAAACCTTACTAACCGATGCCGATGTGCGCTCGGCCCTGCGGGACGCAATCGGAACGATTCGTTTGACCCATCCGTTTCTGATCGAGGATTGGGTGTTGCTGCCCGACCACATGCATACCCTGTGGACATGGCCTCCAGGAGATGGGGATTATTCCCACCGCTGGCGCGTCATCCAGCGGATGGTCACGCAGCGCTGTCAAACCAGACTCAATCGACCTGAATGGATGAACTTGCAACTGTTCTCTGGACGCTGATTCCTCTGAATCGGTATAATTATGGTCTTTACCATATCACTTGCGAAAAAATCCAATCGGCTGTAACCGAGGGCTTTCCGGTAACGTCTCTCTCGGCAATCTCGACCTCGAAAGACAGGTTGCCTCACGCGCGAATCGGTCCGGCTGAAGAAGCCCTTGACGTTTGCGATCCATTTCCGGGATCTATTCCCAAATCGACCTGAAATGCGCCGGTCGCGATAAACCGATTGATCCGCTGGAGGAAAAAAATTTATGACGATAAAAGTCGCAATCAATGGATACGGACGCATCGGCCGTAATGTGCTGCGCGCGGTCTATGAAGGCAATCGAAACGGCGAAATTCAAATTGTTGCGATCAATGATCTGGGCGACGCGAATACCAATGCCCACCTGACGCAATACGATACCGCCCACGGCAAGTTTCCCGGAGAAATTGCCGTCGACGGGGATTTTCTGATCGTCAACGGCGACCGAATCCGGGTATACGCGGAAAGGGATCCTACCAAGCTGCCCTGGGCGGCGCTGAATGTCGACGTTGTACACGAATGCACCGGGTTATTCGCGTCCAAGGATAAGGCCAGCGCCCATCTGGCCGGCGGTGCGAAAAAAGTCATTATCTCGGCTCCGGGCGGAACGGATGTTGACGCGACGGTGGTCTACGGGGTCAATCACCACGTGCTGAAAGCCACTGACACGGTGATTTCGAACGCGTCCTGTACCACCAACTGTCTGAGCCCCCTGGTCAAGCCCCTGGTGGATTCGGTGGGTGTCGAACACGGCTTGATGACGACAATCCATGCTTACACCAACGATCAGGTGCTCACCGATGTCTATCATTCCGATCTCAGGAGAGCGCGTTCGGCGACCCTGTCGATGATCCCGACCAAGACCGGTGCCGCGGCGGCCGTCGGCCTGGTATTGCCTGAACTCGCGGGAAAACTGGATGGCTTTGCGATGCGGGTCCCGACGATTAATGTCTCGATCGTCGACCTTACTTTCCGGGCCAGCCGCGCAACCAGCAAAAAAGAAATTGACAGCATCCTGAAGCATGCATCGGAAAGCACGTTAAAAGGAATTTTAGAATACAACGACAAGCCCCTGGTTTCGGTTGATTTCAACCATAATCCCGCGTCCTCGATCTATGAGTCCACACTGACCAAGGTCATGGAAGGCAACTTCGTAAAGGTATTGGCCTGGTACGACAACGAATGGGGCTTTTCGAATCGCATGATCGACACCACGATCGCACTCATGAACGCCCGATGAAATCCATTGACAGACTAATGTTAAGAAGGACCAAAATCGTCGCCACGCTGGGCCCGTCTACAGACAAACCGGGCATTCTGGAACAAATCTGCAAAGCCGGATTGGACGTTGTGCGACTGAACTTTGCTCACGGGACCGTGGATGATCACCGTAAACGCGCGAAATTGGTTAGACAGGTCGCGGAAAAAACTAGGCGGCACATCGGCATTCTGGCGGATCTTCAGGGTCCGAAAATCCGTGTCGCCCGCTTCAAGGACGGCAAAATCGTTCTGGAAAAAGATGCCCGCTTCGTTTTGGACGTTTCTCTGGACCCGGACAGCGGCGATCAACATCGGGTCGGCTGTCTCTACGCCACCTTAGCCTCCGACCTCAAGCCCGGTAACGTGCTGATGCTGGATGATGGACGCGTAGTCCTGGGAGTCGACAAAATCGACGGTCCGCGTGTCGAATGCCATGTCATCGTAGGCGGCGATCTTTCCAACCACAAGGGCATCAATCTCCAAGGCGGCGGACTTTCCGCCCCGGCTCTGACCGACAAGGACAAAAAAGACATCAAAACGACTACCGAGATCGATGCGGACTATGTCGCGGTCTCTTTTCCGCGCTGCGCGGCCGATATCCACGAGGCGCGCAGGCTCTTGCGCGCGGCCGGCAGCGACGCGGGTCTGATCGCGAAAATTGAACGCGCGGAGGCGCTCGATGCGATTGAAGAAATCATCGAGGCTTCCGATGGGATCATGGTCGCGCGCGGCGACCTCGGGGTCGAAATCGGAGACGCGACCCTGCCCGCGGTCCAGAAACATCTGATCGAATTGGCCAGGAAAATGGACACCGCGGTCATTATCGCCACGCAGATGATGGAATCCATGATTTACAACCCGCTACCGACCCGGGCTGAAGTGTTCGATGTCGCCAATGCGATATTTGACGGCACCGATGCGGTCATGCTTTCGGCGGAAACGGCGACCGGCAAATACCCGGTCAAGGCTGTCGAGGCAATGAAAAGGGTTTGTCTGGAAACGGAAAAGCAACCCGGCGTCCGGGTTCAACCGGCCGACGATCTGCATTTCTCCCGCGTGGACGAAGCCATCGCGAAATCCGCGATGTATATCGCCAATCACACTGAAATCAAGGCGATCATGGCACTGACCGAGTCGGGAGCCACACCGATCTGGATGTCCAGACTGAATTCATCGATACCGATTTTCGCGATGACCGCCCATGCCAAAACCTGTCAGAAAGTCACCCTGCTGCGGGGGGTCCACCCTTTAAGCTTCAAGGTCGACACCATGAACCACGCCGTGTTGAACAAAGCCGCGATCGAGGAATTGGAGGCTCGCGGCCTGGTTTCCAGGGGGGATCTTGTTATCCTGACCAAAGGAGATCTTACCGGAGTTCAGGGCGGCACCAATGCGATGAAAATCATCCGGGTCGGGGACGAACTCATCCCCGAATAATTGCCTGAAAACCTTCCCGCTTGGGGGCCCATTTCGATCCATTCCTACTTGCTTGAATTGACAGAGAAGCGGATCGCGGGAATCTCGAAAAATACCAAGGCTTCCAATTGCTTTCTCGGCAAACGGATTTCGAATCCCGTGCCTGCGACGGAAAACAGCCTGGAAAAATCAAGCCGCAAACCAGAAACCACCCCCGGAATGATCATATTTCTCCGGCGCCGAGATTATTTTTCTGTCAACAACTCTTATATTCTGTATACTCTTCAATCTGAGAAAGGCCGCGCCTGATCCGATATTGCCGGCCGGTGTTGCTTCTCAGGTAATCAAACCCTAAAAAAATGGCGCCGTTACAAGCTTGCCGACGGACGCCTGAGTTGGAGGATAGTCAGTCAAGGTAAAGAAATTGTCACTATTCAGACCACCCCGGTCCTGGTTCAGGATTGCTTCGAATGCAGGTTGGTTCGCGTCTCTGAATGGTTTTTCATGGCAATTGAATATAATGAAGACGACCGGACCAGCAGATGTTCGAGTACTAAATCGACACCGATCATCAAGTTCCTGCGAGTTTTCGTCGTAAAAAAATGCCTGCTATCATTCCTCCAAGGGGGTATTCGGAAAAGCCCGTCGGAGCGTCAGTAACGATCGTATGAGGAGGAAATTATGCAATTCAAAGAACTACAGACCAAAATCACCGAGAGGATTCAAAATCTAAAAGCGCTGGTCGCACAACTCCAAGCGCTGATCGCACAACTTCGTAAGGAACATTCTGCATCGAAAAATACGATCGCCTTCATAAAAGAGGCGTTTACCCGGGAAATACTGGAAAAAAAAGAACGCATTCCGGGTGCAATCATAACCGCTTGGATATTGATCCTGCT
This sequence comes from Methylococcales bacterium, assembly GCA_050740335.1. Classification (GTDB taxonomy): domain Bacteria; phylum Pseudomonadota; class Gammaproteobacteria; order Methylococcales; family UBA1147; genus UBA1147. The sequence continues at coordinate 8,379 of JBOICY010000184.1, read as the reverse complement.
GATCGTGAGTTATGACTGGACATTTGGCATGAACTGGTCGATCGTTTTCTATCTCGGCGTACTGCCGTTTATCGTTTATTACATCGTACGCACCGTCAAAGAAGCGCCGTCGAGTTAGTCGCTCACCGGAAGCGTCCCGGAAGGGCTGGCTTCCAGGCAGCTATTCTTGTTCATCAGAAACACGGACCGCCCGCAGACCGGCGGGCGGTCCGGCCGATCGTGATAGTGAATTTTTATCCTTTACTTTTGCATCGATGCGTTGCAGACTAGACTCGCTTTTTAAGCGTATAATTTGCCGTTAACCCCGTTCAAACTGGCAATTTAAAGGCGAGATCAATAGCGTCAGACAGAATGTCTGTTATGAGTAATGCCTGAATCCAATGCCCGATTCTAGATTCTATAGGTAATTTGTCTCGAAAGAACTTCGAGTCTTTTCCGGATTCAACGGCCTCGAATTCAGGATCTCACCATCATGTGCCGCCCTCGGACGGCCAGGGATATAACCACTGAAAATGATTCCCGTCTGCCGCGTTGCGGCGGATTGACAAGAGGCGAGACCACTATGCAAAACCTGGAAAACGTCGTTGCGACCCTCAATCAGTTAAGCGTTGCTACTTTAAGCGATCCCGTTGGCTGCGTGCTTGTTGGCGCTGTGCTCGGGGCTCTGATCATCTTGCTTCCGGCCATGTTCCTGCAACGAATAAATTACCGGAAGATGATCCGGCTTCAAGACGAGATGGACCGGAAGTACAATTCGCTTCAAGAATCTCTGTCGCTGAAAACCATCACTCTCGCGACCCTGGAGCAGAGTTCCCAGGAACAGAAAGAAGCTCTGGCAAATGCCTATGATCAGATTGCACGGCTTGAGGAATCGGCAAGAAATACGCCTGTCCTGGAAGAAAAGATCGAGCAGCAGTTGCGACAGATCGAAGCACTTACTGAAACAATCGCAAGCGAACTCAATTTCAATCAATCTTCCGAGCCGAACCCCGAACCCATCCTTTCTCCACAAGCCGGGGAACCATTAACCAAGGAAGCGGTGATCGATCATCTGGGCGCTCGACTTTATCAGCAATTGTCGACTCTGCATCATCAGATCGCGGACCAAAGCCAGTTGATCACCGTACTGCAGACCCAACTGAACGCCAAAAGGGAAAGCGTCGCCAAGCAGATCATTTCCAAAAGCCAGCAGTTGCCGAAGATCGCGAAAACGCGCTTTGACGAACGAGTGATCGAACCGATCCAGATGCGAGTCGATGGGTTCAAGCAGACGGTGCGAGCAATCCCGAACCAAACCCGCGCAAAAATCGATCGACTCGTGATCAATCCAGTTTACAGCAGGGTCAACGAGATTAAAACGGGACTGAACCAAATTCCTGTTCATACCTCGGCCAAATTGAACAAAGTGGTGTTGGGGCCCTTGAATGAATTCATTCAACTGGTTAATCGCAACGCTAAAAACCTGCCAGTAATTACTCATGAAAAATTCAATCTATTGATCACAAGAAAACTGCAGCACCTGATCAACCAAATTAAAATGAGCGGACGGAGCCTATCCAGGGAAACGCTTGAAAATCTTCACCGCATCATTGTTCAACCCCTTGAAAAGCTGCTGGCCGAAGTCAAACAAAGAGTGGCTGCATTGCCGGAGCATGGCGGCGCCAAGTTCAATGAGCATGTGGTTCGACCCGCAATGCAAAAACTGCAGGGTTTTTCGGAATCGCGCAAGCAGGCGTCGATCGACGGAGTCAAGAATGCCGGCAACTGGATTATCGATACCGTGACTCGGAGTTCCCAGCCGGCCGCGGCTACCTGATAATACGATTCCTGAGAGTCATCTCAAAACTCATAAAATTGAGTCCTTCGGTCGCATGGACGGCGGCCGGAACGGTGAGGTACTCGAGGGCGGTGGGGACAGCACGCTAGGGCCTCTCAAGCACCACATAGCCTATGGGTTTCGCCAGGAGCGACGCCGGCAGCCGGATGAAAGTCATTCTGGTGGCAGTTGAAAAGATGCTCCAGGTTTTGAAAGAAAATAATCGCCTGCTCCACGAAACACCTCGGAAATCACTATGAAAATCGTCCTCAATACATTGGGTTTTCCGATTTTACTATTGTTTCTTCTGTTAACCCCGTTTGTCCAGGCGGCTGATTGTATCGACGGACCTCAGGTAAACGGTGGCGTCTTCCGCATTTGCATGCCGCCTTTGAGCGAATATAACGGCCGGCTTGTGATTTGGGCGCATGGCTTTCAAGACGCGGGCACGCCGGTGGAAATCCCCGAGGATCAACTTCAGATTGGGGGCCTTTACCTGCCGGATCTGATCACCAATCTTGGCTTCGCATTCGCGACGAACAGCTACCGTAAGACGGGCCTGGCGATTGCCCAGGGCAGCGAAGACATCGTGGATCTGGTAGAAGTTTTCATCGCCGAGCAGGGTCAACCGATACAAACTTACGTGATTGGCGCATCGGAAGGAGGTATCATCACCGCGCTGCTCGCCGAACAGCGCCCCGACCTGTTCGGAGCGGCTCTTGCCGCGTGCGGACCGATCGGCAGCTTTCCCGGACAGATCGCTTACTTCGGCGATGCGCGCGTGCTGTTCGAGGTTTGTTTCCCGGGATTGATCCCTGGAGGTCCTTTCGATCCGCTGCCCGGCGTGGTCGATAACTGGCAGTCATTCTACGAGACCGAGGTCAAGCCGGTCGTGTTCGACCCTGCGAATCGCTCTTTGCTCGATCAGTTCGTGACGACGGCGAAATTACCGTTCGACAGTGGATCGGAGCAGGAATATTTAACTACCGTTGAGATTTCCGTAGCGGACGTATTGCGTTACGCGGTGCTGAATTTGGGAGACGCCGCAAATACGCTCGGCGGATTTCCGTATGGCAATTTATACCGGTGGTTCTCCGGTTCTCAGAACGACGCGCTGCTTAACGCATTAGTCGGCGCAACGGGCGGCCGCGTTGCTGCCGATCCGGTCGCCCTCGCCGAGATGCGGAGCAGTCGCTACAGCACCTCCGGTCAACTGGATATCCCATTGGTGACACCGCACACGACTCGCGACCAGCAGGTCCCTTACTGGCATGAACCGCTCTACGCTCTCAAGACATTGCGAGCGGGCGACCTGTTGACGAATCATTTTCCGCTTCGGATCGATCGTTTCGGACACTGTAATTTCACCCTGGGAGAAGCTCTCGCGGGCTTCATTTTGATGCTCGACCGCGCCGGCGAACTCGGGCTGCTCACCGGCGTAGGCGCGCAGTTAAACGAAGCCGATCTTCTGCGTTTCGAGGCATTGGCGCGCGACCATGGGTTGGAATACCAAATCGAAGGTACGCGCTTGCGGTATCGAATCAACGAGCCGCTCGAACCTTGAATCTCTTCGCTACCTGCCTGCCAGCCGGCGGAGCCCGAATCGTTCGGCTCCGTCGAAACACCGGCTTGGTATAATCCAACCAGTCCAAGCCGAAAACGTGCGCTTTTTAAATGGGGTACTTCGTCGCAATCCTATTGGGAGGATACCTGCTGCTGGTCGGAGTGGTGTTTTTCGCCCAGTCGGCGCTGCTTTATTTTCCAACCCAAGACGTCTTTGCGACGCCCGACCGGGTCGGCCTCCGCTATGAGGCGGTCCGATTCAAAACCGCAGACGGCCTCAGCCTTCACGGTTGGTATCTGCCCGCGGATCCGCGGCGGGAGACGCTGCTGTTTTTTCATGGAAATGCCGGAAATATCACCCACCGTCTGGATTCTCTACTGATTTTCAACGAGTTGGGGTTGAATGTCTTTATCTTCGACTATCGCGGCTACGGACAGAGCCAAGGAAAACCCAGCGAACACGGAAGCTACCTCGATGCCCGGGCGGCATTGGATTACCTAACCGAGACACGGGACATTCCGGAGTCACAAGTGATTTATTTCGGCCGTTCGCTCGGCGGCGCGATCGCCGCGTGGCTCGCGACGATCAAACCGCCCAAACTGCTGATCGTGGAGTCGACATTCAAATCGGTTCCGGACCTGGCCGCGGAAATCTACCGCTTTCTACCGGTTAGACTGATGAGCCGACTCCATTATGAGACGGAAAGCTATCTGAAGTCCGTCGACAGGCCGGTTCTGATCATCCACAGCCGGGATGACGAAATCATTCATGTTCGCCATGGGCGAGCGCTTTACGCCGTGGCCGCCGGCCCCAAGGAGTTTCTCGAACTGCGGGGCGATCACAACACCGGTTTTCTGCGAGACCGAGCCTACTATGTGCAGGGATTGAAAATGTTTCTCGAGAAATACCCGTAAGCCGCCGGCTAACGCTTCTTCACATGATATCGACCAAAGGCCGAGTCCTTGAGTACCGGATTGCCGTCTATGGCAGCCTCAAGGCTGGCCGGCATAACCATCGCTATCTCGAGACGGCCAGGTTTATCGGGCGATTTCATACCACACCCGATTACACCATGATCGATCTCGGCCCGTATCCGGCCATCATTCCCGATGGAAGCACCGCGATCGAAGTCGAGGTCTACGCCGTCGATGCGGAGACCCTCGGGGCCGTGGATGAGCTGGAAGAACACCCGGACTTCTACCGTCGAATCCGCGTTAAGATCGCGAATAGATATGTTTTCATCTATGTCCTCACCGAACGCGGGATACGCGGCATCAAAAACCCGAGGCGGAGGATCATCGAATCGGGGCGGTGGTAGAACCGATGATCCGGTGGCCCCGGGCTTGATTCTATTGATCTCTGAGCCAGGTATTGAATCGCCTCGCGAAATCAAAAATTATACAATAGGCGCGCGGCTTATGGGGGCGCATATAATCTCAGTCAAAAACCACATTTACAGGAGTACACATCATGTCGCTCATAAAACCCTGTGTCGCCGAGGCGCTCGGCACTTTCTGGCTGGTGTTCGGCGGGTGCGGCAGCGCCGTGCTCGCGGCGGCTTTTCCCGAGGTCGGGATCGGCCTTCTCGGAGTTGCGTTCGCGTTCGGTCTGACGGTCATGACCATGGCCTACGCGATCGGCCATATATCGGGCTGCCATCTGAACCCCGCGGTATCCGTCGGATTATTCGTCGGGGGGCGCTTCAATGGCGCCAATCTGTTGCCGTATATCGCAGCCCAGGTCATCGGCGCGGTGATCGGCGCGGGGGTGCTGTATCTGATCGCGAGCGGTAAGGCCGGCTTCGATCTCGGCGCCGGTTTCGCCTCCAATGGTTATGGCGACCATTCACCGGGCGGATATTCGCTGGTCGCGGCACTCCTCGCCGAAGTGGTCCTCACCTTTATGTTTCTTATCATCATCCTCGGCTCCACGGATCCGCGCGCGCCGGCTGGTTTCGCACCGATCGCGATCGGCCTGGGGCTCACGCTGATCCATCTGATCGGCATCCCGGTGGACAATTTGTCGGTTAATCCCGCGCGCAGCACGGGCCCGGCACTTTTCGCCGGCGGCTGGGCGCTGGCGCAATTGTGGGCATTCTGGGTGGCTCCGATCATCGGCGCGGCCCTGGCGGGGTTCGCATACCGCTGGCTCGGGCAAGAGTAGACCCGTCCACTTCGCAAGGGTGGGCAGGGATTCCGTGCCCACCTCTCTTTTAACATTTCCAACCCTGACAGTTTGTCTGTTCTCTACCCCCCCGCGAGATTGCCGCTTGACTACCGGCTGGAACTTAGTATACAAAAGACCCAACGATCCATCGCGTCGATAAAACCAAGTACCGGTATACCATGACATTCATTCGGCTTACTAAACGGCAGTTTCGCCTCGCGAGCCTGGTCGTTGTTGTAGCGATGCTGATGAACATCGCGATTCCCGGTCTTGCGGCACTCGCTTTGGACCATTCCTGCGCAAATCCGGATCCGACCGTTATCACGAACCACAACAAGATCGACGGGCATGGAATGTGGGTCGATGATGATCCGACGATTACCTATGAAGATTCGGATAACTCTGAACCAAACCCTGACAACTTGGACGACTGCACGCTCATGAGCGTAACGTTTTCTATCGCCAGGGGAAAGTATTTCGGGCCTGTAGTCACCCGAAGCTTCATCGGCCAAAACCCGGCACCCGCACACCGCCCGCCTGATCGGCGCTAAGCTGCGTCCGTAATCACGCGCCTCCTTCCGGCGCGGAACCCGCTTGTCTTTCTGCCTGAGCCCATGGGCTCGTGGTTGGCTCTCGCGCATAGAGGATTCCCATCCATGCGAAATAGTTATATCGGTACACCGGTTGCTGGAAACTGTCATCGAGACCCGGCGGATTTTGACTCTGTATCGCGCCAAGGAGTCTTGACAAAATCCACGGTTGATCACCTTTCGGATCTCGAAAGCCAGTTCTTCGGTTTGCCTGAGAATCTCAACAGTTCACAACGATCGAATTTCGGAGGATCCAGATGCGGCTATTGAAACGTCTGAAGTATTATTTCACCCCGATCGACGGCCGTTATGAAGATCTCACCCGCGGTAACGTCGTCCTCAATGTTTTTCGCGACCTGTGCTCCGGAATGGTGGTCGCGCTCATCGCGATCCCGCTCGCGATGGGATTTGCGATTGCATCCGGATTAAGGCCGGAACAAGGGATTGTCGGCGGGGCGGTCGCCGGCCTGATCGGCGCGTTGTTCGGCGGATCCAAATACCAGGTCTATGGCCCCACCGCGGCTTTCATTCCGATCATCGGAGCGATCATGGCAAGCTACAACCACGGTTTTCTGGTGGCCGCGTCCCTGGGAGCCGCGCTGATCCTTTGGAGCATGTCGCTGACCGGAGCGGGGCGCTTTGTACGCCTGGTTCCCTTCTCGATCGTGGTCGGATTTACGATCGGCATTGCGGTGACCATCGCGCTGTCCCAGCTCGGCGAAATGTTCGGACTCCACGTCAAGCTCGGCTATGACTTCGTCGACAAAATGCAGGGGGTTTACGAGCATTTCGGAACCCTCGAGATCGAGGCGGTCGGGTTGACGGTCGGAACCTTGCTGCTCACCATAGCATTTTCCAAGATATCGCCTTTTGTGCCCGCGCCCTTACTGTCCCTCGGCATTGGAGTGATGTTCACCCAAACCGTTTTAAGCGACCAAGGACTGCCATTGGTCAGCACCAAATTCGGCGAAATTCCAGCTATCGCCGTGATGTTTACTCCGCCCCGCTTGCCGGACCTCAACGCGACGGTGATCGTTGATCTTATTTACGCGGCCATTGCAATCGTGTTCGTAGCGGCCATCGAAAGCCTGCTCTGCTCGCGAATGGCCGACCGCCTCGCGAATAACACCGGACGTCCCTTCGATCCGGAAAAAGAACTCTGGGGCCAGGGCCATGTGATGGCGATCGTCCCGCTGCTCAACGGCTTCCCGCACACCGGCGCGCTGGCCCGCACGGCCACCAACATCAAGGTCGGTGCAATCACGCCACTCGCCGGGATTTTCAAGGCCGTTCTGAAACTCACCTTCGCTTATTATCTGGCGAATTTTCTAGGCTTCATCCCCATGGCCTGCATTGCCGGCATCCTGATCTATGTCGCGATCAATATGGTGAAACCCGGCGAGGTCAGGGAGATCGTGGAACAAGGGCGCAGGCAAGTCTGGCTGATGGTTTATACCGCGCTCGCGGTGATCCTGACGGACTTCCTGCGCGGGGTGATATCCGCCCTCGTCATTTACGCGGTCTGGCAAATTGTGAGGCGCCTGCGCGGGAGCCACGAGATGCATGTTTTCCCGCACCCGCGCAGCAAGGAACGCTGGTACGCCTCTCGCCAGGGCATTGCCAGCGGCGCGAATGCATGGGCCATGAATATCGCCCAAACCGGGCGTTTTCATCGCACCGCTTATATTCACCCGAGTGCAACCGTGATCGGCCGCGTCGTACTGGGGCCCAATGTCCATATCGCGGCGGCGGCATCGGTCCGCGCCGACGAGGGAACGCCGTTTTTCATCGGCGCCAATTCCAATATTCAAGACGGCTCGGTGATCCACGCACTCAAGGATCGCTACGTTACCGTGCGTTCCGAACGTTGGGCGGTCCACATCGGTGAACGGGTTTCCGTGGCCCACCAAGGGCTTATCCATGGCCCGTGCGCGATCGGTGACGATTGTTTCATCGGCTTTAAATCGGTCGTCCATGATTCCGTGCTCGGGCCCGGTTGCTACATCGGGATTGCCGCCACCGTGGTCGGTGTGAACGTGCCACCCGGACGCTGGGTACCCCACGGAGCCGTGATACAAACCCAAATCGACGCCGATGGATTACCTTTGGCGAACGAGGCGCACCGCCACTTCAACGATGATGTGGTAGACGTCAACCGAGGTCTGGCACGCGCCTACCGCGCACCGGCCGGATCGCGATCCGGAAGACCACTGCAGCCTGCCGGCGGGCAGGCAGGCTGGGAA
>JBOICY010000183.1:0-3366 GCA_050740335.1 Methylococcales bacterium | reverse complement strand
GTTACAGGCAATAACGTGCCGGGTGTTGTATATGCTTCCGACGTCGTGACCCAGCGCGCATCTTTCACGCCGAATCGGTACATATCTAACAATCGCCGACCCTGCAAGTAGGTATTCGCACGCCTCTCATGCTTCATCGCCACATTGATATCGTTCGTTGCGGCGATCTGTGGAAGGCTATTGAGGGCACGGAGGGTGTTCAAGCGGCTTCTTGCGTTCGTCGCGTCGCCTTTCGCAAGGTAATCCTCTGCGATAATGAGGTGCATTTCTCGTGCGGAAGTCATGGTTAGTGCCGAATACCGATCTGAATACTTCGTCTTATCCAAGAAATCAGCAGCCCCCGCCTGCATCCGCACATCGGCTGCAGCCGTAATCGGGTCATTCGGAATGTTCTCGAGCTTCAGCTCAGACCGCCCGACGACTTCCCAGGCGAGTTCCTGGAAAAGCAACGGCGTGTAGTAGTCGATGGTCCATTTGTAATCCGCCGTCATGACACCCAGGGCTGCATTCGCATCTGCGACCGCCTGCGCGCTCTGGACCCATGGATTAGCGGGGGTCGTTTTCGCAGGAATCATCAACTGCCGGACAGCTTTCGAATGAGCCGCCCTCGCACGCAGACCGTACACTCTTCGCAGAAGCTCTGTTTTGGTGGCGCTCGACGCAAGCGCATTCAGAACAATTTCCGCTTTACCGAGTGCTGAAATTGCCTGGTCGTTGAGGGAGTACAGATTACTTTCGCCTATCGGAGGCTGGGTATCTGTTTTGTCCGAGATGACGAAATCGCTGAACATCTCCCCTACCGCAATTCGTACCAGTGCAGAATAAATGTATGCCCTGGCGAGGTCGGAACGGTTTGGCGAGATGGTCACTGATGTGGAAAGCAGGCCAGCCGCGTCGTGCCCTTCCAACAGAGTGACGGCTTTATCCGCCATGTAACGACCCTCGGTAATGAAAGGCCATGCCTGATCGGTGAATTCGTTGTTGAAATCCGATACACTGCCCCGATCAAGTTGATTCCAGGCGTCGCGAGAACCGATCCAGTAGACTTCATCCGTCGCAGTTTCGTACGGTGCCATCACATAGGCGATTCCCCTCGCAACAGACCCTCCGGCTCCGTTGACGACACCCGCCGCTGCCTTAATGTCGGAAACGCCAGATTCTCCGATATTATTGATATTCTTGACCTCCAGCAGCTTTTCACAAGCCGTGAATGCTGCGAGGAGAAGTGCGATACACAAAGTAAGAACGAGTCGTGTTTTCATGGTCGTTTCCTCCTCACAGTCCAAGTTTTAAGGTGAACACATACTGCCGTGAGAGTGGCACGCCGAACGCTTCGATGCCCAGTCCGAAATTATTTCCGAAGGTGCCGCCGCCGCCAAAGCTGTAGACATTCGTTTCGGGGTCGATCCCGGAGTAGTCTGTCCACAACGCCATGTTGCGGCCCGCGAACGTAATCGAAGCGCTGCCAATACTGAACCAATTGGTGTACTGTGCAGGAATGTCGTACGTAACGCTGATCTCTCTCAACCGCACCATGTAGATCTTTTCGATCTCGTTCAGCCCATCGTACGGTGAAAGTCCCAGGTATTGTTTCGCCCACGTGATCGCAGCGTTCACGCGATCCTGGGCCGAGCTTGCCGGGTTCACCATAATCACCTCGGTCTCAGACGCCCCGTGAATATTTCTGCCGATCGTCGCATGGGAACGGCGGAAGGCATCCGTCAGGTTATGGACGTAAAAGTTGCCAAACTTATACTCGAACAGCGATGCGATACGAACATTTTTCATGACCGTGAAGTTCGCGCCGAACGAGCCCGACCAATCTGGCATCGGTTTGCCGAGAAAATGGTCGAGATAGTACGAAGATGTTGCATTCGGATTAGCGCCGAGCCACGGAAGATTCTGGTTAGCCAGGTTTGGTGTATACGGCTTTCCGTCGGGGCCGAGAAGTCTCACGTAGTTCGTCTGCAGCACGGTCGGATCACGGGGAACGCCAAAATACGCGAGCAGATCCGCCATGGTGCTTGGTGTTCCATTTCTTGTCCCAGTGGCACCATGGATATCGAAGGGCAGGTCTTCCGTCGATAACTTGGGCCCGAAGAAAGAGCCGGGTGCATAGCCTTCTCTGATAAAGTTACGATAGCGAGGGTACGAGCCGCCAACTTTTAGCGGCGGTGCGCCTCCCATACTGGCGATTTCTTCCTTCAGGTAGGCACCATTCGCGAACATGCTCAAAGAAAAATCCTCGCCGCGAATGAGATTCAGGTTGAGGCTCAGATCGAGACCGTTTGCCTTCAACTCGCCAATGTTATCTAATTGTGTGTTTTGAAAGCCGCCAGAGGGGGCAAACTGTCTGGCGATGAGAGCATCCTTCACCACACGGTTCCAGACTGTAAGCTCAACTCCGACCCGGTCATCGAGAAAGCCTGCTTCGGTACCAAATTCAAACTCGGTCGCAATCTCCGGCTTGAGGTTAGGGTTGCCGAGGTTACTCGGTATGACGCCGGAGCCGTCTGGAGAGCGCAAGGCCGTATAGGTCGTCAGCTTGTCAAAAAAGCCAGGCTGTTGACCGGACTGCCCATACGCCACCCGAGCACGCCATGTCGAAACATACGGGCTGGACATTTCCAAGGCTTTGAGAGGTAGTACGGAAACGCTCGCCTTGGGAAATGTCGCGGTCTTGAATGTCGTGCCGAACGCGCTGTTGGCATCAAGACGAACGCCAAGCGTGAGGAACAAATAGTCCTTATAGCCAAGCTGTTCTTGGCCAACAACGCCAAGGTTGATGTTGTCGGCGTACGAGGAGCCGGCAGTTTGTTGCTGACCGGCACCTGTCGTTTCAATCTCCGGACCCGGAAACGTTACGCCGGTTTCAATCTGGGAATTGCTAATGGTGCGGAGACCCTGAATACCAAGAATAGCCTGAGAACTAAGGTCTGAGGTAATGTTGGTGTTCCAGAGCGCTTTGGTGGAAAGTGTCCAGTCTTGTACCTGCCGTGTCCCAAGATTCAGGCGTCCATCGACGTCGGCCGTCACGAAATTGTCGACATTCCATCTGTACAGATAGAAGTTATCGCTTCTCTGGGAGATATAGTCCAATCCAGCTGTCGCATCCAGCGTTAGCTCCGGTATAACGTTGTACGTCGCCGTAAGGCTAACCATGCCGTGGTCAGTATAGTCCCGTGTAAGACGGTTGAAGCCTTCCCGGACTGTTTGAAACGCGCCGTTGCCCATCGCGTTATCGTTGAGCGCTCCACCGACGCCGGCTTTGGTCACCCGCTCTGGCTTCCCAAACTCGGAGCTCGTAATCGGAGCGTAAATGTTATTGTTGTTCTGGATATCCTCCTGCCGTGCGATGGTGTACTG
>JBOICY010000182.1:0-10501 GCA_050740335.1 Methylococcales bacterium | reverse complement strand
TTTCAGTTCAGTTTTTGTGCCATGTTTGTGTTCCTTTGTCGTTGATTCAAAAATCATTCATAACCGACATTATAACAGTATAATCAAACTGTTACTAGATTTTATCGCTTAAATCAACAGCATTGAGAGCTACTCGGCACCCTGCTCAAACAACAAATGTCGAACCGGAACCACTGTGAGATCTCGGTAGTGCTGCGTCCAACTGCGCCATCAAGGCACGTACACGCGGCACCAACCGCTCCAGGTGGTTCTCCTGCACGGTAATTGCCACCGTTGGTTGCCTTCCGAATCCTTCCGCAACGGGTTGTTTTCGCGGTTTGCGTGCTTGGTCGCTTAGTTGTTCTCAAGAAACGTAACCCGAGCCCCGGCAATTCTCATTTTGGCAAGAGTCGTGGGGGCAGGTTAGGGGCTTTTGTTCACTTCATGCGGACTATTCGGGAACAGAAAAAACAATGTATCCGATAGTTGCTTACGCTACAATTTAGCGAATCTAGATCCTTGGGACCTACCCATGTCAAAAATCACCAACCTGTCGCAACTGGATTTAAATGGCCGGTACAGTTATGCCGATTATTTAACCTGGCAATTCGGTGACGCGCTGGAATTGATTCGCGGCAAAATTATGCTCATGAGTCCAGCTCCTACGTCGAAGCATCGACGTATTGTTACCCATCTTGGCGGCCAATTGTACGATTTTTTTCGTAAAAGACCTTGCGAGTTATTTTACGCACCCTTTGATGTGCGTCTTTATGACCGCGGCAAATCGGTGGTTGCCTTTCAAGAGATTTATTCTGTTGTACAGCCGGACTTATGCGTGATTTGTGATAAAAACAAGATCGATGAACGCGGTTGTTCGGGTGCGCCGGACTGGGTGATAGAAACTTTATCGGCGGGTAATTCCAAACTGGAAACGCAGATAAAGTACCAGCTTTATCGGGAAAGTGGCGTACAGGAATACTGGCTGGTTTATCCTTATGAAAAAGCTGTGCATCAGTTTGTACGCAACCCGACAGCGGACGCTTATCAATTACAGGCGATGTATGGCGAAGATGACACGGCCATACCCGCGTTGTTTCCTGACTGCCGTATTGATCTTGAGGACGTTTTTGCGGAATAGCGCAACATGGGTAGTACGCAATAGCGCAGGGTATTGCGGCTTACCGTGTTGAATTTAATTTGCAAGCATTATCGGTTAGTCTAATGGAGAATAGGATCTGGAAGCATCCTCAACGGACCAAGAGAAAAACCGGAAATGCCCAAATTTCATCAAGTTTCTTCTGCAACAAATTTGGATTACAAGGGCGACGCCGTATTTGTTCACGGCCTCGGCGGTCACTACTCCAAGACTTGGGGCGCGGACAGGATCGAAGATTGTTGGTTGGCCTGGTTGGCTCGGGACCTACCGTCCTTATGTATTTGGACGCTCGAATATGACGCGAGCCCGTCTGGCTGGCTCGGAATGAGTATGCCGCTGAGTGATCGAGCCGGCAATGTCGCGCATCGGATGAAATTGCAGGGAATCGGGAAGCGGCCAACCGCCCTGATCGGGCACAGCCTGGGTGGCTTGGTGATCAAACAAATGCTCAGGCATTGCAGCGACATCAAAACCGATCCGGGGTTGCAAAAAATACTTTCTCAAATCAAGGCGGTTGCTTTTCTTGCGACACCCCATGCAGGTTCCGATCTGGCAACCTGGTTGGATCGATTGCGGGTTGTGTTACGTGAAGCCCCTGCGGCGAAGGATCTGACCGCGAATAGCGGCATGCTCAGAGATTTGAACACATGGTATAAGGAACACGTGGGTCCCCTGAAGATCAAGACCTTGTGTTATACCGAAGGGATCAAAACCGGCGCTGTGATGGTTGTCGAGGAGTCGTCCGCGGATCCCGGCATTACCGGTGTGCTTCCGGTCAAGATGGATGCCGATCACCTGACAATCTGCAAACCTGAATCAAAGACTGATGATGTCTATCTGGGGATCAAGCAATTTTTGGAGGAAAGCATTTTACAAGAATCGATTGTCCCGAATACTCTGGAGCCATTCAAACCAGTAAGTCCGAAACAATATAGAGAGTTGCTGAGGACAGAACTGGTCGATCGCCTGAAAATGCCGCAATTAACCGGTCCGGCTCAGAAACTGTGTAGTATTCTGGGAGTAGCCAGGATCGAGGCTGCTGTAAACGAACTGGTTCCAAATAATCCGTCAATACAGTCCGTGCGCGAATGGACAAGAGCAGTTAGACAGTACTTAGGTGAACCGGCTTTCGACCATCGTGCCAAGCGTACATGCTGGCCATTTCTCCAACAAGTCCATCTCGATTTGCTAAAAACTCTAATCGCCTACGAAAAGATTCAGGAAGCGATCCGCGACGACGATAAATTGTTATTGGTTCTCGCGGTTGTGAACGATTCGCGTAACCGTCCGATTGAAGTCTTGGTTGCCAGATTGGACGGGAATCGAAACGTGGAGTTTATTCAGGATCGATCCGACCGAGCCGCAATGCTGGCCCGGCCTTTATATCAGTTGGACGCCGGTGACGACGGATTCTCTTGGGCTTCCATCCCGGAACCCCGAATCGCGGTAGAGCGCTTGGGGCAACGATTGCTTGCCTGCTTTGACGAAGATATTCCGGAACAGATGGAAGGTCGTCATTGGGAACGTCTGAATGCTGCATTGGGCGAATCGCGCTACGGAGATCGTCCCTATTATTTCGTGATTCCAGACGGGCACCCGGTTTATTCCCAACCCTCGGTTCGGAATGAACTTCGCCATTACCTGCCGAATCTACCCCGAATTTTAATCGATGCAGAACTCGGCACTACGCTATTCGTGTGCAATCCGGTTGAACTGGACGAAGCCATTAAAGCGTTCTACCGCATGAAGCCTGATCAAGAATCAAGAGATGAAAACTAGCCGCTTCGATCTAAATCAAAAACTGCTGGCTTCGGTCGATAAAGCCTTGCCAGTCGAAGAAGCAATACCGCTTGCCGAGATCCCGGGCTGGGGTGCTTCGGCGCATTGCTTCGAGCGGCGCGAGGTGTTGGCCGTTAAAGCGGCCTTGGCATCGGGCAGGCCTTTGCTGGTGCGCGGTGAACCCGGAACCGGCAAGACTCAGTTGGCCAGGGCGGTCGCGCAGTGTTTGGGTTGGGTGTTGATTTCCAAAGTCATCACCGCGCGCACCGAACTCGAGGATTTGTTCTGGCATTTCGACGCCGTGGATCGCTTGGGTGAGGCACAAGTGCTTGCGAGTCTACCGGATTCTGAACGCGGCGCGGCTTTAGAGCATGATCTTTTTTTGAGTCCCGGTCCGATTTGGTGGGCTTTCGATTGGAGCGGTGCTCAAATTCAATACCAGCGATCCAAACGCAAACAGGGCAAGCCGTGCTGGAATAACCCTGGCGATCCACAGGGCGCGGTACTGCTGATCGATGAAATCGATAAAGCCGATCTCGACCTGCCGAACGGCCTGCTCGAAAGTTTCGGACAAAACAGCTTTCAGGTGCCCTGGATCGCGAATTCGATCGTGGACCGCTCCAATAGACCCCTGTTGACCGTGATTACCACGAATGAGGAACGGGAACTCCCGCGAGCCTTTTTGCGGCGCTGTCTGGTGCTCCAATTGGAGTATCCGGCGCAACCCGCGGAGGATTCGCGGACCCGCGAACACAAACCATTCGTAGACTGGTTCAGGCAGCGCGGCCGGGTGCATTTCAGCGCGGAAGATTGCACGGACGATGTTTTAAACAAGGCCGCGGCAATGATCCGGACCGACCGGTTTGGTACCCAATACGGCTCCATCCGGCCCGGTTTGGCCGAATATCTGGATATTCTTTCGGTGGTCACGGCCCTGCACCCCGGTGATTCCAACGCTCAGTTCGAAGCACTGGATGAAGTCAGCGAATTTGCGCGCCGCAAGCAGGGCAGGGTGTTCTGAATCACGCTTCAATCGGCCGGACTGGCACCAATCGAGCCGATTTGCTTAGGCTTCTCAGGCTCGGAAATGACGCGCGTGACATCGCCACGCTCGCCGAACTTGCGGGTTATGAACTCCTGACAACCCGTGTCGAAAGTCGAATCGAGCACGAAGTGTCGCTTAGTTTAGACAGCCAGGTCTTCTTTGAAGCGTCCACCGAAAACGTAGAACAGGAAACGATCCCAACCGAAAACGCGGCCCAATCCGCGTGCACCGCCTGGTTTTGGCAGCCGGTCAGCCGTGAGCCGGTCGTTCCCGGAGTTGAAGAAAAAGAGCCTCCGCTTTGGTGGAGACAGGGTCTGCCGGTCGGCCAAAGACCGGAACAACCGAAACCGGCGGGTCAAATAAGCGAAGTCTCGCTGGTGCATTGGCCGCGGCTCAGCGCATTCCTTCGCCATCAGTGCATGGAATTGCGCGATTCCTCGTCTCCCGACGAAATGCGCCTGGTCAGATTGCTTGCATCCGCGCAAAACCTGAAGCGAATCCCGAGAAAAAGCTTTCGCCGCTGGCCCCATCGGGTCGTTTTGGTCCTTGACCGCGCCGCGGAACTGTTTCCGGTGCAAAGCGATTTCCGCCTGCTCGAAAAGCGATTGGTCGAACTGCTTGGGGCTAAGCTCACGCTGATCGCATTGGACGAAAATGAGTTCGGCGAGACCGGTTTTGACCGGGTCATGGAGCGCGCCAGGCTTTCTCCGGAGGAGCTTTGGGAGGCTTCGTGGTTGATCCTGTCCGATCTTGGAACCGCCGTAACCAAGTCCCCGAGACAAACATTCTGGCAGAGCTTTTTAACCTGGTTGCGCGAATTACCGGTGCGGACTTTACCGCTGGTTCTGATGCCAACTTCCGAATATGCGGGCTTTCCGGGGCTGAATAGCCTCGCGCGTATCGTTGTCTGGGATATAGCCCGGCCGTTGCGGATCGCGCAAGTTTTTGACAACTTTCGATCCGGACGGGATGTGACCGGGCTGCTCGCAATGCTCTCGATGGCGACGGAAGCTCGACCGCGCCTGTTGCGAAAGCTCCGCTTGTTGTTTTCGGGACAAGGCTGCGATATCGGTTCGGAACTCGCGGTGTGGAACCACGAGCAGGTACTTCGATGCGCTCCCGTGTGCTTTGTCCATCCGGACCAGCGTGTCGATTACCAGCGATTGTTCAAAGACCTGCCGCCGGATCTGCGTACCCGGGTTCACGAGACCATCGAAAGCGATCATGCGCATGCCTGGCCTTTTGTTCGCGATTTGGAGAAATTGCTTTTCTCGGCGCGGGAGCAAGCCGATGCCGATCCGGATTATATCGGCGACGTTATTTTCACGCTGGTTAAACACCCGGAATCGCCCGACCATGCGATTCGCCTGCGTTGGGCGAAACAACTGATGGAAGAAACCGATCCGGAACTTATCGAGCGCAGCGATAAGTTAGCCGCGCTCGATGAAGCCATCTCGATTGCCGAAGCGGCTCAAGGCGGATCCGGAAAAACCCGTGACCGGCGCTTCGATTTTTTGACCCGGCATTTCCCCGCAAAACCCTATCAGTTGCTCCAGACCGGTTCCGAATTCCGATGGGTTCAGGATACCGCTTCCGGCGGTAGCCCTATAGTCCGAAATGCGTTGTGCGGACCATTCGTCAAGGTCACTGACGAAACCGAGCGGAGTGTAAGATACGTGTCGGTCGATTGCGGCCTTCCCGCTATTTCCGAAAACCTGAGCATTATGACCGCCGATGCGCGGATTGAATTGCAACGCGCATACCGGCCGGAATGGGCCTTCGCCATTGGCCGCGATGAGCGCGGATTGTTTGCGGTCATTCGCGCGGACGGGCGGCGGGTTGAGTGGTGTGAGCCGGGTTTTGTACTGCTTAAGCGGAAGGACGGGCATGAGACTGCGCGTTGGGGTTTTGAAAAGGGCTTCTGGCATGATTCACAAACCGGTGGGGCGCATGGGATCGAACTGGTAGGGCCACACTGGGCTGCGGAATTCGGTGTGGATTCGATTGGAGTGTATGCCGGATTCGAGGTCGATGGGCTTGTTCAGCGTTTGCGCTGGATGATGCCCGGCATGTTTGCGATGGGTTCTCCATCTAATGAGTATAAGCGGTACGACGATGAAACACGGCACGATGTGATCTTGAGCCAGGGCTTCTGGCTCGCGGATACCGCGTGTACACAGGCGCTGTGGATGGCGGTGATGGACAAAAATCCGAGCCGTTTTCAGGGCAAAGACCGGTCCGTCGAACAAATAAGCTGGGACGATGTACAAGAGTTTTTGACTCGCCTGAACCGGCGCGTGCCGGGTCTGAATGCAACATTGCCGACCGAGGCGCAGTGGGAATATGCGTGCCGGGCGGGAACCATGAGTCCCTTTAGTTTTGGCGAAACCGTGAACACGGAACAGGCCAATTATAATGGATACTATCCCTACCGCGATCAGGACCCGAAAGGCGAGTATCGCGAAAAGACGGTTGATGTGAAAGCACTGCCACGCAACGCTTGGGGGCTCTATCAAATGCACGGCAACGTCTGGGAGTGGTGCCGCGACGGCCTGCGTGAATACGCTAGCGGCAGCGTGGTCGATCCGCTCGGTCCCGAGGGCGCCGGGCCTCGCGTTCTGCGCGGCGGCTCGTGTTACGACAGCGCCGGGAACTTGCGCTGCGCGTACCGCTCCCACTGGGACCGTGCTTACCGCTTCTCGATCCGAGGCTTCCGCCTCTCCCGAGGTCCTGAGCTTCAAGCTGGCGCGGCGGTGCCGGTTAAAAAAAACCAGACGGAAGAGCGGCGAGCGGAGCCGCCGCGATCCCGCGCACAAAATCCGCAAGAGACCGGTAAAGGCTGGGTCGAGCGTTTGCGGGATGGTTTTTTGGGCGGAAGGAATGGCTCAGAACCTGGAGAAGAACCATGAGGCTGCGCTTTTTCACGATTTCGGCGCACGATCCGGAGGACTCCGCGCGGGATTTGAATGAATTTCTCGCAAGCAACCGGATTCTGGAGATCGAACGGCACTTCGTGGCGGAAGGAGGGTACTGGGCAATATGCGTGAGTTATACCGATTCCAGCGCGAAGGCGGCAAAGCCGCGAATCGATTATAAAGAAACGCTCGACCCGCAGACATTCACGATTTTCAGTCGATTGCGGGAGATCCGTAAAGTACTTGCCGAGCGCGACAGCGTTCCGGCCTATGCGGTATTTACGAACGATCAACTGGCCGAAATGGCTAAAAAGCGCGTGTCGACCTTGGCGGAACTTCGAGATATTGCAGGTGTCGGGGAAACGCGGGCCGGCCGTTATGGAAATGCGATGTTGAAATGCTTGCTCGCAACCAAAGCGCAAGGTTCGGAAAATTGAAGCGGACTTTGATCGAAGTCGATGCCGTGGCGGCCTGGGAGAACCTTGCACGCGCCTTCGCGCAAGCGGCCCGGGGCAAGCAGGATCGGCCGGACGTGTGCGCGTTCCGGCGGGATTTGAACGCAAATCTGGCAAGTCTCTCGGAAAGGATCCGGGCAGGCCGGGCCGGAAGCGGGGAGTTTCGCCGGCTGGTCATCCATGACCCGAAACGCCGGATTATCCACGTGCCGAGTTTCGAAGAACGGGTCTTGCATCATGCGCTGATGGCGATCGCTGGTCCAGTCTTGGAACGGGCCATGGTCGCCAATACCTACGCATGCCTGCCGGGCCGCGGCAATCATCGGGCCGTCAGCCGGGTTCAGCAACAATTGCAGCGCTTTGCGTGGTTTGTCAAAATCGATATTGCCGGGTATTTCGATCATATCGACCATGGAATTTTACTGTCCTTGCTGCGGCGCCGTTTCGCGGGCGACGGATTTCTGCTGCTGATGGAACAAATCGTTCGGGCTTACCAAAGCGGTCCGGGTCGCGGTTTGCCGATCGGCACGCTGGTTTCTCAGCATCTTGCAAATTATTATCTGGACGGTTTGGACCGGTGGTTGGCCGCGCGTTCCGAGGTCAAAGCGGCCGTGCGTTATATGGATGACGTGATCTGGTGGTGCGGCGACCGGGAGTCCGCGCGCCGCACGTTGAATGCAGCGGATCTTTATTTGCGTATAGAACGCTTGCTCACGATCAAAGCAAATCCGCAGATCAATCGCTCGAAGCGCGGGGTCACTTTCTGCGGTTTCCGTGTGCATCCCGGTGGTTTGAGACTAACTCCGCGCCGCCGGCGGCGCTATGCATCCCGCAGGGCTTATTGGGAAAAGCTATGGACCCGTGGCCTGATTGACGAGCGGACTCTGCAATTGCGCTATGCCGCCGTCCATGCGATCACCTTGCCCGCCGACACAAGCGCTTGGCGGTGCATCCATTTGGCACGCCGCGGGGTTGTCGATGCTTGAGCCCAAGGTGGTATACTTGACTCGGGTGGCGATGCCAAGAAGCCTCGCGTTCTGCGCGGCGGCTCGTGGAACAACAACGCCAGGAACTTGCGCTGCGCGTACCGCAACCACAGGGACCGTGCTAACCGCAACTCGAACCAAGGCTTCCGCCTCTCCCGAGCTCAGGGCGATTCGGAGGACGCCGTTGACCAGCACGCCATCCGGTCCGCCGTTTGCGGCGACGAAAATCAACCTGCGCTGGCCCGTGAGTAGGCGCCTTCGGGTGCGCGAAAGCCGGCCGGCGCATTTTATAACCGGTCAATCAGCCGGATGATGCCTGCATTCGATCCGGATCTGCCGCCCGGATTCCCGGAACCCTGGGCCAGCGATTGGGGGGAGGATGACTGCGGGCTGTGGATGGGATTCCGGATCGATGGAATTCGGCAAGGCTTGCGCTGGATTCCACCGGGGACCTTCCTGATGGGGTCGCCGGAAAGCGAGCAGGGGCGTGATTCAGATGAAACGCAACACCAAGTGACCTTGAGTCAAGGCTTCTGGCTTGCGGATACGGCCTGTACGCAAGCGTTGTGGATGGCGCTGATGGGGGAGAACTCGAACCCGAGCCTATTTCAGGGTAAAGACCGGCCGGTCGAAACAGTGAGGTGGGACGATGTCCAGGAATTTCTCTGGCGCCTGAATCAGAGCATACCCGATCTGAACGCAACCTTGCCGACCGAGGCGCAGTGGGAATATGCGTGCCGGGCGGGGACCACGAGCCCATTCAGTTTTGGCGAAACGATGAGCACCGGACAGGCCAATTTCGATGGCAACCATCCCTACCGCGGTCAAGATCCGAAAGGCGAGTTTCGTGAAGAGACCGTTGCGGTGAAAGTATTTCCGCCGAATGACTGGGGGCTTTATCAAATGCACGGCAATGTCTGGGAGTGGTGCCGGGATGGCTTTCGTGAACACACAACCGGCAGCGTGGTCGATCCGCTGGGTTCCGAGGACGGGCCTCGCGTTCTGCGCGGCGGCTCGTGGCTCAACCTCGCCGGGTGCTTGCGCTGCGCGTGCCGCGACCCCGGGGCCCGTGCTTACCGCGACTCGGACCGGGGCTTCCGCCTCTCCCGAGGTCCTGAGCTTCAAGCCAGCGCGGCGGAGCCGCTAGAAAAAGCACGGGCCGGAGAGCGGCGCGCGGAGCCGCCGCGCTCAGGCCCCTAAGCTTTGCGGCGCGAGACCGCTATTCAAACCGGCCGCGTAGAAATTATGAAGGACCGCTATCGGATATCCTAGAGTTTTTCAACAAACTAAAGAGGATAAACAAATGACAGCGGTCCTTGAGAAAGAAGATAACGCATCGGAACAGACTTTGTATATGGGTTTGGAATTGAGCAACCAGACGTGGAAGGGGCAGGTTTCAGCGACGGGGAAAGGAGCCGGCAGAACACGATTGATGCGGGGGATTGGGTTGCCTTGAATGAGGGGCAATCAGGCGGGCGAAGGAGAAGTTCAAGTTGCAGGAGGATTGCCGGATTCGGAGTGGTTACGAAGCCGGTCGGGATGGTTTTTGGATCTGCCCCGGGCCTTGGAAGGACAGGGGATCGAGAATGGGCAGTGGTCGATTCGGCGAGGTTCAAGGTCAAGCGGCGGCAGCGGCGGACCAGGACGGATCAAGTGGATTCGAATGCGTTGTTGAGGTTGTTGCAGCGCTATGCGGGAGGGGAACGCGGGATGTTGAGTGTGGTACGGGTACTGTCGGTTGAGGAAGAGGACGATCGGCGCTTGCATCGGGAGCGGGAACGGTTGGTGAAGGAACGCGGTGCGCACAGTGCGCGGATCCAATCGCTGTGGGTGGCGCATGGGATCCGGCTGCCGATTGGTCCGGATTTGGTGGAGCGCTTGGAAACGATGTCGGGTGGCCTGGGGTATCCGTTGGGCGAAGACCTGAAAGCAGAGATTAGACGAGAATACGAACGTTACCGGTTGGGGCAGATGAGCAGATCCGGGGTTTGGAGAAAGCTCAGCGGGAGCGGGCGCAAGCGGGGTCGAGCGCAGCGATGGAGCAAGTGAACAAGCGGAGGGAATTGAAGGCGGTCGGGTGGCAGTCGAGTTGGCTATTGGTGATGGACCAAATCGCCGGGAGCGATTTTGAACAGCCGAAGGCGGGCTCCGCAGGAGTGAACCGCAGGGATGGGGTGAATAATTTT
>JBOICY010000181.1:0-10950 GCA_050740335.1 Methylococcales bacterium | reverse complement strand
GGTTGTCAAGGGCGAGCCGCAAGCGGTGGCAAGCCACTCTTGACAACCGGCGTCTGGCGCGGAAAAGCGCTAACCGTGTCGGAATGGGTCGCTGTTGACTGTTTTCCTCATAGAAGGGCGGGTCGATGAACACGCACTTCACCTTCCCCGCAAACTCCGCCTCCTGCGCCTTCAAGGCCAGCAGACTATCGCCGAAGATCAGCCGGTTGTCGTAGATGTCCCTATCCGTCACCCGGTGCTTCGCGTGATAGGATTTCTCAGTGTCCTCCTAAAGAATCCGCGGCTCCAGCTTTGGCCGAATCTCCTTGCCGATCCAAGTGAGTTCGAGTTTCTGCTTCACAGTTGGAGGTGCGAATTTATTCGCTCAGTCCAAACATTCATCATTGTGCGAATAAATTCGCATCTACAGAGGCGGCAAGGTTTCGGGTTATCCGGAGGGCCATCCGAGTTTCTCCGCCAATCCCGAGCTTCGGCTGAGTTTCCGGTTTACGCCGCCAATAAAAGCACCGCGGCTTGCATGGATGCTCAGGCTTTTTCGGCAACGCGTGATCGCGGTGTAAATGAGTTCGCGGCAGACCACGGGATGCGATTCTTCGTTGGGCAGGATCATTAACACCTGATCGAATTCGGAGCCCTGGGATTTGTGCACCGTCATCGCCCAGGCCGGCACGTACTCGGGAAGGTCGCGGACCGGGATGCTCCTGATCTGATTGCCTGAGAGCCGGAACCAGGCCTTGAGTTTTCCGTGGCGGTCTGCCCACAACAGACCGATATCGCCGTTGTACAGGCCGGTTTCGTAGTCATTCACGGTGATCATGAGCAATTTGCCGGGGTAGTGGTTGGGATGTCTCGAGCTTGCTTTCGGAAACAGGCCTTCCTCGATAATCCGGTTGATTTCAATGACTCCCGCGGGGCCCTGCCGGGTTGCGCAAAGGACCCGAAAACCTTCGACGCGTTCCAGGGCTTGTTCGGGGTTGCCGGCCTCGAGGTAATGCCGGTACTGTTCGACTGCCTCGTGCAGCACTTCCGTGGCGACACCCTGATCGCTCATGTCACGCCAAACGATTTGACCGGTGCCGGCTTTTTGCAGCAAGGCCTGCGCCTCTCCACCCTGTCCGCGATTGATCAGGCCCGCGAGCCTGCCGATCGCGCTGTCCGCACCGAAACGGTAACTGGTGCGAAGCAGAGCGATCGAATCGGCCATGCCGGGTGCGCGGGACTTGACTGCGAGTCGCCGGACCGGAACCGAGACCCATTCCGCCAATCCGCGCGCGAAAGCCGGACTGTATTCGATAGCCAGGCCATTACCGCACAGGTCGGCCAGCACATTCCCGGCTTCCACCGAGGCCAACTGATCCCGGTCACCGAGCAGAATCAAGCGCGCGTTGCTGGGCAAGGCGTCCAGCAACCGGGCCATGAGCGGCAGATCGACCATCGATGCCTCGTCGATCACCAGGCAGTCCAGAATCAAGGGATTGTCCCGGTCGACCCGGAAGCGGTATCCGTCATATTCCAGCAGGCGGTGCAGGGTCGAGGATTGCTCCGGAATCCGTGCGCGAATCGCCGGGTCCACCGGAATTTGCTGTTTGCGTTCGCGGATCGACTCGACCATGCGCGCGGCCGCCTTTCCGGTCGGCGCCGCGAGCCCGATACGGAGTCCTCGATTCTGCTCCAGGAGCAGCGCGAGCACCTTGACGAGTGTCGTCGTCTTCCCGGTTCCGGGGCCGCCCGAGATGATCGCGAGGCGCCGGACGACCGCGAGCGCACAGGCTGCCTTTTGCCAATCGGGTTCTTCGGATTCCTCTGTTCCGGGAAATAGTCTTGCCAGTCCTTCCTTTAATCGAGCCTCGTCGATTTCAGGCTCGCTTTGCAGCCTGGCGAGAATCGCTTCGCGAACCCGGTCCTCATAATGCCAGAATCTGCCCAGATACAGGCGCCGTGCTTCGAGGATCAGCGGCGCGATCTCCCCGGGCCCGCCGACGCAGGGCTGCGATTGCAGCAAGGACCGCCAGTCTTCGTATTCGAGACCTTCGAATAACCTCGACATCGTTCCGGAATCCGCGTCGAACAGCGGTTCTCCCGCAAAACTTCGAAGATCGATACAGGGTTCCCCCTGCTGGTTTCGCTCGCTGACCAAGGCCGCGCTGAATACGACCACGCTGTCTTCGTCGAGCCGGTATTCCTCGGCGATAAAGCGCGCGAAAAAGTAACTGAGCGGAGTGATTTGCCCCTGGTTCATCCAGTCCCGCAGCCGGCTAACCATGGAGACCCTGCCGTGATGCCTGAGCGAACACGAGTTGGTCCAGTGATTCGACGATCTCAGGCTCCGGCACAACCCGAAAAATCCCGCGGTACAGCGAATCTTCTGGGCGCATTGCGCGCAGAAAGAGGTAGTAAACACCCCCGACATGCTTGCTGTAGCGATAACCCGGAATTCGCTGCTTCAGATAACGATGCAGGGCCAGCGTGTACAGCAGATATTGCAGGTCGTAGCGCCGGTCCAGGATCGCGTCATGCAGTTTGTCGGGAAGGTAATCGTCGAGCGACCCGCCCAGATAATTGGTCTTGTAATCGGCGATGTAGTAACGTCCCCCGTGCGCAAAAACCAGATCGATCACCCCGTTCACGACCCCCTGAAAATTTTCATACTCGATCGGATCAAGCGACCTTCGCGCGTGTTCGCTCAAGAACCTGTTCAGCGCGGAAATCTCGACGTGCCGCAGCGAGAAGTCGAATTCGAGTTCGTTCAGGCGCCGTTCCATCGGCAGGTCCTTGAGCTTCAAACCGTGATTGTCCAGCCGGGTGTTTACGATGTTGTTGAGCCATCGGTCCATGATTTCGGGACCCTTAGTCGAATCGAAATTGAAACGCGGCGCGAAGCGGTGCCAAAGCTCCGGGGCCTGTGAGTCGATCGGACCCTGAAAATCCAGGTTTTCCAGGACCAGATGCAGGAATGATCCGGTCCGGCTCCCGGCCGGAAAATTCAGGATCGGGTCGTCGATGAGTCTTGGGCTCCCGTGGTGCGGGAGTTGATGGACCTCCCGGGTCATGGCCGTGAAGCTCGCGATCCGCCAATCGGTCGCGATCCGGCCCGTGAATTCGGAGAGTTCGATCGGATCATCGGGCAAAGCCGTGGAATCCTTGACGGACCGGTCCTCCATTTCCGGAAGTTCGCGGATTTCGATGGTTCCTTCGGATCGTTTGACCAGCCTTTGCAGGTCCCCATTGAGTTCAATGCCGTCCACGAAACCTTGCGGTAATGCATGGTCCAAATCCTCGGCGCTTTGACGCGAATGAAGCAAATAGCCCAGCGCGCTTTGTCCGGATAAATCCCGATTGTTCGAATTGACCCGGCCCCAGGCGAGAACGATTCTCGATCGGGCCCTGGTCAGCGCGACATAGAGCAGGCGCAAGTCTTCGGCCAGACGCTCCTTCTCGGCCAGGCAATACGCCCGGTTTCTCGGTTCCCGCGGCGACCCCGCATCCAGCCAGACTTTGCCGTGGGAATCGTGAAATTCGATGAGATTAGTTTTGCGATCCGTGACCGGTCTCGCGCCCCACAGAAAGGGCAGGAAAACGATCGGATATTCCAGCCCTTTACTGGAATGGATGGTCACGATTCTAACCAGGTCTTCGTCGCTTTCAAGTCGAAGTTCGGTCTCCTGAATTCCGGGCTGCTGGCGTTGCCGGTCGAACCAGGCCAACAACGAGGAGGCCGCCGGGTATTGCCTGGAAGCTTCCTGCAGCAGTTCGGCCAGGTGCATCAGATTGCTCAAGCGGCGTTCGCCGTTGCCGCGGTGCGCGATGCGTTCTCCGATGCGGTGGCCGTCCAACAGGTGATGGAACATGGCCATGAAGCCCTTGCGATGCCATAGGTCGCCAAGATGTTTGAGGCTGTCCGACCAGTCCTGCCATTCGTCTTCGCCGGTCCAGATCCGGTCCATCTCGGGGTAGGTCAAATCGAGCAGACTGCTGGCCAGCGCGTTGCGCATGAGCTGTTGGTTACCGCTTTCCGCGACCGCGACCAGCAGTATCTCAAGTCCGCTCGCCTCGTCGCTGTGAAAGATATTGTCTCTCGTGATCGACACCGACGCGATTCCTCGTTTCCGCAATGCGATTTGGATCGCTTGGCCTTCGTGGTTGGTGCGCACCAGTACCGCGATATCGGAGGCTTCGGCCGGTTCCGGGTCGTTCAAGAGCGCAGCGATCTGCGAGGCCGTGACCTTGGCCAACAGTTCCCGCGCGGTTCCTTGATTGAAGGGCCTGCCCTTTTCATCGAGCGGAATCTTCCAGATCGTGAGCGGGGCTTCGGCGGGATGCTTGCCGAGCGACTTCGGATCGCTGCTCGAACCGGTGCGGGACTCCGCCGCGCGGACCGGTGAAAAACCGATGGCCTCGTGATAGATGAACGGAGCCTCGCGAAATTCAAAAATGGCGTTGACCGCCTGAACCAGACCGGGCGTGGAGCGCCGGTTGGTGTCCAGCGTAAAACCTTGATTTCCGGCGTCCCTTCGGGCTTGTATGTAGGTGAAGATATCGCTTCCGCGGAAGCGGTAAATCGATTGTTTGGGGTCCCCGATCAAGATGAGTCCGACCCCCGTACCCGCGACATAAATCGCGCGGAAGATCCCGTACTGAACCGCATCGGTGTCCTGGAATTCATCGATCATCGCGATCGGAAAGCCCTGTCTCAAATTGTTCGCGAGATCCGGGCCCCGGGAATCCAGGAGTGCCTGATAGAGACGGGTCAGTTGGTCGTCATAGGTCATGACCTGGCGTTTCTTCTTCGCCGCTTCGATCTGCTCTCGGGCAAAGCAACTCGCTTCGCTCAATGCCCGGATTTTGAAGCGGAGAACGATTTCATCGACTCGCTCGCGGAGCTCTTGGCACGCGATAAAAAAAGGGTCCCTGAGTTCGGGATCGTTACCGAGTTTGCTTGGTTTACTGTGTTCTTCCAGCGAATCGACACTCAGGTAAGCGATGATTTCCTGATCTACATGACGGTCTGCGTACTCGAAATACTGGTGGATGCGTTCCAGCATTTCGGCCAGCCGGGTGTTGTGATAAGCGGTCTGTTGTGCCCGCTTCAATACTTCGGATCCCTCGAGGATGCGGATGATTCCCTGCGATCTGCGGTTCCAGGTTTCGGCGAGCGTTTGCAGATCCGATTTTAAGGCATCCCACTGGCCGTACAGTTCATCGAGCGTTTCGCCGACCGAGGGAACCAGCGCGGGGGGCTGAATCACACGCAAGGGCCGTTGCATCTCGCTGAAATGTTCGAGCGATTCCAGCGCGCGCAGAAACAGCGTTAACTGTTTCGGGTTCAGCGGATAAGCGTGAATTCTCCACCAGTCTTCGAGCGCCTGGCTCCACAATTCGTTTGCATCCGTCGTGAGATCGATATCGTAGGCCTGGCCGCTGTTGAACGCATGGTCCGTGAGAACCCGTTGACAGAAGCCGTGAATCGTGAAGATCGCGGCTTCATCCATAGTTCGGATCGCGAGTTTGAGGCGCTCGATCGCCTGTTGTCTTGTGTCCGGGACCGAATATTTGCGCAGAACCAGTTCCAGGAAAGAATCGTCGCAGACTCGAGGATTCTCCAGGCACCGCAACGCCTGAACCAGCCGGGTCCGGATTCTTCCGTGCAGTTCCTCGCTCGCGGCATTGGTAAAGGTCACGACCAGGATTTCGTGGCTGTCGACGCCCTCGAGCACATAATGCGCGAACAAGCTCGCGATCGTGTAGGTTTTTCCGGTGCCCGCGCTGGCTTCGATCAGATGGATTCCGGACAGCGGAAATTGCAGGATACCGTGCGGCGAGAGCGATCGGAATCCGGATTCTTGGTTCACAATTCTTCCGCGAATTTCAGAATGTCGGAATAGAATTCCATGGACGAACGCGCGAATTCCGGATCATCGACCGGATGCGTGCCGACATCCCGAAGCGCGATTCCCAGATAGGAATCGTCCTTTTCTCCGGGTCTGTTTCCCGGCGGGTAACCGTCCCATTTGGTTCTGGCCTGGTTGAGAGCCTCGGAAATCTTTCCCTCCGAGTAGTATAAAGCACAAACATAGCTGGCTTCCGGCAGGATCGCCGGGGGTTTTTGTAAGGCGTTCAAGTACTGTCGCAGAATCTTCCAGAGCATCTCCGAGGCTTCGCCGGGTTCGAGCGGAGAAAACTGCCAGGATTGATCCCGACAAAAAAGACGGCTCGGCGCCTGATTCTCCGGAACGGCAAGTGACAAACACAAGTGGTCCAGCCACAGCGAGAGCAGGCGGGTTCCTTTGAATTTCGAAGGCGTGAAATGGAGCAGGCCTTTACCCGGATAAAAGTTCCGGATTTTGCCCGCGAGACAATAATCTTCCGGGAAAACCAAATCGATGTTGCGCGATTCGGAGGCAAGCGTCCGGTATTCTTCGAGACGCTTGAGCAGCGCGCGGCTCTCCTCGTGAATCCGGGCGAGGGACAAGGGACCGAGACTTCCGTGCGGCAGGACCCCTTGGGCTTTCAATTGCTCCGCGGCACGGTCTTTCCGTTGCAGAAAATCGGCCGCGATGATCGATTTGACATTCCATTTTTCCAGGGCATCCAATGCAAAGGACTCCGAATCCTGGATCGATGCCTGATCCTCCAAGCGTATTTTGAGCCGGCTGTTAAAAAAATATCGCACCGGATGCCTTAGAAATTGGTGCAGCCGGAACAGTTCGATCCGGCGCGATTCCAGCGCAGGAGCTGGAAGCTCGAACATCGGCCAATGGCCTGTTCCACTTGGGGCCTCCGGTCTAGCCAAGGCACAAGCGATCCGATGCCAGTGCTTGTCATAGGCTGGCCGGCGGGCCCTGAAGTTTTTCGGACCGAAAGCCTGCATCGGATGAACGATGCTGAGCGCGTCGCTGACTTTGGTCGCGGGAGCTTCGGATTTCAGAGAATTTCGATCGATAAAATCAAGCAGTTCCTGGACCAGTACCGAAGGCTGGCGCACGCTGTTGTCGCGCAGGTCGCGGCCGGTATAGCTGATATAAAGGATCTGCCGGGCGCACAGCAATGTCTCGAGCAGCAGATAACGATCTTCATCTCCCTTGCATGGGTCACCGGCTCTCCAGCCTTGTTTCATGAGGTCGAATTCCACCGCCCGGTCCCGGCGCGGAAAGGCCTGATCGTTCATCCCGACGAGACAGATCACACGAAACGGCAGACTTCGCATCGGAAGCATTCCACAGAAAGTCACGCCGCCCGAGAAATAGCGCCCGGACCGGTTTTTTTCGCCGAGGATCTGGTGCAGGCAGTGGTGCACCAGTTCTCTGGAAATCCGGCCGTCCGACGTGGTTTGCTGAAGCTGATCGAGCGCGTCACGGATTTGCTGGATCCTGCCCGATTCGTCGGCTTGCTCGGCAAAGAAACGGTCAAGCAGTGTGTTCAAATAACTCTGCCATTCAATTCCACTGCGTTCTGTGAGCAACTCTTCGCGGCACTCGAAAAGAGTCTGCAACAAGAGCCAGAATCGTCCGATAATCGCTGCTTTCTCGCCTTCGATGACCGGGATTGGAGCAATTCCGTTCCAGTAATCCCGGGCGCCGATTGCATAGCCCGCAATAAATCGCCGGCCGGCCTGACGCCAGGTGTTTTCTTCGAATTCGGGAAGCTTGAAGGTTCGCTTGTGTCCGGCGTCCATGCCCCAGCGCACGTGGGCTTCGCGGGTCAGTTCGCGGACGGTTTCAGAGGCGGTCCGATCAAGATCGAAACGTTGAGCCAGCTCGGGACTATCGAGGAAGGCCATCACTTCCGAAAGCGCGAAACGGCTATCCGGCAGGAGCAACAACTGTAGAAACACCTCGATCAGCGGATGCTCCTCGGAAACCGCGATATCGGACAGGTTCCAGGGGATGAAGGGACGGATGTCATTCTCCGATTTGTCGAACACCGCTTCGATATAGGGCGCATAGCGGCCGATTTCCGGAATCATGACCAGGATGTCCTCGGGCCGAAGCGAGGGATCCTCGTCCAGAACCGCGAGCAGGCGGTCATGCAAAACCTGGCACTCCCTGAACGGGCTGTGGCATATATGAATCTGTAGCGAAGGGTCGGGGCCGGTAAGGCTGGCTTCGGAGTCGAGCCCCAGTATTCCCCGCTGGATTTGATGCAACAGACAATCCCGCTCGGGTTCCTCATAAAGTTCGATTGTTTCCGATTGCAGGCTGTCGTGGCTCAGTAGCAAATCCTGCAGTGCCTGCCCCTGGCGGCCCCAGGATGCCAGGAGTTCGTTGCCGCTTTCGTAATAGCGCGCCTTGTCGGGCGAATGGACCCGCAGGCGCGCGATGGTTTTCTTGCTCGTTAGATCGGCCCAATAGTGTTCGCAGGGACTGTGCAGGTACACCCAAACCCGGGTTTGCGCGGCCAACGCGTGGATCACATCGACAAACAACGCGGGCAGGCTCGATATCGCGAACAGACTGACCCGTTCGGGAAGTCTTTCGATCCTGCTCGGGCTGTTAAGGATTTTGAGCAGTTCGTCGACGACATCGATCCGATGCCTGGATTGAACGGTTTGCAGCAACTCCCGCCACAGGATCGATTGCCATCCCGCATCCTTTCCCTTACACCAGTCGCGAATCCTATCCGGCCGGTAAAATTGATAACGATCGAAAAGCCCCGCAATTTTCACGGAGAGTTGCCAGCGCTTGATCCCATCCGGGTCTTCCTGCAGATAGCGGCGCACCGGAGCGAACTCCTGCCGTTCGAGTAATTGCGGCAACAGAAAGAAGATCTTCCAGGCCGCGATTTCGAGAGTCAAGGGATCGAGATCGGGAAGACCGTCAATCCAGCCTCGCGCGGTTTCCCAGATCCAGGCAGCCGGAAGCGGGTAGTGAATATTCGCGGCGATGCCGTTGCAGCGCGCTAATTGCAGGTTGACCCAGCGCGCCATGGCCGGACTCGGCGTCACGACCGTTTCAGCGATGAACGGAGTGCTCAAAGGCTTCTCGACGATTTCATGCGCCAAGGCGGCCAGCAGGTTTTCAACCCGGTTGGAACTGATCAGGCTCAGGCCCGGTGGCATCGATGTGTTCAGGAAGGTTCGATCAAGCTCGCGGCGGGAAATCGCAAAGAATGGAACATAGGCAGCCATTCTGCCGGTGTTATTTTATCATCCGATCATCGATAATAGAGCGCTGAATTCGAAAGGTCCGATATTCAATACCCACTCCCGTAGATCGATCGAAACCAGGAGCACCCGATGGACAATCCCAACGATACCGCGGCTCCCCGCGATGACAATGCATTTCTGACAGCCCAGGAAGCACGCGTACTCGCGGCTCTGATGGAAAAGCAGCTTGCGACCCCGAAATATTATCCGCTGACCCCGAACGCGCTGACCGCGGCCTGCAACCAG
This sequence comes from Methylococcales bacterium, assembly GCA_050740335.1. Classification (GTDB taxonomy): domain Bacteria; phylum Pseudomonadota; class Gammaproteobacteria; order Methylococcales; family UBA1147; genus UBA1147. Next base: position 1,562 of record JBOICY010000181.1, on the reverse strand, counting down.
AAATCGAGCCGCGACCCGGTCATGAATTTGAGCGAGGGAGAAGTCCGGCACATTCTCAACCTGCTCGAAAATCGTGGTCTGGTGAAGGTTGACAGCGGGGAACGAACCTACCGAATCTCCCACAAGATGAAGCAAACTTTCGATCTGGAGCGCTCCGAACTCGCGGTATTGACGGTATTGATGTTGAGAATGCCGCAGACGCTGAACGACATTCTGCGCCGCTCCGCCCGTGTGGAGGAGTTCTCGGATAGCGAAGAAGTGCAACTCGTACTCGCATCCTTGATCGAGCGGGATCGACCGCTTGGGGTCTTACTGCCTCGCGGACCGGGCCGCCGGGAAGACCGTTATTGGCATACCCTATGTGGCGAGTTCAAGGTGGAACCCACGGCAACAACGGACCAGGAAATGGCGGCCGATGGCGCGGACGAGCGTCTTGCCAGGCTCGAAGAACGGCTGGACACGCTCGAGTCCAGATTGGAAGAAGTAGTGCAACAAGTCGGGGAGTTGCGTCGGGAATAAGGTGTTACAATCCTTTTCGACCGGCGTGGATCTTTCGGGATGGTGTGTAACGGAATTCTGCGTATCGGAGCCACCAAATCCCTTATTATGCATAGATTCTTAGGGCCTGCCTGCCATTCATTATGATCAGTTCACCTGAAGCCTTGCCGCGCATGCTTCCGGCAGAGTATCTGGAGTATGAACAAAACCAGTCGATCCGACACGAACTGGTCGATGGCTATTTGTATGCGATGACCGGTGCCAGCGACCGCCATGAAGAGATTGCGCTGAATCTGGCCGCTGCATTGCGGATGCATCTGCGGGAAATACCCTGTCGAGTCTACAAAGGCGATTTGAAAATCCGTGTGGCGGATGATTTTTATTATGCGGATGTATTTGTGCGCTGCTGTGAAAAGCGCGGAGATCCTTATTTTAAAACCGATCCGGTACTGGTGGCGGAAGTGCTGTCGCCGAGCACACAACGCTACGACCGTGGCGACAAACGGCTGGCTTACTTAAGTCTGCCGACATTGCGGGAATATGTACTGATTTCACAGGAAGAGATGTCGGTCGAAATTTACCGCCGTGAGCAGCCCGGAATCCCGGAAAAATTAAGCAAAGCCGACGAGTTCCTGCGGCTCCAATCTTTGGATTTTCAGATATTACTCGCTGAACTGTACGCTTAGGTCAGGCGGACCGGAAGAATCCCTGCCGCCTGAGCGAAACCGGTGCTGACGACAGGATAGATATTCCGTAACTACTCATTCATAAAAACCTAAAAAAACACTTGACAGATTTTTGGGTGTAGAGAATCGGAATTGGGCAGAAGGGCAGCTTAAGCTGCCCCCTGTTGCGATTTCAAGCTTAGCAGCGCCTCTTCTTCGCGGCTCGAGTTTTGGCTCCGTAAAATCGATTTAAACAGCGCCTGCCCGCTCTGCGATGGCCGAAAAATCCAATGATCGGATGCGTTTATTGCAACCGCACGCGATCCCTATTGATGGCAAGCCTCGACAAATCTTCGGTACGACAGGAAGTCAATCGGTTAAAAACCGAGTTTGAACAAC
>JBOICY010000180.1:0-13763 GCA_050740335.1 Methylococcales bacterium | reverse complement strand
TCAAACCTCATCTTCCGAGTCTCCTGTAGCCATTTTGTCCGTTTCATCCGAGTACCTCCTCGGTACCGGATTAAAAACCGGACAAATCATGTGCTACAAACCCGGACAGTTTATTTGTTCTCTACATTAATGACTATCCGAATTGACAAACGATCCGCTATTGAGTACTTTTCCATTAAGAAAAAAGGCCGTTTATTTTTCCTATTCTCTTCTCTAATTATCCTGTTTTGTGGTTTCAGTTGGACGCACTGCCAGAAGGGGCGGTCTGAATGCGCCCCCGGACCGACAGGACATGAACCACAAACCGCATAACAGCAGCATTCCGGTGCTCGATCTTTTTGCCGGGCCCGGCGGCTTGGCCGAGGGATTCTCGGCTTTTCACACATCGGACGGAAACCCCTTCAAGGTCTGCCTTTCCATTGAAAAGGATCAATATGCACACAGCACTCTGAAGCTGAGAAGTTTTTTCAGACAATTCCCCTGCGGGCAGGCGCCGGACGAGTATTACGCCTATTTGCGCAAAGGGTTCACTCGTATGGAGTTGTTCACACGTTATCCGTCAGAGGCCGGGGCCGCGGGCAGGGAAGCATGGCGCGCGGAACTCGGCTCTCCCGGATTGCCGTCGGAAGAAATCGACACAAGGATCGAAACGGCCCTGAACGGTTCGGATCAATGGGTTCTGATCGGCGGTCCGCCGTGCCAGGCCTATTCAACGGTGGGCCGGTCCAGAAACAAAGGAAAGGCGGACTACGTGCCGGAACAGGACGATCGGCATTTTCTCTATCGCGAGTATCTGCGGATCATTGCGAGGCACTGGCCGCCGGTTTTCGTCATGGAAAACGTCAAGGGGCTGCTTTCCGCCAGAGTGAACGGCAGCAGGATATTCGATCATATTCTGGAGGACCTTCACGAACCGCACGCTGCAGTGACCGGCATTGACCACGGTACTCGCAGCTACCGATACAGAATTCATTCATTCGTAAAAGCGTCCTATTATCCCGTCGATAAGCCCCGGACCGGGTTTTCTCCTTCCGATTACCTCATCATGAGCGAAAACTACGGCATTCCCCAGACGCGCCACCGGGTTATTCTGATTGGTATCCGCGAGGACGCAGGCGATATTTCACCGGGGATACTGACCCAGCAGAAACACGTCGATACGGGTACGGTCCTTGATGACCTCCCGAAGCTGCGAAGCGGACTCTCACGCGAAGTGGATAACCACGAAAGCTGGGAAGAAAGAATACGGGAGATTGTTGACGACGGGCTTTTTGACTCAATTTATCACGAACGTGACAAGGGAGTGTGGGACAGGATAAACACGGCGCTTTCCGGCCTTCATGAAACCAGAAAAAACGGTAGAGGCAGCGAGTTTGTGCCGGGTGCAGCATCCAGCGGGTACCGGGAGGACTGGTATTCCGACCCGAGGCTCGGCGGAATCTGCAACCACATAACCAAGTCCCACATGCCGGGTGACCTGCACCGGTATCTGTTCGCATCGTGTTTTGCTGCGGAACATGGCCGGTCACCGGTGCTGCCGGAATTCCCGAAGAAATTATGGCCGCAACACAAGAATGCGCACAAAGCCGGACGGTCAGGCAATTTCTCGGATCGCTTCAGGGTGCAGCCGGCTTCAAAACCCTCGACAACGATCATGAGCCATCTCTCCAAAGACGGGCATTATTACATCCACTATGATCCGGCACAGTGTCGCAGCCTTACGGTGCGGGAGGCGGCCAGGCTCCAGACTTTTCCTGATAACTACTTTTTTGAAGGGATGCGAACACAGCAATATATCCAGGTTGGGAATGCAGTTCCGCCGCTGCTTGCTCTTCAACTGGCCGGGATTGTCTACGACCTCCTGCATAAGAGCGAAAGCCAATGGACAGGCTGACAAAAGAAAAGAGAAGCTGGAACATGTCCCGTATCCGTTCCGGAAATACAAATCCGGAAAAACAGGTCAGGTCATTGCTCCACAGGGCCGGATACCGTTTCAGAATCCATGCCAGGAAACTTCCCGGTCGCCCTGATATTGTTCTACCGAAGTACACAACCGCAATTTTCGTCCATGGCTGTTTCTGGCACCGCCATCAAGGATGCCAATATGCATATAAACCCAAGAGTCGAACGGAATTCTGGGAAGAAAAATTCAAAGCCACCGTCGAACGTGACCGGAAGAAGGCTGCCGAACTGCGATCAGCAGGATGGCAGGTCATTATGGTATGGGAGTGTGAGCTGGAGAAGAATGCTCAGACGGTGATTCATACAATCCGCGAGAAACTGAAAGGAGACTTAGATGCCTCGTGAACAGCGACTTCCGCCAAGCGCGGCCTCACTGACCGCATCCATGCGGGATCTGGGTTATTCGCTGGAAACAGCCGTAGCTGATCTGATTGATAACAGCATATCCGCCGGGGCCAGTCGCATAGATATTTTCTGTGATCTGACCAGGGAGCATCCGACCCTTGTCATAATTGACGATGGGAAGGGAATGAATCACGACGAAATCCTGGTGGCCATGCGCCATGGGGCAACCAGCCCACGGTGCCAGCGAGAGCCGTCCGACCTCGGAAGATTCGGCCTTGGATTGAAGACAGCATCCTTTTCGCAGTGCCGGCGACTGACTGTCGTGAGCGCCAGAAACGGGACCCTGTGTGGTGCTGAATGGGATCTGGACCGGATCAATCAGCAGGACGACTGGGTTATTGCACTGCTTGATCACGATGAGATTGTTGAACAGCCCTTCGCTGAACGTCTCGGTGACAGCGGGACAGTAGTAATCTGGCGAGCCCTTGACCGGCTTTTTGAGGACGAAAGCGGACACACCAGAAACGAAATCGTGAATGAGAAGCTCGACTTTGTGGGAAAGCATCTCTCTTTGGTATTTCACAGATTCCTGTCCGGAGAAGTAAAAGGGCGGGGGAAGATTTTCATATTCGTCAATGGCCATGACATAGAACCGTTTGATCCTTTCTGCCGCGGGAACAGTGCTACCCAGATGCTCCCGGAGGAAATTGTCAGAATCGGAGGCTCGTCGGTTCATATTCAGCCTTACATACTGCCGCACCACAGCAGGCTGTCGGCACGCGAATTTGATTACTATCAGAGCCGCAGCGACTTCATTTCCAACCAGGGTGCCTACATCTACCGCAGCGGTCGGCTGATGGCATGGGGGGACTGGTTCCGGCTGGTGCCGAAGGGCGAGGCAACGAAACTGGCGCGGGTCCAGATCGATTTTCCGAACAGTCTGGATGAAGCGTGGACAATTGACATCAGAAAATCACGCGCCCGGCCTCCCCATGCCGTTCGGGAAAGACTGCGACAGGTCATCACGCATATTTGCGGGAGAAGCACCATAGTCCATCGCGGACGCGGAAAGAAGCTTTTCGAGGAAGTAAGAGCGCCGATCTGGGAACGATACGCGGACCAGGGGTGCATCCGTTATGCACTCAACAGCGATCATCCTCTGGTTCAAAAGCTGGCGTCCCGCCTTGATGACGACGGGCTCAGGGCATTGAAGGTTTTGACAGAATCGATTGCTTCATCACTACCCATAGAAATGATCTATTCTGATTATTGTACACACCCGCTCCAGGTTAAACAACCGACTTTGGACCGAGAAAAAGCCGTGGACCGTCTGCGGGCACTGAAAGCAGTTCTTTTTGACAAAGACGAGGCCGAGGCTGATGCTTTCAACGAGGTCATCCGATCAATTCGACTGTTCGACAATCACATGGATATTGTTCAGCAATTTATTGCAGAGGAATTTCAATGAACGGGAATTATGTGGAAGACGAAAAAAATCTGACCAGTGCCTTAATCACAGCGCTTGCTCTCCTGAAAGAACCGCCAACAAAAGACGTGATCACAGAGAAAGCAAGGAGTCTGGCAGAAGTTTTCGGCTTTGAGGGCAATCTCGAGCCAATTATCAGTGAGGCGATGATCGCTGTCGATTCCCGCATGGGCCGCGGTGTTTCTCTGGTCGATGCTGAAGCAGAGCATGATGAGGAATGGGTAAAACGGAAGGATATAGAGTGGGTCTATTCGGATGCATATGAGAAGTATCTGAAGACCCAGCGATGGTACCCGACCATGGTACAGTCACTGAGTGATGTCAGCTCGCGTATTCTGGGCCATCTGCAGGACCCGACCAGCGAGGGGTCATGGAACCGGCGCGGCCTGGTTATCGGTCACGTTCAATCCGGCAAGACCGCCAACTATATCGGCCTCATCGCCAGGGCCGCAGACGCCGGATACAAATTCATTATCGTTATCGCCGGGATTCACAACAATCTCAGAAAACAAACTCAGGAGCGCATTGACGAGGGGTTCATCGGCCGGTCGAGTGATCCAAACAATCGTGTCGTAGCCGGTGTTGGTCTAAACGGGAATTATCCGCACCCTGCCACACTGACCAACATCCATGAAGATTTCAACAAGAACACGGCAGAAAAAAGTGGCTGGAGGATCAATGACTTCAGCAAACCGATCATTCTCGTTATCAAAAAGCACGTCCGAACTCTTGAGGCCCTGCACAAATGGTTGAAAGTGTTGAATACCCATAGAGACGGGCGGATATCAGACGTTCCGATGCTTCTAATCGACGATGAAGCTGATAATGCCTCCATCAACACAAACAAGCCCGACCTCGACCCGACCCGCACCAATGCCCTGATCCGGAAGATTCTGGGGCTGTTCGCAAAGTCCTGCTATCTGGGTTACACAGCCACACCGTTCGCCAATATTTTCATCAACCCGGATGCTTACGACGAAGATGCGCGTGAGGAACTGTTCCCGCGCGACTTCATCTACTGCCTGGATGCTCCCAACACCTATTTCGGGCCTGACAAGGTTTTCCGGGATGATACGACCAGCTCGAACATTGTTGAAGCTATCGATGATTGTGAAGGGTACATTTCCTGGTCACACAAAAAGGATGACCCGATCATGGAATTGCCCCCAAGCCTGTACCGGGCACTGCATCAGTTTGTGCTGGCGCGGGCCATCCGGAACCTGAGAGGGCAGTCCGGCAGGCACTGTTCCATGATGATCAATGTATCCCGTTTTGTTGCCGTGCAGAAGGCGATCCGCGACCTGATCAGCCTTTACGAGAAAAAGTTGCGTGAGGCGGTAAAGGCCAATTATGCCATGCCCGAAGAAATTTCCGGGCAGAACCGGTACATGTTGAGACTCAAAGATGATTTTGAAAGCGATTTCACAGACTGCGGTTTCACCTGGCTTCAAATCAGGAAATCTCTTTGGAGCGTGTTTGACAATCTCCGGATCTACGTGGCCAACAGCAAAACCGACGAGGCTCTCGACTACAAGAAGTATGAGAAGGATGGGCACAGCCTGACTGCTATCGCAATCGGCGGGCTCAGTCTTTCGCGCGGACTTACAATCGAGGGTTTGTGTGTCAGTTACATGTACCGGAACACCCGTATGTATGACACGCTTATGCAGATGGGAAGGTGGTTCGGCTACCGCCCTGACTACGAGGATTTGTGCCGCGTTCACCTCTCCCCGGACTCCATCAACTGGTATTCGCACATTGCCGATGCGTCCGAAGAACTGCGGCAGCAGATTAAAAAGATGCGCCGGGACAGACTCAGCCCGCGCCAGTTCGGGCTGTATGTCAGAGCGCATCCTGACAGCCTCCTGATTACGGCGGCTAATAAAATGAGAGACGCGAAAAGAATTGTCGTAAGGCAGAATTTCACCGGCAAACTTAAGGAAAGTCATGTCTTGCCAACAGACGACGATGTCAACCGGAAGAACGAGAATTTGATAACAGAGTACTGGAAGAACGGATTCGGGGGTGCGGTTGAGGAACAAACGGAAAAAGGCTGGATATTCCGGGATGTCGATGTCGAATTCATCGAAGAGTTTCTGAACGCTTTCCACACGCATCCAGCATTTGCGGACACAAAGTCAGCAGTTGTCAGTTACCTTCTGGCTCTCGCTGAAAAACACCCTGTTGGTGATGTTCTACTGATCTCAACAAATAATAACCATACCGAAAGATTCCGCCTCGGCGTCCAGAAAAGGTCAAGTAGGGCTTGGGCGGATGATATCTGGCGGTTGAACAAACAGCGTGTAGCCAGCCGCGGCGATGAAAAGCTCGGACTTACCCAGGAACAGCGGGAGTTGGCGGAGAAAGCGCCTGGCAACGATCCGTCTGATCGTGATTTCCGCGAGGTACGCAATAAACCGTTGCTTATGATCCATGTTCTCGAGCCAATAGGGCGAGAAGGAACCCGTGTTCCGGCTTTTGGCCTCAGCTTTCCGGATGGTCATTACGGAACCGAAATCGAAGTTGTAGCCAACAGGGTCTGGATCGAAAAAATGTACGGACCGCTGGCTGATGATCCTGACAGTGATGAAGACTACGATGAATAGAGGAACGCCTTGGGATGAGATACGGACCCCTTCAGTCGACTACAACGTCCGCCTGATTGCAGGGTCAGGCCCGATCCCTGTTTACTGGGGAAGGGATGTGGACGGGCACTGCCTCCTTCTTGTCGAACTCGCAGGCGATTACAGCACACAGTTCCGCAAAGATACCATCCGGGTTCAAGGAATCAGACTTGATCTCAGGCAGGGTGAAGCAGAACAGCAGCGGTTTGTTCTGACTCTTGAAAAACATGTTGATCAGGACCTATTCTCCGCACTTTGCGAATCACTCATTGCAGCTCTTGTTCCGATAACGGACCCCGCAGTCGCGCTTTCTGTGGCTCTGGCTCACATTAAGAGGTGGAAGGCATTTCTGGCCGGTAGAAAAACGCGCCTGCTTTCTCCCGAAGAGATTAGAGGGCTGTTCGCGGAATTGCTGTTCCTTCGTTCTTTATATCACAGCCACCTCGCGGAGAAATCGGCGATTGAAGCATGGTGCGGCGCTGAAGGCGTGCATCAGGATTTCGTTTTTGGTAACACGGCGGTCGAGATTAAGTCACTGTCCGGGAAAGAGCGAAGCACGGTGCGCATTTCATCTGAAGATCAGCTTGAAGGTCTTTCCGACAATCTTTTCCTCATGCTCTTCCGCCTGAACGATATGCCGGATTCTGACCGCGCGCTGTCATTAAATGAGGCGGTCCACCGGATCGAAATCGAGTTGACGGACGCCAGCAGGCTTGAAGATTTTTCCTCCAAACTGGCTGCATACGGCTACGTTCCGATTCAGGAGTATGACCTGCCAAAATTGCAGGTAATCAGTACGCATGCCTATAGAGTCACAGAAGATTTTCCGCGCCTCATCAGAGGACGTCTTCCAGAAGGTGTAACCCGCGTCTCATATGAGATTGCACTGGAGAAGATCGCGCCGTTTGAAGTCGCAGAGGAACAGATATTCGGGAGCTAACAAATTGGAACAGACAGTCCAGGAGTTTTTTCACGATTTTCGGCAGGAGCTGCTGGCCGGTGCGGAGGCCAACTGCAATTATCAGCTTGCTGAATTCATGGAGGCTGTTGCCGGTGAGCTGGTGGAAACCGGCTTTATCGAAGGGTTCGATTTCTGTCATTTCCGTGCCCGGCGAGGTATGCGTGCAGACGGATACTGGTTCAATGATGAAGATGCGCTTGACCTGTTTGTTGCAGATTTTGATTGCAGGAGCGATCTGGCTTCGCTTACGCGCACGGAGCTTGAGGCTGCATTCAAGCGTGCCGTCAATTTCTTTGAGGCGAGTCTGAACAGGAGACTCTACGAAGAACTCGAGATCACGTCACCAGAGTATGGCCTTTCCCGTCAGATTGCAGACAGAAACGGGTTCCTCCGGCAGGTCAACTTCTTTCTACTGTCTGAGCGCATGCTCAGCGACAGGATCCAAACGGTCGAGGGCAACGAGGTCAGCGGTATTCCGGCGTGTTACCACATCTGGGATATTTCACGTCTGCAGCGGCAGCAAAGCTCGCGCGGCCGTAAGGAACCGCTCGATCTGGACCTTCACGAGATTTTCGGAACGGGTCTGCCATGCCTTCCCGCTCACCTCCGCGCGGAGGTATACAAGTCCTATCTCGTGGTCATACCGGGCGAAATACTTTCCGGGCTTTATGATAGATTCGGCGCGCGGCTGCTGGAGCAGAATGTCCGCTGTTTCCTCCAGGCCCGAGGCAAGGTCAATCAAGGAATCCGCAGCACCATTCTGAATGAACCGCATATGTTCTTCGCCTACAACAACGGCATCACGGCAACGGCGCAGGAGGTTGAAACCGGGACGAGTGAGGCCGGGCTGCAGATCATGCGGATCAAAGACCTGCAGATCGTGAATGGCGGGCAGACTACGGCTTCTCTGTTTCATACACAGCGGAAAGACAGGGTGCCGCTCCAGGATATTTTCGTGCAGATGAAGCTCGCGGTGATCGACAGCGAGAACAGAGAAACGGTCGTGCCGCGCATTTCCGAATACGCCAATACGCAGAACAGGGTAAACGCGGCGGACTTTTTCACCAATCACCCCTTCCATATCCGCATGGAAGAGTTCTCACGCAGGATTTGGGCGCCCGCGCAACAGGGTGAACAGCGTGAAACCAAGTGGTTCTACGAACGCGCACGGGGGCAGTATGCCGATGCTCAGACAAAACTGACTCCTGTCGAACAGCGACGTTTCAAAGCTGAAAACCCCAAGCCCCGGATGTTCACAAAAACTGACCTCGCAAAGTTCGAGAACGTCTGGGACGATCATCCGAAATGGGTGAACCTTGGCGCGCAGAAGAGTTTCGCGCGCTATGCCGAACGGATCGGGAAGGAGTGGGCGAAGTCCTCTGAAGGTTTCAATGAATTTTATTACCGCCGGGCGATTGCCTGCGCCCTGATCTTCAGGAAAGCGGAAAGGCTGGTTTCCGCACAGCCCTGGTACAACGGCGGTTACAGGGCGAATATTGTCGCCTATGCAATCGCGGCGGTGAGCGAAATCTGTCGGCGGCATGGAAAAGCGTTGGATTTCCTGAAAGTATGGAACGCTCAGAGCCCGTCCCAAGCCTTGGTCGATGTCCTTGCCGCTTCCGCCCGGTTCGTCAATCACGCCATCATGAATCCGCCGCCGGGGATATCCAATATCTCAGAATGGTGCAAAAAGGACGCGTGCTGGACAGGTATCCAGGACAGGCTCGCTGAACTTGAGTCAGCGCTTCCCTGCGGATTCCGGGACAGTCTGGTTTCAGTGGAGCAACAGAAGACCGAAGAAAAGAGCGCTAGGAAAACGCAGAAGATTGACGATGGAATAAAGGCGCAATCGCTGGTGCTGGCGATCGCTCCGGAGGAATGGGCACGGCTTCTCGCTGAAGGCTCTGGCAGAGACCTGTTTTCTCCCGGGGAAGCCGGAATCCTGGAGGTCGCGAAACGCATCCCCGCGCGGATACCCTCGGAAAAACAGAGCGCGATTCTTCTTGACCTTCTGGAAAGATGCCGTGCCGAGGGGATTGTGCCAACGGGAAACGGACATCCGGGCGCCGGAAAACTCCGGGGCGGATGAACGGATGGTTCGACTTGCGGTACTGAACACACTGCCGGGGTCAAGTCTTGAATCATAGCACAGCCGAAACAAATCCAACCAACAAAGGCCACGCAACAAGCCAGAGGACACCAAAAATGATCGCCGCCGGGATCGAAGCGATCGCTAGTTTGACGAGCAGAACGGTTAACGATGCGATCGAAATGTCGACATCAACCAGCACAACCTCCGTCCTACCGCCACGACGCTCTTCTTCATTCAAAATCCGCCCCCTCAAAAATTCTGCCCTTAATCGCCGAAACGGTACAAAACTCGCTGACTATGGTCAAGTAGGGTCAAACAAACGTTTTGTGCGCACCCAGATTACGCCATCCCATTCTCATCTTGAGATCCTGCCGAATTTCCGTTATCGTCCACCACAACGCGCTGCGTTTTTCTAGCTTTCAAATGGATCTGTTGAATGCCAATAGAAAATTTCACAATATTTGGTCTACCGACCCGTAACTCTGACGTGCTTTGTCACTTCGAAGTAAAGCGGTTGGCAGTTGCTATAGTTGCTTAGAGGCTCGTCATTGATTGACATTCCCGCCAAGACCTATCAGCGGCCTCCTATCACTGAATCAGTGATCGAGCTTCGCATGAATTCAAAGGTCACCATGACTGAGCAAAAAAAGGTCGTGCAACGGCTCAAAATGAAATATCCACATGTTCAAGAACAAAAAGAAGTCAATGTTAATATTGACCAGATTCCAACTGGCGGGTATGTCACTATAAGCGGCCAACCACAAGGTTTCCGTTTGACCTCTAACGACCAAACGGAAATTGTGCTTCTCTCCCCAACCAGTGTAGTGAGCGCGCGACTTGCACCTTATTTAGGATGGGAGGTTTTTTCTGGCGAAGCAAGGTTGGTGTGGAAAATATGGAAGCGCTATATCAAAGGCCGTTCTGTCGCACGTATCGGTGTCAGGTATGTCAATCGAATCGATATTCCGAGTAACGGGCGCGATAAGATACGGATTGAAGACTATTTGACTTTTTATCCAAAAGCGCCAGAAATCAGTGCATCACCAATGCAAAGCTATCTAATTCAAGTTACGGTGTCTACTTACAATCACTTATGGACGGCCTCGATTACCTCGACAAAAGTACCGCCACCTCTGCTCGAACACATATCTTTCCTGCTCGATATTGACGTGTTCCGCACTCAAGAGATTCCTATAAAGGACGATGAATTATGGACAGTAATTAATGAAGCGCGCGACATTAAAAACAGTATCTTTCAACGCTGCATCACACCAGAATCTGAGAGACTATTCGAATAATGGAACTTCAAATAACCACTTCCGGCGGATATATCAATCAAAGCGCAATACTTCCGGCAGGTAGCGATTCTCAAGAGATTGACAAGGCCTTCAAAAAGAGTGTCCTATCGCTCGTCAGCCCTGGTTCTCCTCGCAAGCAAGTAACCACGGCTCCGCTTGAAGAACGACTTTACGACGCCCGCGCCTATTGCAAAATTAAGATGTCTGCTATCGCCATGCACCTAAGCCAGGAATGGCGATCGAGGTTTTTTTCTCAGCTCGATAGCCTGATGGATATCGAAAATTGGGAAAAGGACGATACCCCCATCACAGAAGTATCTTTTACCACATTTTTACGTATGATTCTGCTAATACGACCAGAACGACGGCCGGGCCTGGGTTCCACGAGCGAAGCTAATATCTTAGCGGCGTGGACGGTCGCGAATGACCGACTCACGATAGAGTGTTTGTCTAATGATGAAGTCCGTTGGGTTCTAAGTTGGTATTTCGACGGAAACCGTGAAAGCGCTGCAGGGACGGTATCGTTACCTCGTTTGAACGCTGTACTCACACCATACAATCCCGAGCGCTGGTTTACTTAGAATGACGGCTAAGAAGTCTAATAAACTACCCATTAAAGACAACGTTGTGCGTTATGTTTCTTGGAACAAACTTCGTAAAGATGAAAATGATGAGGCGATCGGAATCCTAGCTGAGGCCTTCAAAATGCGAGATTCGGACAAGTCGCTTTCCACCACTTGGCTTGAATACTTCCCTGGTCTTCGCGAGGACCAAATCCATGCAGCGGTTCGGGCTATTCGTGAAAGCAAACTCGAAGTCAAACCCAAGAGCGGGTTTGCCATTGGCAGAGTTGGCGATATTCAAGCTGAATGTGCAGCATGTCGCTATAAGGTCCGTATCGTTCACGAACCGGAGGATGACAACAAGGCCCAGGTGGCTGTGAAATCCCTGCCGCGCGACGATATGGAGCTATTTGAACAGTTGGCTATAGGTGCTTGGTCCGACTGGATTCTTAATAAGAACGTGCCAGCCTAACAAGAATCTTTGCCGCAACGGGTCACGGGGTTCAGGTCTATATGTGTGGGCGGTACGTGAGTCCAGACGAAGCTGCAATGGAACGGCATTGGCGAATTGATCACCGAACCGGTAATTCGTTTCAGCATCGCTATAACGTCGCACCGACAACACAAGTGCCAGTCGTTCGCCGAAGCAACGATGGCGATTTGGAGCTTTGTCCAGCGCGCTGGGGATTGATCCCGCCATGGTGGAAACAGGAAAAACTACCCGCGATGACTTTCAATGCGCGGAGCGAAGAAGCATCCGGCAAACCCATGTGGCGCGCGAGCTATCGGCAATCACGTTGCCTCGTACCAGCAGCGGGATGGTTTGAGTGGCAAAGCCGCGATGAGCTTGACGAGTCGAGAGGTGAGTTGCGGTCAATAAAGCAGCCGCATTACATCTATTGCGAGAGGGAGCCGGTAATTGCTTTTGCGGGGTTGTGGTCGCTCTGGCGCGGGCCAGGGATGGAACCAATCTTATCCTGCGCTGTACTTACAAAAGCGGCGGCGCCAAGCATTTCGGGCATCCATGATCGTATGCCTGTCGTGCTGGCGACAAAAGACTACGCGGCGTGGCTGAGCCCTGATGAAAGTGTCGAGTCGATCGGACAAATGCTGGCACATTCGCATAAGGACTTCACAAGCCATCCCGTCAGTACGCGTGTTAACAACACCAGAAATGATTCACCAGAACTCATTGAGCGCATTTCCGGCATGTTCTAACGAGGCCACTCCCACGGAGCAATCGGCCGCAATCGGTTATCATGCCTGTCCATCACTATTCCGCTTGGTCTTCTGCATCCGGATCGTCCACCTCCAGCACATCTCCGAGAATCTCCCCTAGTAGTCAGTCATGTTAAATCGCAATGCCCCGTCACCCCGGCAGATACCGTCTTAAAATCGAGGTGTCAACAATTATTTTGAGCCTGCGTAAAGGGGGTCGAAAGGCTTGCCGGATTTGATGACTCCGAAGGCGATAGGCAGATCAACTTACGCATGGCGGCGCAGACAATGGCCTTGCCGTTTTTGCCATTGGCTTTGAGGCGCAGGCAGAAGGCGCGGATGACCGGGTTGTGGGTCCAAGCGGACAAGGCGGGCATATACAGCACTTTGCGCAAAATCGGATCGCCGTTTTTGGAGATACGGGTTTGCCCCACCCAGGTTCCGGACTGCCTGACAGCGGGCGCCAAGCCGGCAAAGGCCACCACTTGCTTGGCGTCGGTAAAGCCTTGGTGAGGACTCAGCACCACCAGTAAATGAGCCACCGTGGCGGCACCGATGCCGGGAAGTCAGATTCGAGTAATTTGCGGCGTTGATCGAGATCCGGACAAGCGCCGATATGGGTCGTGAGCGCATCGCGAATCGTTTTGATTTCGTTATCGATGGCGTTCAGGATTGTGTGGATGGATTGGGCCACGGCGGCATCCGCGGTTTCCAGACGATTGCGCTCCATTTGTTGGATTTCCAGTAAATGTTCCAGACGGCGTGTGAGTGCTTGCAGGTGGCGAATTTCCGGCGGGGGTGGCGTCTGCCTAAAGGTGGTTGCATGGTCAGGGCGTAACCCGTAAGGCGGAACCGGTTTACTGGGTTCCGCCGGATGTCAAACGAGGCTCGAGCCGCGAGGTTGACTGGCGTGATACGATGACTTGAGCCGGACAGGATATGAATTCCATCCCAACATTTCGACAATTATGGAGCTTATGCGCATCTATCTTGATCTCTGCTGTTTTAATCGTCCTTACGATGATCAATTACAAACCAGAATTCGCATTGAAACAGAATCAAAGCTTCTACTTCAACAAAAAGTGGCTGATCATGAATGCCAACTGCTTTGGTCTTCTATTCTGGATTTTGAATGTTCTCAAAATCCGTTCGAAGAACATCGCATGGCTATTTTAGAATGGCGGTATTTGGCTTGTGAAATTATCATGGCGGAT
>JBOICY010000179.1:0-17212 GCA_050740335.1 Methylococcales bacterium | reverse complement strand
GAATAAAGTGCTTGTGGTTGGCACCGGTAACAAGATCGATGCGGATCAACTGGTCACGATGAAGCAATACTGCTTTTCATTGATGGGCGACGGAAGGTCCTGCGCATTGACCTGAAATTGAAGGATGCCCGAAAAGATCTGGCGAATCGTTCCCGGTCTGGCTATAGAAACGGCCTGCTTTGACCATCAACTGATCGTATTCAATAAGCTTTCCGGAGATACCCACCTGCTGAATTATCCCGTTGATTGGGTTCTCGGTGAGATCGGCTCAAGTTCCCGAAGCCTGAACGAATTGATCGGTCTTGCGATTGAGGCAGATATCGTGAGCGACAATAAGGACAACCGTGAACTGTTCACGAAGTTACTGGACAATTTGGAAAAACTCGATTTGCTGGAATCCGGACCGGTTTCCTGAATTGGTTCCGGACAGTCAATCGGCCTGATGCAATACAGCGTCCGCACCGGACCTTTCTTTACGCACCTCCAGACTACCTTGAATTCGGTCGCCGAGGGGATCGAGCGTTTTTACTCGGGAAACCTGGTCGTACCGGAGGGCGGTTTTTACGATTTCCATGTTCGAATCGCACCCCCGCCGAATCTCAGGCGCTGGGTTAGACCCCAAGTGTATTTTCTACTGGACGGAAAAACACCCTTCAAACCCTTGCCGCTTCATCAGGCTTATCCAATGTTTGAATGGGGGCTGAATTGGGCTATCACCCATCAAGCACACCAATATCTGATTCTGCATGCCGCTGTCATCGAAAAAAACGAGCGCGCGGTGATCATGCCGGGAGCGCCCGGAACCGGGAAAAGTACATTGTGTGCCGCGCTCGTGCAGCGGGGGTGGCGCTTATTGTCGGATGAACTGGCCTTGATCTCACCGGAGGACGGATCGTTGACCGCGCTGGCACGACCGTTAGGGCTGAAAAACCAATCGATCGCTGTTTTACGCGGCTTCGCGCCCGATGCGGAAATCGGCCCTGTGACCCGCGACACCCGAAAGGGGACGATCGCTCATATGCGTGCTCCAGCGTCCAGTAGGGATCGAGTGGACGAAAAGGCGGTGCCTGCCTGGTTGATCTTTCCACGATATGAGGCCGATTCGGAGTGTAATCTGTCCGAACGCGATAAAGGCCCTGCGTTTATGGAGGCCGCGAAGCAGGGCTTTAACTATAGCCTCCTGGGCATTTCCGGGTTCAGAACCCTCAAGCGGCTCGTCGAAACTTGCGCGTGTTTCGATTTCAAATACAGCCGGCTGAATGAGGCGATCGAGGTATTTGACAATCTTCCGCCAAACCGTGGATTTCAATAAAAATATTATCGCGAGAGCGCTGCTGTGTCCGGAGTCAACGGTGGATTTTTCGCCGCGATCCTGGGATTTGTTAATCCGGCAGGGGAGGCGCTCCATGCTACTGGCCAGGTTATGCCAACTTCTGAAGCAGCGGGATTTGCTCGAGCGGGTTCCCGTCAAACCCAGACAACACCTCGTCGCGGAATATAAAGTTGCCGAAAAAATCGAAGTTTCAACACAATGGGAGGTCCGATGCATCGTGAAAGCCTTGGCTCCGCTGGCTTGTCCGATCGTCTTTCTCAAGGGCGCCGCTTATTTGCTCGCGGGAGACCGGGCGGCGGGCGGGAGGTTGTTTTCCGATATCGACATCCTGGTACCGAAAAAAAGTATCGGCCCGGTCGAGAAAGCGCTGAAGGCAAAGGGCTGGGTCGGAACCCACCAGAACGATTACGACCAGCGTTATTACCGGGAGTGGATGCACGAATTGCCGCCGATGATTCATCTGAAGCGGCAAACGACTCTCGATGTTCACTACAATATTCTTCCCGAAGTCGGGCGGGTTCGCCCCGATGCCGGCCGGCTGTTGGATCGCGCTGTACAGCTTGGCGAGGGACCCATCTGGGTTTTGTCGCCGGAAGACCGGGTAGTCCACAGTGCGGTTCACCTGTTCCATAATGGCGAGTTGGAACAGGGCTTGCGCGATCTGTCAGACATCGACCTTTTAATCAGACAATTTTGCGGAATACCGGATTTCTGGGATCGGCTCTCCGAAAACGCGCAGTCCCTCGGCGTCGAACGCTCGCTCTTTTATGCCTTGCGCTATGCCTCGTTCTTTTTCCAGACTCCGATTCCGGAAGCGGTCTTAAAACAACTGACAGATTCGGGTCCTCCGTCATTCGGATTGAAATGGATGGATGCGCTGTTCTTAAGGGCCCTGATGCCGGATCACTCGAGTTGCGACGATTACTTGACAGGCATAGCCCGCTGGGCCTTGTTCATACGCGCTCATTGGCTCCGGATGCCGCCTGAATTACTGCTGCGGCATCTTTTGAGGAAAGCGCGCATGCGCTGGGAAAGCCGAAATCATTTGAAGTGAATCCTATCCATTTTCGGCAAATCAAACTGGAAATTTACTCACAGATTGCTCGATTCGAGGCTCCCGGACCGATTTGAGCGCGCGTCCGAATACCGCTAAATCCCGTTTCGCTCCAGCAGCTTTTTTTCCCAGGCCAATGCCGTCCTGACAATTTCTCGCAAATCGTCGTAGCGCGGTTTCCAGTCGAAGCTTTCATGAATTTTCTGGACTTCGGCGACTAGTACCGGCGGGTCGCCGGCCCTGCGCGGATGTTCTTCGACACGGATCGGAGATCCATGGACTTCGTTGACCGTTTCGATCACTTCCCGAACGCTGTAGCCATGTCCGTAGCCGCAGTTCAGCAGTGCCGATTCCCCCCCGTTCCGAAGATAATCGAGGGCTTGGATATGCGCGTCGGCCAGGTCGGTCACATGAATGTAATCGCGTACACCGGTACCGTCCGGGGTCGGATAGTCGGTCCCGAAGATGCAAAGTTTCTCTCGTTTGCCGAGCGCTACTTCCGCCGCAACCTTGGTCAACAAGGTTGCATTTTGCGTAGACTGGCCAATTCTGCCTTCCGGGTCGGAACCCGCGACATTGAAATAGCGCAGAATGACATGTCTTAAGGGGGAGGCGGCGCATAGATCACGCAGCATCCATTCGCTCATGAGCTTTGAAGTGCCGTAGGGATTGATCGGTTGGGTCGGAGAAGCTTCCGAGGCCTTGGCTCCTTCCGGAATTCCGTAAACGGCCGCGGTCGATGAAAAAATAAAAACTTTGACGCCCGCCTGCTCGCAACATTGCAGCAAAATACGTGTGCAACAGGTGTTGTTGCCGTAATATTTCAGCGGGTCGGCGACCGATTCGGGGACGATCGTGTGGGCCGCGAAATGAAGCACCGATTCGATTTCGTAGTCCTTTAGAATTCGGGCGACCAGTTCGCGGTCTCCGATATCGCCTCGAAAAAAGGTTCCGTACAGAACCGATTCGGCAAATCCGGTGGATAAATTATCCAGCACCACGATTCGCTCGCCCTTCTCACCCAGTTGTTTGACTACGTGGCTGCCGATATAGCCGGCTCCTCCCGTAACCAGGATCGCTTTATTACGCATGATTGATGACCGCGGCTTCCCCATAATGACAATTGCGTTATGCTGGTATTGAATAAAATTCGATAAACCCCTGATTGCCTGGGAATTCCGTGGTGTAAACGTGCCCGCCATCTGGATGTCTTTCTGGACTCCGTCGACAGTGAGAAAGACAGGGGAAGTGAATTTTGCCCGGATCAAACGGTATTGTAAACATCATGAGGTGTTCTTTCAGGGGGGTACCAGGCCCGGATCGTAAAAAAAAGCCCGGGCATCTTACAAGTTTCTCGGCTCAAAGGCTGACAGGATTGAAGCCGGCGCGAATAACACGATACTGACTCACAAATGAAACAACGCTGTCACGCTTGCATGATAGTGTTCGTTACATTTATTAGCCAATTCATCCAATCACATGTTCGAATCCTATACCCTGCCCGGAATCAGTCTAATCACCGCGCTGTTTCTATTCCATATGATCCGGATGCGGTTCAGACTTTCAAGAGCCAAACATCCCTCGTTGCACGGGCACTCCAAATGGTCTCGCAGGATCGCTCGCTTTGTTCCTTTTTTTGAGGTTAACGAAGAGGGATTTTTTTGCAGTGACGGTGCGCCCGAAAAGGTTATGAAGGAGCGCCGGACCGGTTTCGAAAAGCTCGGCCTATCCTTGCGGGAACCGTCTCCCGAATCGATTGCCTTCAGCGAATCGCTCGAGGATAGCCTCTCCGATGTACGCTTCATCAATGCTTACCGTGTTCCATTTCCCTATCGAAATTTTGTGCGGAAACACCTCAAGGTGGGCCAGGTCGCGATCGAAACCTCGGGCGTCAAGATCAAAGATCTGGACGGGGTATGGCGCTACGACCTGTCGGGGTCCTACGGCGTCAATGTATTTGGCTATGACTTTTACAAGGACTGCTTGGAGAAAGGTTTCGCCAAAGCACAAAAACTTGGACCGGTGTTGGGGCCTTATCACCCGTTGATCCGGGAGAATGTCGAGCGACTCAAAGCGATTTCGGGTCTTGACGAAGTGTCCTTTCACATGTCGGGCACGGAAGCCCTCATGCAGGCGGTTCGGCTCGCGAGATATCACACCAATAGAAGTCATCTGGTTTGTTTGTGCGGCGCCTACCACGGCTGGTGGGACGGTGTTCAGCCCGGTATAGGCAATCAGCGCCGGGCGGACGATACCTATACCTTGAGAGACTTGAGCGGACACACTCTGAAAGTCCTCGAGACCCGCAGCGACATTGCCTGTGTCTTGATCAACCCATTGCAAGCGCTGCATCCGAATTCGGATGCGGCGAACGACGCCAGTTTGATCTGCAGCGACCGGTCGGCGAATTTCGAACGCGATACTTACACCCGGTGGCTGCAAAGAATCCGAGAAATCTGTACCCGGCGATCGATCGTTTTGATATTCGACGAGGTGTTCACCGGCTTTCGGCTTGCGTACCGCGGTGCCCAGGAATACTTCGGCGTTCAGGCCGATTTGGTGACCTATGGCAAAACGCTCGGCGGCGGGCTGCCGGTCGGTGTGCTGTGCGGTACACACTCTCTGATGAAACGCTTCAAGGACCGGCAGCCGGTCAACATTTCCTTTGCGCGCGGTACCTTCAACTCACACCCCTGCGTGCTGGCGGCGATGAATGAATTCCTGAATCAGATCGAGAAGCCGGA
This sequence comes from Methylococcales bacterium, assembly GCA_050740335.1. Taxonomy (GTDB): domain Bacteria; phylum Pseudomonadota; class Gammaproteobacteria; order Methylococcales; family UBA1147; genus UBA1147. Next base: position 12,081 of record JBOICY010000179.1, on the reverse strand, counting down.
ATATCAGGAGATCTATCGCGGCGCCAATGATTTGTGGGACCGGCGGGTCGGGTGCTTGAACCAGAGGCTCGAAGCAGCCGATCTGCCAATCCGAATTGCCAATCTGGTTTCGGTCTGGACAATCTTGTATACCCAAGCAAGCCGGTATAACTGGATGTTCCAGTACTACCTGCGAAACCAGGGTGTCGTGTTGAGCTGGGTCGGCAGCGGGCGGTTGATCCTGAGTCACAATTACGGCGATCAGGATTACGAAGAGGTCATGCATTGCATCGTCGCGGCGGCCGAGACCATGAAAAAGGACGGCTGGTGGTGGAGCGCTCCTCATTTGACCAATCGATGGATTAAACGGGAAATGTTGAAATCCCTATTGTCGGCGCGTTTCCCGTTGATCAAAAAAGTGTTTCCCAGGAATCCAGTGATTGCATATCATCAAAAATCTTTCGATGAGGTGAAAAAGGCATGAGCCATTTTGATTCGACCCCTTGTGATCGGGAATTTCGAGAATCGCTTCAGCGAGAATTCAGTCGTTATCTGGTCCGGGAATCTAAAAAATTCGCGGCGGAAGATTGTTTGAAGATCGATCTGCATTGTCCTGACCACAACAGCGACACTCCGGAGGAATTATGGGGGCGCATCCTGAAGTTGCCGGAAACCTGGTTGAAAACGAAGAAACTGGTCAAATGCCTCAAGAACAACGCCTGCGATGTTATTACCCTGACCAATCATAATAATGCCAGGTCTTGCTGGGCCTTGTTGGAGAAAGGCCAGGATATCCTGGTCGGGGCCGAATTCACCTGCCACTTTCCCGAGTACAACTTGTTTGTGCACATCCTGACTTATGGATTTTCCCGGCAGCAAGAGGCCGTACTGCTCCGAAAGCGCAGGGATATTTATGAGTTCCTGCGCTATGCGGCGGAACACAGCATCCCGGTCATTCTGCCGCATCCCTTGTATTTTTACACCCGCAATGACAAGATCGATCCGGTCCTGTTCGAAAAAATGGCCGTGCTCTTCGAGCGCTTCGAGGTGCTGAACGGGCAACGAGACCTGTGGCAATGCGTGCTGACCTTGAATTGGGCGCAGAGTTTGACACCCGAGAAAATCCATCGCTATTCGAAGAAGCACCGATTGAATCCCGAGGATTTCAGTGTCGATCCGAATAAACCGAAAAGTTTGAGCGGCGGCTCGGACGATCACATGGGTATATTCGCCGGTTTATGCGGCTCCTATCTATACATCCCGAATCTCTTCGAACGGCTGGCCACGGCCAGACCCTCCGAACTCGCATTGGAAGCCATTCGAAACGGCTCTATTTCACCCTATGGACAGGTTTTGGAAAATCAAAAACTGAATATTGCGCTGCTCGATTATTTTTCGCAGGTTGCGACCCGGATCCAGGACCCGGGGCTGTTACGCGTCCTGTTCCATCGCGGTGAAGTCTCGGACAAACTGGCTTGTCTCGCGATCGGCAACCTGATGTTGGAGATGCCGAAGCATAAAAAAGCGCAGATGTTCTTCAATTTCGTGCATGATGCCCTGCTCGGTAAAAAACCGGGCAGGCTCCTGAAATGGAAGATCAAGAAAGACTACCGTTTTTGCATTCAACACCTGGAACAGATCTCGGATTGCAAAAACGGCTCCCCGGAAGCGTTTGTGGAAACGGTCAATAATTCAATCGCGGCTTTGTTCAAACAATTCAACCTGCTGATTATAGAACGCTTTAAGAAATCTGCGCTGAGCAATCCAGCGAATAAACTGGACCGCTTTTCAACCGAGGAGATCGTCCGGAAATTCGAGGTCCCGAGTCAACTGTCCGAACTGATATTCGGCGGCAAAGCGAAACGCAGCGATATGAGCGGCTTGAACATAGGCGATCTGCTCGATCAGTTATCGTTTCCGGTTCTGGTAACCGTGGTACTCGCTGGAACCATTCTGGCCAGTACCCGTGTGCTGTATCAGAATCGCGTTTTTTTAAACGACTTCGCCGAAACGATCGGATGCAATCGTCATCCCCGGCGCGCATTGTATCTCAGCGATACTCTGATGGACAAAAACGGAGTCTCCAGTTCACTGACGGCCAAACTCAAGGAAATCCAGCGCGCGAATCTGCCGATCGACTTTCTGATTTGTCATCCGGATGCCGAGCCGCAAGCTCACCTCCATGTAATCAAGCCTCTCGCCAGCTTTACATTGCCTGATTTCGGCGAGCAGGAGTTGCGAATCCCGGACCTGTTGGAAATCACCCGTATTTTCTATCAAGGCGGATACGATCGGGTAATCTGTTCGACCGAGGGTCCGATGGCCTTTGTGTCGCTGTTTATCAAACACATGTTCAATGTGCCCGGTTATTTTTTTATGCATACCGACTGGATGGAATTCATCAAGGACACCACGGACCTCAACGAGCACGAGCGGGATCGGATCCGTCGCTTGCTCAGGTTCTTTTACAAACAATTTCAAGGGATCTTCGTACTCAATAATGATCACCGTGAATGGTTGACGGGCCATCAAATGCAGTTGGATAAACAGAAAGTATTTCTAACCGCCCACCACGCCATAAAACGCGATCCGTCTATTACCGGAGTCGATAAATCGGAACTGTTTCCGGGGGCGACCAGTTCGACCCCGGTACTGCTCTTCGCGAGCCGTTTGAGCAAAGAAAAAGGAATTTTCGATCTACCCGAGATATTCGCGCTGGTCAAACCGATGATACCGGAACTCAAGATCGTGATCGCGGGTTCCGGTCCAGCCGAGCAGGCGCTCAAGCAAACGTTTCCAGAAGCCCTCTATCTCGGGTGGCTGGATCAGCCCCGCATGGCTCGGCTCTATGCGGGTCTGGACTTGTTCATTTTCCCGTCCCGATTCGATACCTTCGGGAATGTGGTACTCGAGGCCCTGGCCAACGGAATGCCGGTGATCGCTTACAATTGCAAGGGACCGAAGGATATCATCGAGTACGGCATCAGCGGCTATCTGGTCGAGACCAAGTTACAGATGAGCGAGCAGATCGTCCGCTATTTCTCGAATACAAAGCCAAAAGTAATGCGGGAAAATGCGCTGTGGCGCAGCGAAGACTATCGGGCTGAATTGATCCTGGCGCAATTTCTAGCCGATCTAGGACTCGCGGAGACTCCGGCTTTTGTCAACCGCCAGTCGACCGCGGCTTGATGCGGATGGCGGCTTGGATTCGATCGCTGAGCCAGCGGGAAGGGCTCAATTTTTTATTGACCAATGGAATCCCACGGCGAATGTTGACGCAGTGGATGGCTTGGTACAGCCGCATCGAAAACCCGTGCCTGACCAGGTTTTCATTGCTTGTGTGGCGGGTTTTCGCGGGCGACCTGAATCTAGCGGAAGCCAAAAAGGAGCATTTTGAAAGCCTGCATGATTGTTTCATCCGGGAACTGAAAGATGGAGTCAGGCCTGTCGATCAACGAGAAGCGATCGTGGTCAGCCCCTGTGATGGGATTGTCGGTGCTTTCGGACCGGTCGAGGGCACCACCCTGTTCCAGGCAAAAGGCTTTCCTTATGAACTGAGTGATCTGATTCCGGAAAAGCGCATCCACGAGAAATACCGCAACGGGATTTATGTAACGCTGCGCCTTAAATCCTCGATGGTTCATCGCTTTCACGCTCCGCTCGACTGTGAGATCAACGAAATCAACTATATTGCCGGTGACACCTGGAACGTGAATCCGATCGCGTTGAAGCGCATCGAAAAACTGTTTTGCAGGAATGAACGCGCGGTGCTCGAACTGGAAACCGGGAAACCGGAAAGAGCCATCGCACTGGTTCCGGTTGCAGCCATTCTGGTGGCGAGCATGAGATTTCATTGTCTCGATTTTCCATTGGATCTGAAATATCAGGGTCCCAATCGTCTGGCCTGCCACACCCGGCATCACAAAGGCGATGAAATCGGATATTTCCAACACGGATCGACCCTGATCGTGTTTGCGACGCCGAACTATACAATCTGTGAGGCGATCAAATTAAACGGCACAATCAGAATGGGGCAGCCATTACTGATCGAGCAATAAATGATTGGTTGTCATATCCATGTCACAAAACTGATGCATTATCGTCATTTATTCTAATAAAAAGGTGGGACTATGCGATTTTTTGACGAACTCCGGCAACAGCGCTGGGATGATCACCGTTATTATCACCATAGCCGTATCAACCAGTTTTTGCATTTGGTAAGCGCTTCGAGTTTTCTCGCGAGTTATGTACTGGTTTTCATAAATCCTGTGATTGCAACCCTGATCGGGTGGCTCGCGGCGATGGGATTTCGTCAAATCGGCCATTTTTTCTTTGAACCCAGATGCTTCGATGCGATTTACCGGGTTACCCACGAATACAAAGAAAGCATCAAAGTCGGTTATAACCTGAAGCGCAAGATTGTCCTTTTATCGATCTGGGCCATGGCTCCCGTGATGTTGTATTATTCTCCCTCGTTTTTCGGGGTATTCGAAGCGCACGACGACCTCTCCAGCTTCATTCAAAATATGGGGATGTGTTGGCTGGCGCTCGGAATCGGCGCGCTGGTATTCAGAACCGTTCATTTATTTTTCATCATGGGCATACAATCCGGGTTTGTCTGGGCGACCAAAATCCTCACCGACCCCTTTCACGACATCAAGATTTACTACAAATCGCCCTATTACATCCTTAAAAAAGAATGGTATGACGACATGACCGATTGGTACGAAGCAGCGCCAGTAGTGAAGCAAACCTGAAAGCTATCGGCCATCGCGTGCCCCGGAACTGGCGATAGTCGGAGTCAGATCAAACACAACTTCGTGCCTGCTTTTCAACGGAGCTGTTTCCGCATTTCGAGAACGTTACCGGATTTGGCTTGATAATATCGAACGGTATCCATCAAGGTTTTGATGAAAAACAATCCCAGTCCTCCTCCTGTGGGGTTGTCCAGATCGGGTGGCGGGACCGATTTCAGATCGAATCCTTTACCCTTGTCCTGGACCCGTATGCATAATTCGTTGTCATGAACGTGGATCGAGATTTTGAGATCGCCGTTCCGGGAAGAATTCGATCCGTGGGCGATCGCATTGGCCATGGCTTCGGTCAGGACCAGATTGAGGTTGTATCCAAGGGTTTCCCGGTCGCCGCTATACGGATCGATTTCTCGAGCCACTTCTTCGCCAATCGAGCCAACGAGGCTTAAATAGCGCGTCTGGGTAGGGATGACGACATCCACTTTGACTTCTGATTGGTAACTTGATCCGTTCATGGTCAACTCCTCTCAGTCGTGTCCGAGGGCCTCCTCAAGCGTCGGATAGATTTTGAACACACGGTGGAGGCGAGTCAGTTCAAACATGGATTTTACCTGACTTTGCAGGCCGGTGAGAATCAACCCTCCCTTCATGCTCGCTGCATTCTTAAATCCGGACAGTAGAACTCCGAGTCCCGAGCTGTCGACAAATCGGACTTCACTCATTTCGATGATGATATTGATGTTGCCGTTTTCGAGCAGCTTCAGCACGCGTTCCTTGAATTCGGGCGAATTATGCGCGTCGAGGCGCTTCTCCTTGATTCGAAGAACGGTTGAGTTTTTGATTTCTTCAACTTCTAGGTTCATTTTCGGGAATTCAATGCGTTCCGGGTTGCGTGGTGGCAGGATCCGGGCGCGCCAGATTGGCTGATGAAGTCGCGGTACCTACCGGTTGATGCAGGGTAAACGGTTGGCTCGGAACGACCTGCCGGGTCCTCTGAACCGACGCAACCGTTTTGTCAGAACAACCCTATCAAAAAAAAAGGATATTATCTATAGTTCCGTTCGCGGAATCGGTTCGAAGCGGAAAAAGTCTATTCACGGAAACCGGCCGGCAAGCTAACCGATTCCGATTCGGGGATTTTACCGGATCAGGGCTGTGCCGATCAGCTGGCCCATTTTGACCGGAGTATCCGCTTCCAGTCGAGGAGACCACGCCATTCTGCCGGACTCGAACAACACGATGATCGTCGAACCCATATTGAAGCGCCCCATCTCCTGGCCCTGGGTAAGCGCGAGAGGGTTATCCTCGTAGTTCCAGGTTCGGATGGCGGCGCAGGTTGGCGGGGTAACCACACCGTGCCAGACGGTTTCGATGCTCGAAACGAAAATCGCGCCGACCAGTATCAGCGCCATTCTCCCGACAGGCGTTGCAAACGTCGCGATCACGCGCTCGTTCTTTGCGAACAGGTCCGGGACGAAGTCGGTCGTAGCGCCGTTGACGCTGAACAGCCGCCCCGGAATATGGCGCATTTCCCTTAAGGTGCCGCTGCACGGCATGTGCAGGCGGTGGTAATCGCGCGGTGATAAATAGATCGTGGCGAACTTTCCGCCTTCGAAAGGAGCCGCGAGTTCAGGACCGCCGCCTAACAGTTCAACCAGATTGAACAGGCGGTTTTTGGCCTGCATGATACGTTTCTCGTCGATCGTTCCGATTTGGGAAATCGCGCCGTCCGCGGGACTGATCACGACCCGATCGTCGCGTTGAATCGGTCGCACCGATTGTTTAAGTTCTCGCGTAAAAAACTGGTTGAAACTCCGGTACGCGGAATAGTTTTCCTGCCGGGCTTCGCTAAGGTCGACGCGGTATAGCGAAACCACGCTCCGGATGGCAAGGTTTTTCCACCATTTGATTTCGCAGCGGGTCAGGTGATGTATGATTCTGGAGAGCGCATGCTGTGGCAATCCATACTGTGGCAAGGAAAAGCACGCGTTTTTTAAAGATTTGAGCATGGATAGCAAGCTTTCGCCGATGAATACGTTCGTATGAAAATGATCAGAATACCATCGGCTCTTTTACAGACACAATTGAATCGGAGTAATCCGATCTGAGGGCAGGAGGTGGGCTACGCAATCCGGGTACAACCGAGTATGCCCGATTGTCGTCGATCACACCAGCATCAAGCCTCTACTTCCCGGAAACATCCCGGCTATCGAGCGTCTTCGAATTCCGGGTTTTATTTGACATTTACCCGGACGGACGTGAGAATATCTGCCCTCAAATTTGTACACATTTTTTTCAACAACTATCTATCAAAGAGTAAAAATAATGAGCCATACAAGGTACGAACCCGCGACCCCGCGGGTACAGCGCAGTGAACTTGCCGTGCCCGGTTCCAACCCGGGAATGTTCGAAAAAGCACTCAAAAGCGGTGTCGATTTTGTGTTTCTGGATCTTGAAGACGCGGTCGCGCCGGATGACAAGATTCCCGCACGCAAGAACATCATCGAAGCGCTCAACGATCTGGACTGGAAGGGCCACGGGATCACCATGTCGATCCGGATCAACGGCATCGATACCTATTATATGTACCGTGATGTCGTGGAAGTCGTCGAGCAGGCCGGGCATAATCTCGATACGATTCTGATTCCGAAAACCGGAACTCCGGGTGATGTGTATATGGTCGATGCGATGTTGACCCAGATCGAGATTGCCGTGGGATTGAAGAAAACTATCGGCATCGAATGTCTGATCGAAACCGCGCTGGGCATGGCGAATGTCGAAGCGATCGCGACCTCGAGCAAACGTCTCGAAGCGCTGCATTTCGGCGTCGCGGACTATGCCGCGAGCAACCGCGCGCGAACCACAAATATCGGCGGATTGAATCCCGATTATCCGGGAGACCAGTGGCATGCCGCGCTGAGTCGCATGACGGTCGCCTGCCGGGCTTTCGGTCTGCGTCCAATCGACGGCCCCTTCGGAGATTTCAACGATCCCGATGGATATATTCTGGCCGCGAAACGCGCGGCTGCGCTGGGTCTGGAAGGAAAATGGGCGATTCATCCTTCTCAAGTTGCGCTTGCCAACGACGTATTCTCACCGCCCCCGGCTGAAGTCGACAAGGCCAAACGCATTCTGGTCGCGCTGAAAGAAGCCGCCGCGCAGGGTAAAGGCGCCGCATCGCTGGACGGACGGTTGATCGATGCGGCTTCGGCGCGCATGGCGGAAAATGTGGTGCGGGCCGCCGAAGCGATCGCGGCGAAATCCGGAAACCGATAACTTTGACGAAAAGGACCAACCTGTGGATATTCATGAGTATCAAGCAAAAGAAATTCTGTCGGGGTATGGAGTTCCGATCGGCAAGGGCGGCCTGGCCTACAGCCCTGAACAGGCGGTGTACCGATCGAAAGAGATCGGCGGAAATGTCTGGGCGGTCAAAGCGCAGATTCATTCCGGCGCGCGCGGCAAAGCCGGCGGGATCAAGATCTGCAAGAACGACGACGACATTTTCAACGCGGCCAACGAGTTGCTGGGCAAGAAACTGATCACCCATCAGACCGGCCCGCAAGGCAAAATCTGTTCGCGTCTTTATATCGAAGCCGGCTCCGACATCGAGCGGGAAATTTATTTCAGTCTGGTGGTAGACCGGGCTCATGAGCGGGTGGTCATGATCGCGTCCGCGGAAGGCGGCATGGAAATCGAAGTGCTGGCCGAGACCAATCCGGACGCAATCCTCAAGATCTTCGTGGAGCCCGCCGTTGGATTGCAGGACTTCCAGGCTCGTGAATTGGCTTTCGGATTGAATATTCCTCAGACTGCGATGAGTCAGGCGATCTCTACCTTCAAGGGATGTTACCGCGCGCTGCGTGATCTGGACGCGAGCATGGTCGAAATCAATCCTCTGGTGATCACCAAGGAAGGCGGTCTGATCGCGCTGGATGCCAAGATGGGATTCGATGACAATGCCCTGTACCGCCAGCAGCGCATCGCCGAGTTGCGCGATAAATCCCAGGAGGATCCGCGTGAAACCGCGGCATCCGATCGCGGCCTGAACTATGTCGGGCTGGAGGGTGACATCGGCTGTATGATCAACGGTGCGGGGCTCGCGATGGCGAGTCTCGACATGATCAAACTGGCCGGCGGCGAACCCGCGAATTTTCTCGACATCGGCGGTGGAGCGACCCCGGACCGCGTCGAGAAAGCATTTCGTCTGGTTTTGGCTGATGACAACGTGGTCGTGATGCTGGTCAATATTTTCGCGGGTATCAACCGGTGCGACTGGGTTGCCGAAGGAGTGGTCCAGGCCGCCAAAAAACTGGATGTCAAGATTCCATTGATTGTCCGTCTGTCCGGAACCAATGTCGACGAAGGCCGGAAAATAATTGCCGAAAGTGGTTTGCCGATTATCACGGCCGAAACGCTCGCGGAAGCCGCAAACAAGGCGGTTGAGGCACGCAACCAGGTCGTCGGCAAATAACTGAAGAGGAGGACACTATTCATGGCTATCATGATTGATGAAACAACGCGTGTGATCGTCCAGGGCTTCACCGGCAAGATCGGATCTTTTCACGCTCAGGATATGATTAACTACGGAACCAATGTGGTTGGTGGAGTCACTCCCGGAAAAGGGGGGGCCACGCATCTCGGGAAACCGGTCTTCAATACCGTCAAGGACGCGGTGAAAGGCACCGGTGCGACGGTGAGTATTCTGTTTATTCCGGCTCCTTTCGCGGCGGATGGAATCATGGAAGCGGCGGACGCGGGAATCAAAGTGTGTGTCGCGATCACCGACGGGATTCCGACCCAGGATATGATGCGGGTCAAACGCTATATGCGCCGCTATAAGAAAGAAGAGCGGATGCGCCTGACCGGTCCGAACTGCGCGGGCACGATCAGTCCCGGGCGGGCCATGCTGGGCATCATGCCGGGGCATATCTACATGCGTGGAAATGTCGGTATCGTGGGGCGTTCCGGAACACTCGGCTACGAAGCGGCTTCTCAGATGAAAGCGCTGGGGATCGGGGTTTCCACTTCAGTCGGTATCGGTGGCGATCCGATCAACGGCAGTTCGCACCGGGATATTCTGGAACTGTTCGAGGAAGATCCCGATACCAAGGCGGTGATGATGATCGGTGAAATCGGCGGCCCTCAGGAAGTCGAGGCCGGTTATTTCGCGCGGGATCATATGTCCAAGCCGCTGGTCGCCTACATTGCCGGGCTGACTGCGCCGAAAGGGCGCCGTATGGGCCATGCGGGCGCGATCGTATCGGGCAGTGGCGAAAGTGCCGCGGAAAAGGTCGCGATTCTGAAAGAGTGTGGAGTGATCATCGCTCCGACGCCCTCGGAACTCGGAAAAACGATGGCGGAGGTCCTCGCCAAAACCGGCTGAGTCGAGCCCTGACCGCTCCTGTCGGAACCGTCTGCGAAGCTTTACTGACTGGCAGCATTCGTTGTTCTGACCGATATCGGTAAACGAAGGCGATATTCGGAATCAATTTCCGGATGTCGCCTTCGGCTAAAGAATTTGCCTTTTAACTTGATATAGACTTCAGGAGGTTTAGATGTCCGTATTCCCGCCGTTAGAGATACCGAATACTCTGGCCGCAGGCCCCGGTCCCGGAAATACCGACCCGAGGGTTCTGGAACGGTTCTGCAAGACCGGCGTGGCCGATCACATGCAGAAGGACGTGCTCAGAGGCATGGTCGAAGCCAAGCAAATGCTCCGGGACGTTTTTGGCACTAAAAATATCTATACCTACGGTGTAGGCGGAACCGGTTTCAGTGGCTTGGATTGTGTATTCAGCATGATCCTGCCCGGCGATAAAGTCGTCGCTTTCACCAACGGGACCTTCAGTGGGATCGACGGACTCGCGATCCGGATGAAAGCCTCCACCCGCGAAGAACTCGCGGCGAATTCCCTGGACCCGAAGCCGGCCAGCGTGACGATTGCGAATATTCCGCACGGCCAGTCCGTAACCGGTGCGATCGTCGATGCGGAACTCGCGAAGCACAAGCCGATGTGGGCTTTCATGGCGCACTGGGAAACCGGCAGCGGCCGTGTCAACGATTTAAAAGGATTCAACGATGCCTGTGCGAAACACGGTGTGATGGGCATTGTCGACGTGGTCTCGAGCCTCGGAGTCGCCGATTACAATATCGATGATAATCCTGCTGTCGTTGCCTGGGCGTCCTGTCCGCAGAAGGGTGTCTTGAGTCTGCCCCTGACGTACGCGCCGGTTTCATTCCAGGACAAAGCGATAGCTCTGGTCAAACAGCGCGGTGCGTATACCTACGTCCATCACCCGATTCTGGAAGCACGGCATTGGGGTATCGCGGACGGCAAGGATGTCGACGCGGGCGGGTATCACCGGACCCATTCCGGTTATGCGGTTGCGGCATTCCACGAGGCGCTGCGAATTCTTCTGACTTACGGTCGGGCTCAGAAAGCGGCGGATTACCAGTATCACGAAAAAGCCCTGAGACAGGCGGTCGAATCGATGGGTTGCGAAGTAACTTCGAACATGACCAGTCTGGTTGTTCTGAATCTGCCCGGAGCCTTGGCCGGACGCGAGAAAGAACTGGTCAACGGTTGCCGAGCGGAAGGTTTCGGAATCTGGCCGACTCTGTCAGAACCGGTTCAGGTCCGCATCGGTATTCTCAATCAGTTGACCGTCGAAGCGATCACCCAAATCGTGAGCTTGTTCGCCGATGCGATGCTGAAAATGGGGGCGAATTTCAAGAAAGACGCCGTCATGAACCAGCTCAAAGCCTATTACACAGGCTGATTCGTCGATCCGATCCGTGATCAAAATCACAGAAAGGGCATCGACCGTCGCGGCCGGCGCCCTTCTTATCTGCAAGCAAACGTAGCGTGCGCTTTGCTTGCTTCAATCACGGTAATGAGCGTTTTATTATGAGTCAAAATCAAGGGGACTCTTGGCTTGGGCCTGTTGGTTCGTAAACGTCTGAAATTGACGCGCCCCGCTCCGATAAGCTTTGGATGTTTTTGGCGAGTAATGGCGGATTTTGATTTCGCTCAACAGACGATCAAACACAGCGACCCAACTGGTCCGCGTTTTGGCAGGAGCAACTTGAGTTGTTCCTGAATGTCCATCAGTCGTAACTACTCACCCATAAAAACCTAAAAAAACACTTGACAGATTTTTGGGTGTAAAGAATCGGCATTGGGCAGAAGGGCAGCTTAAGCTGCCCCTGCCCGCTCTACGATGGCCGAAAAATCCAATGATCGGATGCGTTTATTGCAACCGCACGCGATCCCTATTGATGGCAAGCCTCGACAAATCTTCGGTACGACAGGAAGTCAATCGGTTAAAAACCGAGTTTGAACAAC
>JBOICY010000178.1:0-7701 GCA_050740335.1 Methylococcales bacterium | reverse complement strand
CGTCTCTCGCCCGCAAACGCGGAGTCGCAGGAGAACCCTTCAGTGGATGGGGGATTCACCGTTCAACGCTACGGAGTATTCATCAACTCCATTCAAATTGAGATCGCCGACACGATCCGCAGGTTTGACGAGAAGCGCCTGTTCCTGATTGAGGATTTAGCGTCCTCGATCATCAACTTCGTACGACGCCATGCGCCGTTCTGAGCTGACGGCGAATGGCTCAATTGCTGTTTCGGGGGAGGTTTTGCGCTTTTCAATTGGTTAAATCTAACTTCCCGGAATAGCCGTTCTCGGTCATCAAGCCGTTCGTGCTGAGCCTGTCGAAACATGATCGGCTTGACGCGGACGGCCGAAATGCTTCCGTCGCCCCGCAGGAGAATCTCGCTGGCGCTGGGATTTTGTATGTCGAGGACGGGGCACTCAAGTATCGGGGTGCGAATGGAACGGTAACCACGATTGCACCCGCTTAGGCGGTGTTAGAGTTTCGTGACAGGGCTTGGCCTTTCCATCCCATGGGCGGAATGCAGAAGTCAGCGCGCATCGGAAGACTGAAATGGTTCCGCCGGAGCATGTCCACATCAAACGGATTCGTAGAATGAAAGGAGAGTAACAATGGCTACAGATTACATTTGGCCGCTCAGCAAGAGCACAACGCCCGACGAGATGAATACGTCGTTCAGGCCCCGAATCAACAAGGACAAGTGGGATTTCCACGATGGCATTGACCTGCCTGCCGGGATTGGGACCCCGGTTCATGCCATGCGCGCGGGTACTGTATACCTCGCTGGCCCGCGTGACGACAGGTTCAGTTCCCGCCATGTGGTCCTTAAGGTCGACGACCCGAACGACGGATTGATGTATCTCGTCTATCTGCACCTGGATAGCATCGATCTGGCCGTCACCCCCGATGCCAGCGTCGCGCAGGGTCAAATCATTGGAACCGTCGGCGAAGACGATGCGGTCTACCCGCATTTGCACTTTGAGTTTCGCAAGGGGATGCTCAGGGAGATAGGCAGCGTCCACCCACTCGGCTACCTGCCATATACCGATACACCGAACTTCTCTTCTCCTGTTCCCGATCGCTTCAACCGGCTTTGATCACTCATGGCCGCGCGGCTGCTGTTCGGCGCAGGCAGCAGGCTTGAAGGCGATCTGAAGCGTGTCGAGGTGGATCTCAAGAGTCGCGCTACGCTGCTCGAATGCCGTTTCGTTGACTTTGACAACAAGGATACTGTCAATGAAGGCAATAGCGATACGAAAATCTTCAAGCAAGACATTGGGGTTGAGGGTTACCAAAAGTCCCGGATGAACGACCCAAAACGACTTCGAAACGACCTCAAGTATGGCGTCCTGGTCCGCAATATTCGCAGTGACTGCGACACGCTGATCGCTCGAGTGATCGATGTGGGTAGTAATATCGCGACCAGTGCGGAGATTGCCGTCCCCGATCAGGTTGCGGTCGACGAGTTCGTCGATTTCGAGGATGGCACGATGCCGCCCGCGGGTTGGAGACTCGTGACGAGTACGACGGGCAGCGGAACGACGGTGACGAATGAAGCGTCCGCCGCTCACTGCGGTTCGCGAGGAATGCTCTGCGTCGATGACTCTACAACGGAGACGAACTCCTAACGCGCAGGCATCGAGTTCACGCTGCCCGCTGGTCGGTTCGAGTGGATTGCCGAAGGCTGGATCAACCCGATAGTGCTGGATTTTGCTAAGAATAAATCGGTCCAACTGCTTCGTTTTCTGAGCGGCGAAGATTTGAGCGTGGCGGCGCGTATTATTCGCCGCGAGGGCGGTTTGCTGCTCGCCGGGATTGTGGCGAAGGAGCCGGATGGAACATTCCCAGACTCGGACAGTGCCGCCGTCATCGTTCCTGGCGAGTGGCGCACGTGGCGACTGCATCTGCTTCGTATCGGCACCCGCGAGAGCACTGCGGTTCTTTACCTGGACGAGGATGGCGAGATGGTGGAACAAACCCGGCTCAATTGGGATTCGACGGGCTTTGAGCCGTCGGTTCTGCGGGCCGGCATTGGATTGTCGTCGGCGGGAGCCAAAGCGACCGTGCTGGCCGACGAACTGCGAATAACCGAATCACTAATTTAGTGAGCGGGCGCCGGAGAATAAAAGGGCAATCATGATCATCGATTGCCACTGCCATGCCGGAACTGGTGACGGCTTGACCGGGCCCTGGGATACCCGGGCGCCATTGCAGGATTATCTGCGCCGCGCGTCGGCCGCAAAGATTCGCCGAACGGTGCTGTTTGCGGCTTTGCCTTCGTGCATCCGGAACGCGACCGGGGAGGCGTGCACGAACTGGTTAAGATTGCAGTTGAGCGTTATGACTTTGTCGGGATCAAGGTCCATCGCCATGATGCCCCCATTACCCGTGAGATTTGTGCGACAGCACGGGCGTTTTCATTGCCCGTGCTGTATGACGTTACGGGTGAAGTATCCGTGTGCGAACTGCTTGCCCAGGAATATCCTGACGTGAACTTCATCATTCCGCATCTCGGCAGTTTTGCCGACGATTGGCGTGCCCAGCTCGCCTTGATCGACCACCTGGTTCGCCACCCGAATATTTACGCGGACACGGCCGGGGTGCGGCGCTTCGACTTGCTGGAACAAGCCGTTCAACGGGCCGGGCCGGCCAAGATCCTGTTCGGCTCCGATGGGCCATGGCTTCACCCTGGGGTGGAACTTGCGAAAATCAGGGCTTTGCGGTTGCCGGCGGTTCAGGAAAACAGGATTACAGGGGGCAATTTCCTGACTTTGATCAGCGCTGCCCGGTACCGCGAGTTGCCGCTGCTGGCGGGCGGGTTGCGAATCTAACTTTCCTGACGTTGCGCGGCCCGCCACAACTGCAGAGTGCGGTCGGTGACGCCGAGTCGCGAGGCGGCTCGTTGCAGGTTGCCGCCGGCTTCATCCACCGCGATCCGGATCGCTGTCTTCTCGCTCTCCCGGCTGATGGTCTTGAGACCCACGCCGCGAGCCAAGGCCACGCGGATGGCACGCTCGAAGCCCGCGTCCCCACCACGGGTCCCAGTCTTCGGTCCGGGCCGGTCGATCGTCCGGCGGAATGCAGCCGACCGTGATGGCTCCCTGCCCGGCGTAACGGCCTAGCATGCGTATCACAACCTGCTTGAGATCGCGCACGTTGCCGGGATATTCCCGTCGAAACAGGTACTCTTGCACGGGAGAGTCCAGGGCGGGAGCTTCCCGATCGCGGCCAGACTGCTTCAGGAAATGATAGGCCAGCGGAAGAATATCCTCGGGACGCTCCCGCAAAGGGGGCAAATGACACACGAAACTCGCGATGCGGTAGTACAGGTCGGCGCGAAACACGCCACGCTCTACCTGCTTCCGGAGATCGAGGTTGGTGGCGCAAACCAGTCTGAACGCAGTCTGCTGCCAGGCATTGCCGCCGACGCGTTTAAAGGTATGCTCCTGAATCACGCGCAGCAACTGAGCTTGCAGCGCGAGTGGCAACTCGGCAATCTCATCGAGAAACAGCGTAGCGCCATCCGCGACAGCAAACGCGCCGTCTCGAACTGACACCGCACCGGTGAACGCACCGCGTTCATGACCGAAAAACTCGCTTCCGGACAATTCGGACATGATGGTGCTGCAATCCAGCATGACCAGATCGCCCTTGTCGGGACGGGGGTCCAAGGCATGGACGAGCTTCGCCAACAGCTCCTTGCCGGTTCCGCTTTCGCCCAGGATCAACACCGAGGCGTCGGTGAAATGAGCCGCTTCCACGACCTGACGAAGAATCGCTTTCAAGGCCTGGCTTTCTCCCACCAGGACATCCTGCACGGCGGGCGAATTCACCATCCGATCTACCGCTTCCCAGCGCTGGAGTCGAGCGGTGATTTCATGGATTGCCGCGCCACACTCTTGGCACACCAACACATCGGAGGCGCCGGCTTCCATTAGCCGCCAAGCCGTGTCGCCTGGAATGGCCGTATGACAACAGGCCAGCACCGGTATCTGGCCACTGCGGCTGAGTTCGCGCAACTGTTCGCAGATTGCCGGGGTCACTTCACCGGTAAAAATCACCCCGGGGCCGCGGGAGCGACAACCATCAAAGCCTTGTACCTCAATACCCTGCTGGCTAAATAGCTCGACGATTTCATGAACCGTCTGTTTCTGATTTCCACCGATCCAGTGAATCCACGTTTTTATGGCCACCCCAAACCTCTTGTGGTCGATTCGAACTTTGTCCGTGCGTCGATCGAACATCCCCGCCGATCAACACAAAGAATAGGAACCGTTCTGGTCCTTTTTGCCCAGTTCCGATGGAGGCTACTCCAGTGGCGTAACTCTGTCAATCGTGTGTTCTTTGCAAAAACGTCCCTATAATCTGACCATTATTTGAGGGATCAGGCAGGATGAGAGGTATAAAAAACCGAATTTTGATGTGCGATCAAGATAAGTGTTTATCTTGAAAATCAGCACATCATTTATTGGGTGCACGGGTACTGATGACGGAGTTGGTCAATCCAAACTACCAACAAAAAGGTCACTGTTTTGTTGGTTCCAATCTGCTCTCTGCTGGTCTATGGCGCCGATTTCCTTTATTCTACGGATCAATTTCTTTGACCCGATTGTACAAATTGCGCTGATAGTATTGTCTTGGATTCCATTGAAAATCGCATTGAGGCTGGTACATTTGAACACGGCTAAAGGGTCCGAAAATTCAATTGAACCGGTGGTCCTCCAGCAGACGAAATTGCTTTTTGCAATTGAGTCAACAGTGGGGAGCGGCGATGAACGAAAAGGAATAGAAGGCTCGCAATGAAATTTACGGAGTTGGTCAGGCTTTTGGAGCACCATGGCTTCAAAGTTGTCAAGGAAAAGGGATCCGTACGGTATTACGCCAAACCGGGTTGGGATCGGCTCGTCAGGCTTGACTATCATGGTGACAAGGAGGTGCCCACTGGTACTTGCCGCGCCATTCTCAAGACTGCGGGCATCCACTCACGCAAGAGGTGATGAATATGATCGATCTACCTTATTCGTTGGTTATCGAAGCTACCAAAGAACCGGATTACTTCGGGTTCTATTCGACCGAATTAGAGGGTTTTACGGGCATTGGGCATTCCGTAGAGGACTGTCTCTACAAGGCTAAATGGGGCATGAAGGAACAGTTGGCGCTATTGAAGGAACAGGGTTTAGCGATTCCACCGACCAATCCGGACCCTAAGATTACCATTCAGAACGAGCGACAGGCAGCTTAACCGCTATGCCGACAGGTCGAAAAAGCATGGCCGGCTACCGCATATTCCCGGATCAGAATCCTGAAAGTTTTAGGGAGCGGACCTTGTAAATACTTCCATTGAAATCATCGGAAATATAAATCGAGCCATCAGCTCCCTCGATTACGTCGACCGGCCGGCCGATCACGTCGTCGTCTTTTTCGAATCCTGTGATAAATGGGCGCTGGGTGATCCGACCCTGACTGTCGAAGTGCAGGGACACCACGGCATAACCGGCCTTTGTCGAACGATTCCACGAGCCGTGCAGGGTGACCAGCGCGGCGCCACGGTATGGTTCGGGAAGCTGTTTGCAGCGAAGAAATGCGATGCCCAGGGGTGCGGTGTGGGCGCCGAATGCGAACGCGGGCTGACGGCTTGTCTTGTTGAGATCCGGACGGCTTTTCCCGTAGTCCGGATCAGGAACATGGTTGCCGTTGACAAAGGGCCAGCCGTAAAATCCTCCTGGTTCGATGCGGTTGAGTTCGCAGGGCGGGAAGTCGTCGCCGAGAAAATCGCGGCCGTTGTCGACTCCGTACAGCGCGCCCGTAGCGGGCTGCCAGGCGAAACCCACCGTGTTGCGCAAGCCCGAGGCGAAGATCTCTTCTCCGCTGCCATCCGGGCGGTAACGTAAGAGACTGGCCCGGCGGTTATCTTTCTCGATACACGCGTTACAGCTCGAACCCACGCTCACGTACATCCACCCGTCCGGGCCGAATCGCAGGCTGCGGCTCCAGTGGTTTCCGCCCGACGGCAGGTTTTTGACGAGGGTTTCATAGTTTCCGGAGGTTTCGCCGGTCGCGGGGTTCAGCCGGATGCGTCCGATCGCATCGCTTTCGGCGATATACAACCAGCCTTCAAACAAGTCTATTCCGTGCGGACGCTTCAATCCGTCAATCAGCGTGCGCCGGTTATCGGGTTTGCCGTCGCGGTCCGAATCGGCTTCCAGCAGCATGATTTTCCCCTGCGAAGGAAGGCTGACCAGCAAATGACCGGAATCGGTTGCGCGCAATACCCTTGCGTCCGGCAACTTGCTGGTATAAAGACTCAGTTCGAAACCCTCGGCGATTTTAAGCCGCTCCCGCAGCGTCACTCCGTCCGGCGGTTCCGCGCTGCCCAGAACCGGGTTGAAGCCGACCCAGTATTTTGCGCCGAGCCATAGCAGCAACGCGGACCCGGCCAGGAAAATCAAATCCCGGATCAGATGACCGAATCGATTGCGAAATAAATTCATCTCTATCGGACCTCATTTCAGCGTAATGCCGTTATTCTATTCGTTCTTTTTGTCCGCATGCCCGAGGTCTTTGTCGGGCGCGATCCGGTCGCGGACCAATTGTTTCAACTCGGTGATTTCCGGGAAACGGCCCTCGGTTTTCCGCGACCAGACCAGGTGCCCGTTGACCCGGATCTCGAAGATACCTCCGGTTCCGGGTTTCAGGGTCAGCGCGGTGATTTCCTGATCGAAGGTGCTCAATAATTCCTGCGCCATCCAGGCCGCGCGCAACAGCCAGCGGCATTGGCTGCAATAAATGATTTCAACGCTTTGATTCATTGTGGACCGTTCCTCGAATGGACGCCTGACAATTCCGCAATAGCATAACTCCAAACCCCGTTCGATTTCGCCATGATCGAAGCGTCGGGTCCGTCCGGCCAATTCCCGCACGGGAAGCCGGTGCGTCCGGCCCTGCATTTGCGTTACACTCTTTCACGGCCTGTTTTCCGGTAGGGTTTCGGAATCGCGAGCGCGATTGTGAGTTTATACCACTCTGATGGAAAGGGCGGGGCAAAATATGATGACTCAAAAAAAGGAGGGAAAATGAGCCAACTTTCGATATACGTGTCCTATGCCTGGAAGGCCGAGGAAGAGCGCCGGGTTGTGGACAGCCTTGAAAAGGTCTTCAATGCAAACGGGATTCATCTTAATCGTGACCGGAATTTGGGATACAAGGGATCAATTGAAGATTATATGACCCGTTTGAGCAAAGGCGACTGCGTTATTGTAGTGCTGAGTAAACCATACCTCGAATCGCCGAATTGTATGAAGGAACTCTTGATGATCGAGGATTACGGGCGATTTAAAGACAGGGTATTTCCGTTAACTCGACCGGACGCAGGGATTTATAGTTCAGAACAACGGAAACTATATATTCAGTTTTGGTCAGAAAAATACGAAGGCTTGAATGCAGTTCGAAACCCGACAGATGACATAAACTGTCCGAGTCTTGATGAGGACCGAGCACTATACTCTAAAATTGTCCGTCGATTCGATACCTTGACCAAAACTCTGGCGGATATGAAAAACTACCCTGAAGATTTTCATATCGATTCCGACTTTATAATAGTATTCGACAAAATCAGGACGCAATTCCCGGATCTGACCAAGGATGAATCCGACGAGGCCGCTTCCGTAACATTCCGGCAAAAAGTCCATTCGATTCTGAAC
>JBOICY010000177.1:0-2933 GCA_050740335.1 Methylococcales bacterium | reverse complement strand
CCGTACTGCGCGGCAATGGAACTTCACGGGAAAACCATCCGGTGCCTTTGAAGGCAAAATTGCGATCGATACGCGCGGCATGGTTCCCGATGATTGTTTCAGCTTTCGCGCGATCGTGCATACTTCGAAAGGCGACAGGATCGGGGATTATCGGGATTATTGTGTAACCGGGCTGCCGCTGGACGATGCCGCCGGGACTGTAGACGAAATCAATTCCGGATTTACCGCCCCGGATGGAACGAAGGTCGCCAAGGAACTGGTTAACGTCACATTCAAACCAGGCACGCCGGAATCGCGCATCGTCGCGATCGTCGCCGCGCATGGCGGCACGATCATCGGCGCGATGCCCGCGACTAAACATGTGGAAATCCGCCTGGTCCCGCCACCCGCATCGTTTGAGGAACTGATGGCGAAGATCTATCGATTGTCCGAGGAACCGGAAGTGTATTCGATCGGACCGGCTTATGGCGCATTTGAAATAAACTCCATCGAAACCACGGACCCGGATCGTTCTTTGCAACCTCACCTGAAACAGATCCGTGCCGATCAGGCCTGGTACCTGGAACGCGGTATGGACCAAACGATCGCGGTGCTGGATACCGGTATCGACAGGAGCCACCCGGATTTGTCGTCCAAGCTGTATGTCGACCCCGTTATAGGGTTCGCGGGCCGTGATTTCGCCGACCACGATTTCAATCCAAGTGATCCACATAGTCATGGTACCCATGTAGCCGGAATCGCCGCCGCAATGACCGACAACGGCCTCGGTATCGCCGGAATCGGATGGAACGCAAAAATACTGCCCGTGAAAGTCCAGGGCGACGATTCAGAGATTATCAAAGGGCAACACGTGGCTCAGGCGCTTGAATATGTGGATCGGTTTACAGATATCAGGATCGTGAATATGAGTTTCGGCGCATCGGAAAGAATACTCGGTCTTCCCTGTAAATGGCTGGTTGACCTTGGTTGGCTCAATCCGGAGCGCTGTGATCTGGTCGCGCGTTCCGGCGACGATGCAGCAAAATTCTACCAATACAAAACCGACGTGTGCAATGCGGTCAACAATTCCTATACCAACCACCTTAAATTCTTGGTCGCCGCGGCCGGAAACAATGGTCACGACGAAAAAGAATATCCGGCCGGGTGCGACGGCGCGGTTGCGGTCGCCGCGGTTGACGAGCAGGAAAACAAGTTGGATGGCAGCTCATTTGGCGACTGGGTTCACATCGCAGCACCGGGTGATGACATCTATTCGACCTACCCCACCTATCCCACGGCGTCCGGTCCCGCGGGATCGAGTTGCGTGACTTCAACGTGTGACTACGGCAAGAAATCGGGCACGTCTCAAGCCTCCCCGATGGTTGCGGGTGCCGCGGCTTTGGTCTTGTCGCAGAACCCGGGCATGATGCCCAGGCAGATTCGGGAACGATTGAAACAAACCGCGAAAAAGCTCACCAGCCCCTACGATCTCGGCGCTGGCCTGCTCAATGTGTTCGGAGCCGTATTCAACCCGAGCTTCGAAGCGGAAACGCTCGAAGGCTGGGAGCATTTCACCTGCGTTCCGAACGCCCTGACGATCGAGTCGGATCGCTTGAATCCTGACGAGTGCACGCCGACTAACGGCCTGGATGTGTTGAAAACCACGCTTGGAGCCGGATTCGATACCCACCTTCCACGCGATGGCAAGCAAATGGCTTACTTGACTACCTTACCCGACAATAATACCGCCAATAAAGTCAAGCTGCGGCGACGATTCCAGGTACAGCCTGGTGTATCGATCATTCCGATTCAAATCGATTATGCGATGATCAGCGACGCGTATTTCGAATCTTTCGGCTCTGCTTCTGTTGTATTCGATGATCGTTTACTGGTTACTATGGAAAGCATGCCGTATACATTGGGCGGATTCGATTACACCTTGATCGATTACGTAGTGGATATCAAACTAAAAAATGAACTGAGAGCCAACTGGCAACGCATCTTCGATTATAGTATTCCGGGTGGTGATTCAACTCTTGGATGGACCCGATGGCGCACGATCCGCACGGATCTGATGATCAACCATGGTTCCGCCGAGTTGGTCATTCGATTGGATGACGCGGACAATACCTATAATGATACCAATGTTATTATCGACAATATTCGCCTCACACGGCCCGACGAATGATCCAAGCCGGTTTTCGCGGGACGTGACGATTCAATCGGGACGGGCGTGGGAACCCCGTCCCGAATTTCGGATTTTCGTGGACAAACCTGAAGCAACCGACGGGCCGAAATGCCCGGATTCACCTGCCAGACCTGAAACAACCTTCCGCCCGCCGCTGTAAGAAACAACCGACCTTTCATTTTCGGGAACCACCGAATAAAAACCTTTTTCGCGCTCGGGCTCGGAATCGGGCGTACCGACGCTGGATGATTTTGCCAAACCTTCGGCAAGGTTTCACCGTTCACTTCAAATACTCTCCGTTTTAAAACAAAACGTGCGAAGCACACCTTTTTCCGGCCCTTCCGGTTTGCAAAACGTCGCGTTTCGTAGCCGACCCGGACCTGCACCGACTACCGGGCGGCGGATGAGCGCGCCTCGGCACCCGGACATCCGGAAAGCAACGGGCCTTGCCACCGGCCTTCGAACAGACCTTCGGCACGCGCCGACCAGTTACGTTTTGCAGACCTTCGGCTGGATCGTTCGGAAAACAACGAGCCTTGCAAACACCCCGAACAGAGCCCGCCTTCCGGTTACGTACCGCGACTTGAAAGGCCTCCGACCTTCCGATGCCCGAACAGGCCGACTGCCTTTGAAGCCGCGGGCCTAACGCAAAGGTAAGGGGCGCGCCGGGCACAAACCTTAAACGAAGCCACCGAACCGGATTTCAAAACCAACCTTTAAAACCGCCAACGGGCGGCGCGTCCCTTTGACCGTTTTGTTAGGCCAA
>JBOICY010000176.1:0-2192 GCA_050740335.1 Methylococcales bacterium | reverse complement strand
GCCTGCATCCGAAAAGCCTGTTCGGCATACCCGGCGTCGGTCGGAATGATGCGGGCCAGATTCGGGACTGGCAGTGTCAGGCACGCTTTTCCGACGAAGTCGATTAGGTGGGGCCATGATTCTGCAGGATGCCCATCGCCTGCTGACCCTGATGGAGGCGATCAAGGCCCTGGAAAAGGAACTCGACCAACAGGCCGCCCAGTCTGTCTACGCCCGGCAACTCGACACGATCCCCGGCTTTGGCCTGGTGTGTAGCGCCGAACTGGCCGGCGAGATCGGTACCCTGCAAAGTTTCCAGAAACCCGGCAGTTTCGCATTCTATCCGGGGATGGCCCCGTTGGATGACCAGTCCGGCGCTTGACCCTGGTTCGAAACCTCCCCGGCATGTGAACACCCGGGCTCGCAAAGCGATCATGACGGCGGCCTGTCGGCACAGGGCCCGGGTTCCAGAATCCCGCGCCTGCTATGACCAAAAGCGTTCCGAAGGCAAGACGCACAACCAGGCAATTCGCGCCTTTTTCATCGTCGTTGTGATTGCCGCTCCGATCAGTTCAACAGTACGCCCACCCATTCGTACAAAATAAATTTGAGATAACACTTTCAAATTCGAGAGCGATGTTCAAGTCTTGCCGGGCACTACGGAAGGATCTTGCCATATTTAAAAGGTAGCAGAATTTGTACTTGATTGGTCGGGTAAGCCGACCGGTTACCCGGCCGGTTCCCCACAGATCCGGACGTGCGCAATTAAGAGATGACAGAAATGCTCAAACCTATAATATTGTCGATAAGACGATAAAAGCAGGTAAACCTCTTGAATGAAAATACAAATTCAGCCCTGCGAAAAACACTGGAAGCGATTTACCGCACGGAGTCTCGCCGTGTGCTGGCAACGTTAATTCGGCTGTTGGGTGACTTCGATCTTGCGGAAGAAGCCCTGCATGATGCGTTCGCCATTGCACTGACTCAATGGCAGCGGGATGGAGTACCGACTAATCCGTGTGCCTGGCTGGTATCGACGGGTCGCTTCAAGGCAATAGACCGCTTGCGGAGGCAAGCCCGGTTTGAGGTGTCTTGGGAAGAGGAACAGCATCTCGATATAGAAACTATTAAAACCGCTGATGTTGAAGATGAAACCATTGAGGATGACCGGTTGCGGCTCGTATTTACCTGCTGCCACCCCAGCTTATCGCACGATGCACAAATTGCGCTGACCCTGCGTGAGGTGTGTGACCTGAGCACTGAAGAAATTGCCCATGCCTTTCTTGCTGCACCGACGACGGTAGCCCAGCGGATTGTTCGTGCCAAAGCCAAAATCCGGGATGCGAATATTCCTTACGAGATACCGGCACAAGAGGATTTGCCCGATCGGTTGGACGCGGTTTTGCAGGTCATCTACCTGGTGTTTAACGAAGGTTATTCGGCGTCCGCCGGCAGTGAACTGACGCGGCATGATCTCTCGGGTGAAGCGATTCGTCTTGGCAGACTCTTAATCGAACTGTTACCGGAACAATCAGAAGCATTCGGCTTACTGGCGCTGATGTTGTTGCATGATTCCCGTCGAACCGCACGATCTTCACCGAATGGCGATTTGGTTCTGCTGGATGAGCAGGATCGTTCACTTTGGAACCATGAACAGATTGTAGAAGGCTCAGTGCTGATTAAACGTGCACTCAGATCACACAGTTTTAGTTCTTATACGCTGCAAGCCGCCATTGCCGCCGTTCATGCTGAAGCCTCCAACACGAGCGAAACCGACTGGGCTGAAATTGTCGGTCTTTATGATCTGTTGTTACACGCGAATCCCTCGCCTGTGATTGAATTGAATCGCGCGGTGGCGGTAGCCATGCTTGACGGGCCGGAGGCTGGCCTTGCGCTCGTCGACGCGCTGCTCGCGCGCGGCGAACTCAAAGATTATCACCTTGCGTACGCGGCGCAAGCGGACTTTTATCGCAAGCTTGGGAGAATCGAGCAAGCAAAAGTGGTTTACCAACAAGCACTCAGTCTTACCAAGCAGGAGCCGGAGCGACGTTTTTTGGAACGACGGCTGGCCGAACTGCAAATTTAATCAGTCCCTTGTCGATTTCGGTCTCTGTCGATCGACAATAGGGTGTAATCAATTATTTCCATCTATTAATCAGGAGCGAGTCATGAAATACCTATGTCTGATCTGTGCCGAGACCGTGATGGAACAG
>JBOICY010000175.1:0-1672 GCA_050740335.1 Methylococcales bacterium | reverse complement strand
TCCGTACCGAGTCGCACGCAAATGAAAACCGCTATAGGGCAAGTAGGCTGACGCGTTCCCACAGGCGCTTTGCGCGCGCAAGCGCAACAGCGAAAGCATCTCAGCCAAATTCACCAACCCTTCCGCTTCCGTGCGTTCGGCAGCGGTTAAGGTCTTTCCTTGATCCTGTTGGTCAAGCAAGCTCTGCAATCGCTCATTCACGCCGGACGGCAACTTGAATTGAAGCAGGTCCGCCGGCATTTCAAGCTCAACCAAGACGTGTTGTGTCATCATTGTTTACCTCCGCGCCGGGTTTACCTCCGCGCGGGATTATAGCCCTACCGTCCATAAACCCGCTCGCCCGGCGGCCAGCGCGTAATCGTCACCGGCAAGTACCCAAAGTGGCCGTGCCCTTGCGCTTGCTCAACTCTTCCAGGAATTCACCGTCTCAACTCGATTCTCACAGTCGAAAAAGATGACGTAGCCCGCGTATTCATCCAAGTGATAGAACCACTCGCGATTCGTCGGATTGTCGGCTTTTCCCAACAGGCGTTCGACCTCGGCTTTCGTGGCTCCCGGCTTGACCAGTGGAATGCGTTCCATTATGACCTGCGTTATTTCCATCAGCTCCCACATTCCTACGCCTGTTGTCTGGCAATCAATTC
Organism: Methylococcales bacterium; assembly: GCA_050740335.1. Classification (GTDB taxonomy): domain Bacteria; phylum Pseudomonadota; class Gammaproteobacteria; order Methylococcales; family UBA1147; genus UBA1147. The sequence goes on along the minus strand of JBOICY010000175.1, from coordinate 1,028 downwards.
GCGGACAAGCGGCACTAAGTTCAAGGGAATCTCCATCACCGTTTTGTTCTGTTCCGCAAAGGCCGCTTCATCTTCCGCCACAGCTTCCTCATCTGTCTGCTGCTCGTAGTATGCCAAGACGCTGCGAACCCTTTCTTCATCCCAACCTGCTGGAAATTCATTTTGCTTCATGGTTTTTTCTTCTTTTTTCTACGGCGGCGATAAGTATTCAAAGGCTTCCCTTGCAACTCGTAAGCGGTGACGACAAAGACACTGTCCGGCTCCGGATCGGGAACATAGATGACACGCAAATATCGCCCCGCCTGAGTTTGACCAATCGCAATTCTGGAGCCTTCGCGTCCCGGTCGGTCTTCACCTGGTTTGCTCAATACATCTTCGACTTCGTCAACTTGATGATTGTAAATGTGAGGCAAACCTGTCGCCGGATCAATGTAGAAGCGAATTTTCACTACGGCCTCCTACCACACGCCCGTAAACCTGCTCAGCCGTAAAAGTGTCTCCCACATTTCGGACAGACTCCCGATTCGTTATATCCAGGAGCACCCTGAATTTCTATTCGGCAATAAGGACAGAAATATTCTTTGGCACCGGTGAAGACTTCCCCTTCCCGCCCACCTGATAGTGCGGCAATCGCACTGTAAAGAAGAAACACACCCACCAGCAGGGGGAGGCCAAACAGTATTTCCGGTAAGCCGAGCCTGGCTGCCCCCAAACTGAAGAGGACGCACCCGATGGCTGCTAGAAGGTAGCACAGCGATCGTTGACCACGAGACAGGTTTTGGAAAGACATCGTTCAATCCCTTCGTTGAAAGTGAAGGACAGCCGCAAAAATTTCAGTGGCCGCCCTGGTATGCACACAGTTGTCCCCCACCTGTCACCTCTCCTCACCTGCCATAAACGCGCTCGCCCGGCGGCCAGCGCGTAATCGTCACCGGCAGGTACTCGATCCGCGTCGAACCGTCTTCGTTACGGTATGCCAGCGAATGCGCCAGATACTTTTGGTCATCGCGTTTGGGGAAATCCGTGCG
>JBOICY010000174.1:0-4589 GCA_050740335.1 Methylococcales bacterium | reverse complement strand
GCCTGCATGAGCGACTCTATTCCGACCTGCTGGTTGCCGCATTGCCCGGCGTTGTTTCGATTGCGGCGGTGGGCTTCCTGTTAAGGTTCGAATTCACTCGCATTACGAAAGGGCTTGCGGAACTGCTTGAGACCGCTGCGCAAGGGAATGTTGCGGTACTTTCAAATCGACGAGACGAATTTTCTCTCCTGCGCCACGCTGCAGGGCGGATCGGCAGTGAAATTCGTTTAATCAAGGGAGAAGCGCGGTATGCGCGCCGTCAACTCGATGCCATAGCCAGCCGTATCAAATCCGGTCTGTTATTGCTGGACTCGGATGGAGCCCCTGCCTTTGTTAATCCAATGGCGAGGAAGCTTGTTTGCGACAACGAAAATGACCATTTTGACATTCGATTCGGCTCAATCCGGCGGGAAGTGACTGCCGCGATTGACGTCATGCGCAGAGATCGGGCGCTCAACAAAGAGCTCGATGTCACCCTGAATCCCGCACACAAGCGCCTCAGGCTAGAGCTGTATCCCATCGATCATGAGGACTGGCACGGCTGTGTGGCGGTAATCAGCGACCGCGATAGTCTCGACGCGTTCAACCGTGACCTGCGCGCCGCGGCTCGTCTGCGCGGACTTTCTACGCTGATCCTGGGCGCGAGTCACGACCTCAAGGCACCGCTAAATGCAATTGCAATGAATCTCGCGCTCCTAAAGGACACCACAGACTCAGAGAACGAAAAAGAATGTCGTAAACATTATCTCGATGTCGTAGAAACCGAGTTGTCGCGCCTCCAACGGATGCTGCAAACGCTACTCGATCAGACAAACCTCGAAGAAAGAGGCAGAAATCGATTTGAATTGCAACCGATCATTACCGAATTGATTAACCTGCTCAAGTCGCAGGCACGCATGCAACAGAAGGAAGCCAGCAATGTTCCGCAGCTAAAGCAGCAGTGGTCGAAGCTGGATCAGAACACCGACGGACAGATTGAAAAGGCGGAGTTCTTGAGATTCGAACCGGAAATCACCGAATAAACTTCGCGAGGTAGGTGGTCAACTGCAACAAGCAGGACCAACCGCGAATATAGGCGGACCCGGCTGTCGTTTCGCCCACAACATCCTGCAGCATGCCCTCCGGCGGAGTCTGCGGATCATGATTCGATATACGGTTGGGGTCAAGCGCTTGACCTCACCGTCCGCGGGGCACCGGCATAGGTCTATCCATTGCGCACGGGCCCGAGCCGAACCAGCCGCCAAAATCCCTGCGGCTTTAAACCGAAATGCGCAATGGCTTTTGTTCAGGCAGTTGGTGCCGCGCTACCGGGATCATCCCCCGCACTCGTCGGCCCAAACGACCTTCCCGGTCATTGTGGCGGCGCCAACGATCTTGGCGATCGAAGCGTCAGCAGCATCTCTGCCCGTTCCGATACGCACGAGACGACCAGCGGGAGCCATACGGCTCGCATCAAACAGATACCATTGCGACCCCAGGTAGGCTTCGAAAAAAACATGGAAATCGGTTGGCTCAATACCCTCGGCGTAGCCGGTCACATAACGGGCCGGAATACAGTTCGCTCTGCACAACGTGATCGCCAGAGGAAACACTGAACGTCAATAATCAGTGGGCAATAGGTGTTCCGATCAATTCTTCTAGCATCCGCAGTGATCAGGACTGCTTGTCAGCCCGAATCGATTGTCAGAACTACATAAATTGAAATATTTACACGCTGTCGGATGTAGGAAATTCAATTCATTCAACGGCCGTCACGGCAGCATGCGGACGCCGAATCGAAGCTATTTAACCTACAATCTCCGAACCTCAAGACGATCGAATCGTATCGACCAGGAGACCAAGCACCTTCAAATCAATGGGTTTAGCCAGAAAAGCTTTCACTTCCATGTGTTCACACCTTTTATGGAGATGTTCCAGTGGCATCCCGGTGATAAAAATCACTTCGGGCCTCACGGTCGAGGCCATAAGATTTTCTGCAACCCGGACTCCATCGCAGGGACCGTCCAAAATCCAATCGCAGATCAACACATCTGGCCGAAAGTCCGTACCCAAAGCGATGGCGTCTTTGCCCGTCGCAGCACTTTTGACGCGGAATCCAAGCCGCTGCAAATAGGCTACTAGAGCGGCACGGGCGCCAGCGTTGTCTTCGACAACGAGCACTTTCTTCATTCCACCTCACCCAAATGCGCTCCGTCGAGAACACGAGAAAAATTGTGTCGGAAGCCCAGCACCCTATTATTCTCCAGTCACCTCAAAATTCACCTTCACTCACCGTCCAACTGGCTCAGGGACCGGCATAAAATACGCCTATTAATTTACTCGCGCTATGCCGGCATTTGCGAGAGTACTCTCGGTTAACAGAGGCAAATCCAAGGCGTGCGGCACGACAGTCGAAGCGACGGCACAAAACCTGCCGTCATCGATAAACTGTGCGTTAATGCATGAAATTCCGCTATCCGATCTGTTGCACGCGCGGAGAATTAAGAAATCTAAACAGATACGGCACAGCTTTTGCCCAGAATCTGATATGGACGCGATACCAGCTTCCTATAAATGTTTTTAGAAAATTTGTAAAGAGTGAAAACCTATTAAGGAGAAAACCATGATCAGAAAAATTCAACTAATCGTTCTGGCAACCTTATTGTCTTCAAATGCAGTCGCGGCCGAACAATTTTCCGTAATCGACTCGGACAAGGACGGCTCCATCAATCGGGCGGAAGCGCAGGGCATACCAACATTGTATAACAATTGGAATAAGGTCGACTTAAACGCGGATGGCGTGGTAGACCAAGCCGAATTCTCGAAATTCGAAGCAATGCCCACGGATCCCGAGGACTCGGAGTCCGGGGGGGAAATTGAGTAACACGCAAAGCCAACGCGCAGACGTGCAGGCGACTACTCTAACTCGAGTCAGATGAAAATTGCAGGGAAGGGTCTCCAGCAAACAGGACAAATCTGTTCTAATACGCGGGTACCCTAATGCAGGTGATTCGAACGCCAAACTTCAGATCGACCCCGGAGCGGGGGGGACACGAGTCAGATGCAAAATTCAAAGATAAAAAGTGATCCGAATAAGAATTCCGTTCGTATCGTTCTATGTATACTTTATTCGAAAATGAAAAATCGGATCGCTTGGATCCATGACAAAATCGACGCGGAGCCTGGCAAATCATCCAAGAACGGCAACTCGAAAGGATAGGGACATTCAAAATGGGCGCACCCGAACAGGAGAACGACCTTAAGATCGTAGCCGCGATTCAGGCGGGCGATCGTGAAGCCTTCGCGCGGTTGTATGATCGCCATGCTTCCTGGTTGCTGGCGGTCGCTTACCGGATCCTCCAGAACCGGCGGGATGCCGAAGACTTGTTGCACGATGTTTTTATCGAAATCTGGGCCAAGGCCAGGAGTTACGATCCGCAACGCGGCTCGGTGCGCAGCTGGTTGGCCGTTCGAACCCGAAGCCGGGCGCTGGATCGAATCCGGGCATTGACAATCGTGCGTAAAAATGAGGCTGATGAACTGGACAGTCAAACAACAATGGTCGAGGCTTCGGATGAATCCGAGCTGGGTATCGATCGGCAAATCGCCCGCCGCGCGGTCGATCAATTATCGCCCAAACAACGTACCGTGATACAACTCAGTTATTTTCAGGGAATGACCTGCCAGGAAATCGCCGATCGCTGCGAAATTCCGCTTGGGACCGTGAAATCCCGGCTAGCCTCGGCATTGCATTCCTTGCGTGATTTTTTTCATTCCGTGGAGGACGGCCCCCCATGCGTATAGACGAAAGCGTACTGCTCCAATACGCATTGGGCACCCTGAACGCCGCTGAAGTGGTTTCAGTCGACGCGGCCTTGTCCGAGTCCCCGGAATTCCTTAGCCAGCTGTACGAAATTCAGGAAACCCTCACTGCAATGGCACTTTCCGAAGCCGCTCCGCGACCCGACCCTCGCCTCAGGAAACGAATCCTCGCATCGATCGAAGCCCGGACGCGATTCGAGGGCTTTACCGAACGCTTTGCCGAACTGTTCGATCTGGGTAAAAAGGAGGCCCGACGCTTGCTCGCGAAAATTGACCGGACCGAAGCCGGCGAGTGGACATCGACGCTTTTCCCCGGAGTGAATGTTCTGAAATTCCCCGGAGGTCCTCGCGTGGCTTCCGCAACCTGCGGGCTGATCTCGATCAAACCGAATACCATCTTTCCGAGGCACCGGCATCGGGACGAAGAAAGGGTCATGGTCTTGCAGGGCCGGGCCAGGGAAAACAGCGGCCGGTTATTCCAGCCCGGCGATCTGTTGATTTCCGAACCCGGCAGCGAACACGCCTTCGTGACCCTGGATCTGGAACCCTGCGTTCTCGCGGTCTTGCTCAGAAAAGATAATCAATGGCTGATCTTCCCCAGTCTGCTCGACCGGATACTCGGAAAAAACCGTTTTCCGGATAGCGGCCACTCAATCTGAATGTCAAATTCCGGGAGGCCCCTAGTCAAACCAAGGGCTTAGAACCTGTTCATGATCTCGATCAAGGGATGTAGTGCAGGGCAAAATCGAACGAAAAAGCGGAGCATACACGAAGTATGTGAGCATTTT
>JBOICY010000173.1:0-2506 GCA_050740335.1 Methylococcales bacterium | reverse complement strand
TTTTCGTTGTAGGGGCGCGTTTCACCGGTCAAAAACCATCCACCCTGCAAATAATAACCTTGCAGCACGTTGTCGTTGGTGTAGCCGTGACCGGAAATATGCGCTTGCATGTATTCGGCTTCGGCATGAAAAGGTCCGAACGCGCCGGCCAGTTCCGCGCCGAACATGGCGACCGAGCTGGCTTCCCGGAAGCCCGGCGTGCCCCGCATTCCCGAGGTTAAATTGCCGGTATTCACAAAATTGGTACGATCGACGTTGGTATCCGGCTGAGCAACGAACTGCCAGCCGCCATTTCGGAGTGTGCCATCGGGATTGTAGTGATTGTTCGCCCTTCGCCACGAACCCCGGTGTGGATTAGATTGCCGTTTTGATCCTTGAATGGCAGGATGGTTGCGCGTCCGACCAATTGGTAACTCGTATCGCCGCTGAAGCCGTTGCGCTGACTGTTCCCCGCCGCGGTATTCGTGGAGCTGTTGCCAGGTGCGGGAGCACCCACCGACTTGGTGGTCAGGCCGCCGCGCGGAGTCCAGGGCATTTCAAAAAGATTGGAATAGCCCTCGCCGACGATGCCCACCTGATATTTACTGGCCGGTCCGGCTTCGAGGAAATCCCTTTATTCTAGCGATTTGGGGTCATGATTGCTTCGATTCGGGTCCAGATGTTTTGTGCCGCCAATTGGTTACCGGATTCATTCCAGTGACTGTCGTATTTCCGATACAATGATTTGGTTGCCCCTGCTTCGGCGAAATCTCGTAACAGATCGAGTACCTCGATTCCCCGGGATCTCAGGTATGGTAATAAAAGTCTTTGAGGTTGCCGAAAATCGTATTTATTGGAATCAAGTTCGTAAGTCTTCATGACCTCATCCCGAAGTTTGGAATTCACCTGGATTTCGTCGGGAGCCAATATCACCAGAAAGTTCGTGTTGTTTTTGGCTAGTTCGACTGCCATTTGCTGTAAAATTGCTTTGGCGGCCTCATAACTTTCCGCTTCTTTGATATTCTGTTTTATTTTATATATGGCGGAACGTTCATATTCTATGGACAAGTACGTTTCTTTGGTAAACGTTCCATTCTCCTTTTCTTGTGATTGGGCAAGCTTGTGCCATAAAAGTTTCGTCCCGGCCCGAAATAGCCGATATGCGTACCAGTATTCGATGGAGGGCTTCATCAAATAAGGCGATCGCAGGATCTCACGTGGCGTGCCGAACCAAATTCGTGTTTTGAAGTCTCGATGCGACTGGCCGATGTCATTTCCGATAAAAAATACCAAACAAACCAGGTCGGCGTTAGCCGATAACACATCCTTTCTGATCAAACCCAGGTAATTTTCGGGGCCGGCTCCAGGAATCCCGAAATTCCACATCGCGACTTCAGCGCCTGCTCGTCGGGACAGATCTTCGGTCAGCGAGACAAAATTGTCTGTTCGGGGAAGCGCCCCGAAGACAAAGGAGTCTCCTACAAAAACAACTCTTTTATAGTTGGTGCTCTTGGCTGAACTGCGTTCGATATCGTTAAAGCCAGACGAATTCGTGGTATTTTCTGCGATACGAACGTGCGCGCGGGCACGGTATCCGATAACAGGGTCACTGCGATAGAAGGGGGTATCACCCGGAAACAGGCTCGATAATCGCAAGGCGACTTCAATTAAAATGAGGACGACCAAAGCGATGCAGATCAGTTTAACAAATTGTCGAAACATTACGGAATTGCCGGCTTGTTTGAATAGAAAGCAACCCCCGCGCTTCTTTCGAATTGGCTAGTTTATATTTAGACACTTAGAGCTGAAAATGTTGGAAGCGGAGGCATCCAGAATTCGGCTTTCAAAACTGGATCTCGGGAATCAGCACATGTTAATATAAACGATTCGACCCAGGTGAAAAAAGCCTGGGTCGATTGCCATGAAATCCTAAAAATCGAAGCGCACCGCGGTTTCCAAAATATCCGGATTCAAGTCGTTGAAGCAAGCGATCGGAGCATTGATCGGAGCATTGCCCGTGACAGGATACGAACAGACTCCGGACGGAGCAGTCCGGGTCTTGATAACATGTACCCAATCCATCATCAAGCGCACACTCGGCGACCCGGAAAACGGTCCGTGATTTTTCGACAAACCGAAATCAAGGTAAAATATTACTGGTTTGCCTGCCGGGACTTGGGATCCAACGCTGATCAAGCCGACCAATCCGCTTCATTTCTTAAAGGGTCTTTGGTTTTTTAAACCGGATCCCGTACCATTCACATCCGGAGAAATCAATGTCACCTCGAGTTGGAATCGTGATGGGTTCCAAATCGGACTGGGAAACCTTGTCTGATGCCGAAGAAACGCTGAATCACCTGAACATTCCATGTGAAGTCGCGGTGGTTTCGGCGCATCGAAGCCCGGATCGATTGTATGCATATGCGAGCGAGGCCAAACAGCGCGGGCTTGAGGTCATTATCGCGGGGGCCGGCGGCGCCGCGCATCTTCCCGGCATGATCGCGGCCAAAACCCCGCTACCGGTGCT
>JBOICY010000172.1:0-1885 GCA_050740335.1 Methylococcales bacterium | reverse complement strand
ATCCACGGGATGTTGAAACACGACAAGCCTTTCGATAACACGCGTTTTTATGCCATTCCGGTTGCCGCCGGACAGTCAAAATCATCGATTTATTGATTGACTTTGAACAGAGTATCTTACGCGAGTTTTTCAAGCTAACAAACCCTTGGAGCGGAAGGCGTCGCTCCACACTGCCTTCAGCCGTTTTTTGTCGAGGCTGGTTCTGGAACATTCCTTCCGCAACAGGTTCCTGCACAGGTGACGGATGCCGGTCGGGATGGCCGGGGCGTTGCCCTTTTGGATTCGGCTCAAGTCGAGGAAGGTCGGGGTGACGAAGGAACCCCGACGAAACCCTCGCCACAACGTAATGTCGTGGTTCGTACCTTACGCCGACCTACCGGGCTGTTAGGAGAACAATTAAACGACGATCTCCTTATGCGAGGCATGCTCCAATTGATTTTCGTATAGATCGATAACGGGAAAGCATAGATCATAATCACCCCAAACCAACTCACCGTATTCGATGCGATAGGTAGAAAAGTAGGCCGAGTCGAGATACCGGCGAATGTCTGGATGTTTAGAGCGCGTCAAAAACGGTTTGAAATTGACCGTCTGTTCGGTGCCATCATCGAAACTCAGCCGCAGCCGATAATCGCCTGCTGATTGTGCCGTGACGATACTGATGATCGTTTGATTCATTTCAATCTTTCAGTGATACGTTCTGGTTTTACCGATTTGTGCAGTACAAAAAAATCAATCCATTTCCTCACAATTTCCTCGGCGCGAGCGCTGACGATTTCCTTAAAGTAGTGCATCTCGCGGATAGCCAACGGTACTCTCCCGGTCACATTCGAATAGCGAATCTCTGTTACAGCCCCGTCCACAATAATAATCTCAGCCTTTGATTCACGTCCCTGATATTTGCCGTGAACATGCACCGGTTCGTGCTCATTGGCGTAGACCAAAACGATCAGTCCGAAATATCCGTACAGTTTGGGCATGTCCCATGGGCGGTTCGGCCGAACTGCGCGAAGTATACCACGCCGGCGACTTGATATGATGCGAGAGCCGGTTTATCGCAGGGCGAAACTGCCCTGACCAAGTTTTCCTGATGCAAGTTTTCATGATTGGACAATAGGTTGTGCTTTGTTCTGGACAAAACCGCTGCGCAAGTGTGTAAAGCACCTCGATATCCAACTATCCGAGACTTTGTACTTGAATCTTCGAGAGATCCTTCTGCAGCCTGTTCTGTGCGGCGAAGAAGCGCATTTCCGGTCTTTGATGCGGGCCCATCATGACTTGGGCGCATTGCCAAAAATCGGTCATACGCTGTGGTATTTTGGCTCCTGGCGTGGTGAGTGGGTAGCTTTGCTGAGCTTTTCGGCTGCCGCCTGGAAGGGTGCTGTACGGGATGCCTGGATCGGCTGGGATTTCCGGTATCCGTATGGTCGTCTGCACCGGCAATCGCCAACAACAGCCGTTTTCTGATCCTGCCCGACTACCATGACCCGAACCTGGCCTCCCGTGTGCTGGCGCTGTGCGAACGCCGTTTGGTACGGGATTGGCGGGATCGCTTCGGTTATCCGCTGTGGCTGCTGGAAACCTTTATCGATCCGCGCCATTTCCACGGCACTGTCTACCGAGCCGCCAACTGGCAGTATGGGCAGGCAACACGCGCGGCTTTCGCCCCACCCTCGAAGGCGACAGCCCGCAGCCGGTCGCCACCAAACGCGTGTTTGTGCGAGCGCTGCATCCCAAGGTCCAAGCCTACCTGTCTCGGCCCGTACTCAACCCTGCCCATCACTACGGAGCCCCGAAGATCAGGCTGAGTGCAAAACACATGCGTACCCTCCCCGAATTCTTTGCCGATATCCCCGATCCACGTCGCGGCCAAGGCCGCCGTCAT
>JBOICY010000171.1:0-9233 GCA_050740335.1 Methylococcales bacterium | reverse complement strand
CCTTGCCCGAAAGCCGCGCCTGGGCTCGCATAGCATCATCAGGTCGCACACGCCCTTGCGTTGGTACTCGGTGTCATAGCGGGCCGGTGCACCCGGTTCGGGCGGGAGCGGCTCGCGCACCTCGGCGGCCTTGAGCAGAATCCGGGCACGCGTCTGGCTACGCGCGGTAGTTCTGCCTTTTCGAATCACCACTTGCAAGGTTCGTTTTTCATCGTCAGTCCGATTTACTTGGTATTTGATAGCCGGCATGGTGGGTATATCCAAACGAAAATTGTCTTTATACCTCACTTTAACTTTGTTTCATATTATTTTGTATTTAATTGAATGACTACTAGTAGTCAGTCATGTTAAACTGCAATGTCCCGTCACCCCGGCAGGGATTTCCGGGGTCCAGAACACCAGGATATGATCGCTACAGTTGCCGTCCTTGGCAACTGGATTCCGGCAATCCCTGCCGGAATGACGGATTTATGTGATTCAAATTGACTGCCTGCTAGAATGCGGCTCTGTCCGCGTCTGGCTATAGACTTGGCCCTAACCCACTTCTTCTTCAGAGAAAGCATCCTCCGTTCTGTCTGGTATTGATGTAAATTGACGATTGAATTGTTTTAACAATAAATTTATCCTTTCCCGACCGTCGATGGGAAACAGGAGCGTGTTCCGGGGTTTCCGGGAGATTACGGGTTTTGAAAATCGGAAAATCCGCTCCGACCAATTGACATTCGGAATACAGGTCCGGGGCAAATTACCGGCTGGCGAATAACTACTATTTTGTTGAGGGGAGCATCCATGCACTATCCAATTGTAATCAGACTCGGACTATTTTTTGCGATCGCTGTTGTTTTTCAGGGGCCGGTAGCGGCTGCAAGCGAGTATCCCGCTGCGTATTTCGAGCCGTATATCGTCTATCAGGCTCCGGAAATCGCGGGAAAACCGCCTACCGACACCGGGAATAATGCTTCAGAGGAGGCCCCTTCCGGACCAACCGAAGAAAATCCCTATCCGGCCGCCTATTTTCAACCGGTGATTGTGTATCAGGACCCGGATGTGATTGCGGCTCAGGCGAAGCAGAAGGCGGCCCTGCCTGAACCGGTTCCGGCCCTGAAACCCGATGCAAGTGCCAAGCAGAATAATCCCGCACCAGCCGAGTCTGCTCCGGCCCCGCTAAGCGAGAAGGGAGGCGTTCCGGTCGGTATATTATTATTGATTGCGGCTGTAGCCGGCGGGCTTTACTGGGTGATTTCCAGGAACAAGAGCGGTACGGCGGCGGAAGCCTTCTCCGCCGAGGCAGCGGTGGCCGGAGGCGATGAAACGGCATCCGGAGAACCGGGGTCTCATGAGGCGGAACAACCAGACGTTTCCTAGAGCCGGGATGCGGATCAAAAAGCAGGAGCGAGCAGCAAGGCTCCTGCTTTATTCAAATTCCAGTTGGATTCCGGCCGCTTCGAGATAAAACGCTTCCTGTTGCAGATCCGCCTGAGTCAAGGGATGGCCATTCAACCAGTGTTCCGGAAAATGGATCGCGAGTTTGTCGCTGGTCAGAATCAAACGGAAATCCGGCAAAGGATTCAGGTGGCGGCTTCTGTGCAGGATCACGGCAAGGCGCAGGAGTACAGCCAGATATTTCGCCGAGTTGTTCCAGGGAGCGAACAGGTCGTCGAATGGCTTGTCGGCGAATTTTCTGCGGTGTACTCGCACCAGTGCCGCGAGCAGTTTTTGTTCCTGCTGGGAAAATCCCGCCATATCCGCGTGTTCGATGATATAGGCGCCGTGCTTATGGTATTTGTTATGGGCGATGTCCAGACCGATTTCATGAAGCCTGGCCGCCCATTCAAGAGTTTGGGCCGCGGTTTCCGGAATCAGGCCATCCGGAAGTTCAATCTGTCCGAAACAAACCCGCAGCGTGTCGACAATCTGGGCCGCGTGTTCGAAATTGGTGTGATAGCGTTCGGCCAGCGCTTTTACGCTGTTTTCGCGCACGTCGTTGTGGTAGATCCGGCCCAGCAGGTCATAGAGCAGACCCTCCCGCAGCGCGCCGTCCGATACCTGCATTGTGTCGATTCCCAAGGTCTTGAAGGCGGCCTGTACGATCGCGACTCCGCCCGGAAATACCGGCAGGCGATCCGGCGCCAGTTCGGGAATCTGAATCTGATTGATATCCCCGGCCTCGATCAGATAATCGACCAGTTGGTTGATACTCGCGGCGGTGATGCTCGTGGTCGACCATCCGCGGCTTTGTATCGCCTTGGCCACCGCGCGGAAGGTTCCCGATGAACCGACGGCCTGCTGCCATTCGCCGGCGGAAAAGTCCTGCCAGATGGATTCCAACTCGAGTTGCGCGGCAATCACCGCGCGTTTCACTCGCTTGGCGTTGATTATGCTGTCGGGGAAGTATCTTTCGCTCATGGAAACACATCCCATGTGCAGACTTTCTTTCTTTAACGGCGTGGTTCCTGTGCCGATGATAAATTCGGTGCTGCCGCCGCCGATATCGATGACCAGCCGCTTTTGGGGGCCGGGTTCGAGACTCTGGGCGACTCCGAGATAGATCAGCCGGGCTTCTTCGATTCCGGAGATGATTTCGATCGGGTGCCCCAGGGCGGTTACCGCTTCGCGCAGGAAGTCCGCGGTATTCTTGGCCCGGCGCAGGGTGTTGGTGCCGACTGCCCGGACACTGCCACGAGGCATTTCACGCAGGCGCTGACCGAATCGGTGCAGGCATCCGATGGCGCGTTCCCGGGCGGTGTCCGTGAGCCTGCGGCGAAGGTCGAGACCGGCCGCGAGACGCACAGTTTCCCGCATTCGGTCGATGGTATGGAGTTGACCGTCCTGCAATTTCGAGACGATCATATGGAAACTGTTGGAACCCAGGTCTACCGCCGCGACGGTTTCTGGAAGTTTTTTCCACATCCGCTTCTGTTGTTTCCTGATTACAACGAATTGACCAAATTCCGGGAGGCCTCGATTCTGCTAAAATGGCGCCGCGATGGTTGAGGCCGGCTGGGTTTGTACAGGCCGACGGACCACGCCGTGTATTCTACATTAAACCGGCATGAACGCATTATCGATTCGAAATCTGACCAAGGTCTATCGCAATGGCTTCAAAGCGCTGAAAGGCATCAATATGGATGTCGCAGAAGGCGATTTTTTCGCGCTATTGGGCCCGAACGGCGCGGGAAAGTCGACCACTATCGGGATCGTCAGTTCGCTGGTCACGCAATCGGATGGAAGTGTGTCGGTATTCGGCCATGATCTGCAAAAACAGCGCGACCTCGCCAAGCAGTGCATCGGACTGGTGCCGCAGGAAATCAATTTCAACCAGTTCGAGAAGGTGCAGGATATTGTAATCACCCAGGCCGGTTATTATGGGATTCCTTTCCGGGAAGCCAAAAAGCGCGCGGAAGTTTGTCTGCGCCAACTCGATCTTTGGGATAAGCGCGATCAGGTCTCGCGTTCGCTGTCCGGCGGAATGAAGCGGCGTTTGATGATTTCGAGGGCCCTGGTTCATTCGCCGAGGCTTTTGATTCTGGATGAACCGACCGCGGGAGTCGATATTGAAATCCGGCGTTCCATGTGGACCTTTCTGGAACAGCTCAACCGGGAAGGGACCACGATCATTCTGACCACGCACTACCTCGAAGAAGCCGAAAGCCTCTGCCGGCACATCGGCATTATCGACCAGGGTCAATTGATCGAGATGACCGATATGGCGAGCCTGCTTGCGGAACTGCATACCGAAAGTTTCGTGCTGAATCTGCAAAAGCCGGTGAAGAGTCTGCCGGTTTTGAATGGTTACCGGGTTGAACAGATCGATGCGACGACCCTGATCGCGGATGTACGCCGGGGTCAACATATCAACGGATTGTTTCGGGAACTCAGCCTGAACAATGTGCAGGTGTCCAGCATGCGCAACAAAGCCAACCGCTTGGAGCAGTTATTCATCGACCTGGTGAACGCAAACAAGATGCCGATGTCCAGCGAATATCCCGCCAGCACAGCGTCATGAATCGCTCGATCGCCTTTAACACCATATTGATCCGCGAAGTCAAGCGGTTCATCCGGATCTGGCCGCAGACCATCCTGCCTCCGGTGATCACGACCTCTCTCTATTTCCTGATTTTCGGGACCCTGATCGGCGCGCGCATCGGCGACATGGATGGCAGGCCGTACATGGAATATATCGTTCCGGGGGTCGTTTTAATGTCGGTGATCAGCAATTCCTACGGCAACGTAGTCTCGTCGTTTTATTCGACAAAATTCCAGCGCCACATCGAGGAATTGCTGATCGCCCCGGTTCCGAACTGGGTCATCCTGTCCGGATACGTGGGCGGCGGTGTCGTGAGGGGGCTGTGCGTCGGAATCGTGGTGGCCCTGATCTCCTGTATCTTTACCCGGATGACCGTGCTGCATACCGGCGTCGCCTTGGGAATTCTGCTGCTCACCGCGATCCTTTTTTCTCTCGCGGGTTTTATCAACGCGACCTTTGCCAACAGTTTCGATGACATTTCGATCGTTCCGAATTTCGTGCTGACGCCATTGAGTTATCTCGGTGGCGTGTTTTATTCGATTCATCTGCTGCCCGAAATCTGGCAGAAAATTTCGCTGGCCAATCCAATTCTATATATGGTGAACGCGTTTCGATACGGATTGATCGGGGTTTCGGACATCGATATCGTGCTCGCATTTTTGATGGTCACCCTGTTCATCGTTGTGCTGGTTTTTATTAGCTTGTTCCTGTTGCATCGCGGGACCGGCATAAAAATCTGAATAGCGTCCGGTGAGTGGTTTGCCGGGGAAGCGCCGGTAAAATCAACGCTTCTCCGGCGACCGTCACATATTTCTCGATCGCTCCGGTCGCATACAGCTACTTGGTCTATCCTTTCTATATTGTCTTCGCGATAGATCAATAGAATGCCAAAGTCAATCATGAAATAGTTCGACTTTGCAAGTGAAGTTTGCCCGTCCCAATGCAAGCGGGATCATGAGTCCCGTCGAAAATCGCAGGCCATTAAACTCCGCACAATGGAATTTCCGTTCAATCGCCCGGAACAACCGGACCAACGGACCGCGACTCGCTCGATATTTTCAATCGTGTCGAAACTGACTGCGTTCGTCGCGTTCGGCATCGGGGTTGCCCGCCTGCTGGCCAGGCGCTTTACCAGGCCGATCCCGCAGATTGACGAACCCGCGATTCGTGTTTCGGAAGGTGACCTCGAGGCGCGCGTCGCCATTGCAAGGAACGATGAACTCGGCCAACTCGCCTCGAATTTCAACCGCATGATCCGCGACATCTCCGAGTACATCAAACAATTGGCACACGGGAACGAACGCTATCGAGGAGTCGTGGAAGACGTGCCGGTGCTGATCTGCACGTTTCTTCCGGATGGCGAAATTACATTTGTGAACAATACCTATTGCAATTATTTTCAAAAAACGACCACGGAACTGGTTGGTTCAAATTTCCTTGCACTCGTTCCAGAATCCGATCGGAAGGCCATCCGGGCCCATCTTTCGGCGCTCACAGTCGAATCTCCGGCTCAAACCCATGAGCATCAGGTAACCGCGCCGGATGGTGAAATACGCTGGCAGCGCTGGACCCACCGTGTGGTTTTCAACGGCGCGGGAATGATCGTTTCCTACCAGTCCATCGGCGAGGATGTTACCGAGCGCAAAAATCTGGAGGCGATCATGGAGGCGATCCATCAGGGGACCGCAAGGGTAACTGGTGAGATGTTTTTCCGGGAATTGACTCGTTATCTGGCGGAATTCCTCCATGTGCGATACGCGTGTGTCAGTAAACTACTTTCGGAGAATGAAGTGGGGACGGTCGCGGTCTGGGCGGGTGACGATTGGGCCGAAAATATTAAATATTCGTTGGCGGGGACTCCCTGCGAAAAAGTAATTCAACAGGTAACCTGTTTCTATCCGACCGATGTTCAGAAATTATTCCCGGACGACTACTTGGCGACCGAGATGGAGGTGGACAGTTACATGGGGACGCCGTTGAGGGATGGAAACGGGAATACCCTTGGCCTGCTGGTTGTGATGGATGACAAGCCTATGACCGATGTTCCAATTTTAAGACGCGTTTTGGAGGTTTTTGCCGCCCGGGCTGGTTCAGAATTGGCCAGACGGGAGGCGGAAGAGGAGCTGGAGATTTTGTCACGGGCGGTGGAGTCGATTTCTGCAACGGTAATCATTACCGGCCCCGGTGAAATTATTGAATACGTTAATCCTAAGTTCACTGAAACCACCGGTTATACCAAGCAAGAAGCCGTCGGGAGGCATATCGACATCATCAGAACCCATGAGACTTCGATTTTTCTTTACGACGAGGTCAAAAAAAGTATTGCTTCAAAGGGAGAGTGGAAAGGAGAAATTCGCAGTCGGCAAAAAGATGGGACGCTTTACTGGGACCGTTGTTCGATTTCCTGCGTCAAAAACCGGGACGGGAAAATCATACACTATGTCGGCATTCAGGACGACGTCACGCGTGAGTATATGCTGACCGAACAGCTCAACTACCAGGCCACCCACGACCCTCTGACCGGCCTGATCAACCGGCATGAATTCGAACGGCGTGCCAATCGATTGATATCGACCTTTCGGCAGGATAAGACCGAACATGCATTGTGCTTTTTGGACCTTGACCAGTTCAAGGTGGTCAATGATACCTGTGGACATACCGCCGGGGACGAGATGCTGCGTCAACTCGGCAGGTTACTTCTGACGATCGTGCGAAAGGGTGACACGCTCGCCCGTCTGGGGGGCGATGAATTCGGAATTTTGATGGAACAATGCTCATTGGATCAGGCGCATCGGGTCGCGGATTTACTGCAGAAGGCGATCCAGGACTACCCCTTCAACTGGGAAGGGCGCAATTTCAGGGTCGGTGTCAGCATCGGGCTGGCGGCCATCACAGGCGGTATGCATAACCTCACGGAACTCCTTAAACAAGCGGATGCCGCCTGTTATATGGCCAAGGAGCGGGGCCGTAACCGGATTCATGTCTATCACCCGGAAGATGTCGAAATCGCTCACCGTCATGGTGAAATGCAGTGGGTCGCACGGATCTACCGGGCGCTCGAAGAAAACCGCTTCTGTCTCGTCGCCCAACCGATTCTTTCACTCCGGGGAAAAACAACCCACCACTACGAACTGTTGCTCAGGATGATAGATGAGCAGGGGCAGTTGACTCCACCGGGGGCGTTTCTGCCTGCCGCCGAGCGCTATAACCTGATTTCGAACCTGGACCGCTGGGTGATCAAACAAACCTTGAGTTTATTAAGCCAAAACCAAAAATTTCTGAACGGGATTCACTCCTTTTCCGTTAATTTGTCCGGACAGTCGATCGCCGATGAATCCTTTCTCGAAACTGTATTGGATCAATTTCGAGAAACGAAGATACCGGGGAACAAGATCTGTTTTGAAATTACAGAGACCGCCGCGATCTCCAATCTCGGCAAAGCGGATCAATTCATTTCCCGTTTTAAAAAGCTCGGCTGTACTTTCGCGCTGGATGATTTCGGCAGCGGCGTATCCTCGTTCGGTTATTTGAAGAATCTGCCGGTCGACTATCTGAAAATCGACGGAATGTTCGTGCGGGATATCGTCAATGACCCGATCGATTATGCGATGGTGAAAGCGATTAACGAAATCGGAAAAGTGATGGGTATGCAGACCATTGCCGAGTTCGTTGAGAACGATGAAATTAAAGGAATGCTGAAGGCGATCGGGGTCGATTACGCACAGGGATATGGTATAGGCAAGCCGCAGCCCCTCGAGGAATTGCTGGGTCAGCCGGAGTTTCAATCGTAGCTTGGGTTAGCCTCGCGTAACCCAACAAAAAGAAAGCCTCTTGCGACCGTCCGGCGTCTGGTTTACCGAGCCGGTCCCGAGAAATGTAGGTTGGGTTAGCGGACGCGTAACCCAACAAAATTAAAGCTTCTTGCGACCGGACGGTGTCGATGCTCCCGAACGCGTCCTGAGTTTACACGTTGACCCGAAAAAAATACGATACCCCGTTGATCACCTTTCAGGGAGGATGGTTTTGAAGCGTTTCGACCGAATCTTTGCCTTGGACATGTTGCTTAAGCAGCGGCGTACTCCGGTTCCGCTATCCAACATCGAGCAGATACTGGAATGCTCCCCGGCTACCGCCAAACGGGCGATTCAAGCGCTGCGGGACTATCTGAACGCTCCGATCGAATACGATCGGGAGCAGCGGGGCTATTACTACCAACCGTCTGCCGACGGCGAAATCCGATTCGAACTGCCGGGACTCTGGTTGAACGATTCGGAGCTGTATGCCTTGCTGGCTTCTTATCAGTTGCTCAGCAATATTCAGCCGGGCCTTCTGGAGGAACACATCGCGCCGCTGCGCGCGCGGATCGAAAAACTGCTCGACAGCGGACCGCTGAAAAGCAGTATTGAGGCGGGTCGCCGCATTCGTATTCTGCAGTTAGCCGCGAGACCCGCGAACCTCGAAAACTTCCGCAATATCACCCTTGCCGTGATTGCCCGAAAACGGCTCAAAATTCTGTATCACGGCCGGGCGCTGGACAGGACCACCGAACGCAGCGTTTCTCCGCAGCGACTCGTTTACTACCGCGATAACTGGTATCTGGATGCGTGGTGCCACCTGCGTTCGGCGCTCCGGACCTTTTCGGTCGACCGGATCCAGCCCCTTGCGTGCCCCGATACCCCCGCGGACGAAATTCCGGACGAGACACTCGACTGCTTCCAGGCCGACAGCTACGGAATCTTTTCCGGGACCCCTGAACACCGGGCGTTGTTGCGATTTACTCCGAAAGCCGCGCGATGGGTCGCCGACGAATCCTGGCATCCCCAACAGCAGGCCAGAATTCTCAAAGACGGCGAACTCGAACTCCATATTCCTTATGGCAACCCGACCGAATTGATCATGGATATCCTCAAGTACGGATCTGACGTGGAAGTGCTGGCTCCGGAAACCCTGCGGACAGCGGTTGCGGACCGGTTGAGGGAGGCGCTGAAGAGATATGAATGAATTTTTTCAGTGGATCATTATTTGAGGCGGTGGGGGTGTAGGGTCTTAAGAACTTATCTTCCGGATGGGACGGGATGGGATGGAGATCGAACGTTGCCCACGAACAGTCGTTATTCGAGTGAGGTAATGGATTAGAAGTATTGGAAAGCTTGTTTGTTTGTGAATCTTTCTTTAGGGGTGAAAATCGATATGGACAATTTTATAG
>JBOICY010000170.1:0-5083 GCA_050740335.1 Methylococcales bacterium | reverse complement strand
ATTACCCAAATTCTGACAAAACCAACGTTTTTAAAGGAAAATAGCTCGGATTTTTCAAAAATCGGCCTTTCAGGCCAATTGACATAGACCGGGCCTTATTTTTCTGGTGGGTTTTGCAAGAAGCTCTGTTGCTAACACCTATTTCATTTCGATC
This sequence comes from Methylococcales bacterium, assembly GCA_050740335.1. GTDB lineage: Bacteria > Pseudomonadota > Gammaproteobacteria > Methylococcales > UBA1147 > UBA1147. The sequence goes on along the minus strand of JBOICY010000170.1, from coordinate 4,929 downwards.
GGAGGCAGCAGGGTCACGAAAGCCCCGCGGCAAAGTTTAATTTCGAAAACCGGCGTAAGGCGGAACCATGGACGGATTCCGCCGGATGGGAAATGCGGGATGTTGCCGGAAGATTTGTCCGCGTAATACGAGGATTGGGTGAATTGGCGGATCTCCTGACGGCATCCGCCCGACGCTTGCTACTTGCGATTTGGCGACAATCGCTTGATGGCCGCGCCGGCCCCCAGGTTACTGCCGGATGCGGGAGGGAATTTCGAGCGTAAATTCATCCATATTTGGAGGGCTTCTTCGGGCTGACCTGCGGCTTCCAGAAGGGTGGCCAGACAAGCTTCGCGACCCGGGTGTTGCAACGCATCAACATCCTTGTCCGAAAACAGCGACTGAAACATCGCAAGCTGTTCCGCACCCGGAACGGCAGCCAAAAGGTTCTGAAACGAGTCGTTGTCGTAGTGGCCAGCACAGGCGAAGTAGTAGATGGAATCGACATCATGACGAGTCATCGGGTCGATTTTTTCGTGGTTCTTCCACAATTCATGCACGACCCTCAGAAACTCTCCTTCATGTTCGGAACCGATATTCTTAAGCGCCGCAAGCTGGACGTCTCGAACATAATCCCGCACGCGACCGGAGGCCAGCGCGGCCGAAAAGTGCTGTTTAGCGTCCTCTAACTCTTTTCTTCCCCACAGCTTCCAGTACCCCCAGTACACATGAGCATAAGGATTAGCGGAATCGATTTCCAAGGACTGCCGATATTGCTGTTCGGGATTCAGAGTTGCGTGACCGTCGCGCGCCCGCAGAAAATTCGCCCAGCCGACATGCGCCAGCAAGTCGGCTTTACGAATGCCGCTGGCACTCGTGACTCCTCTGTTGAGAACGGGGAGAAGTTTATCCGCGACCGCCGAGAAGGTCTGACCCGGTGATGCGTGAACATTCTCCAGCCATGCCATGGCGAGATTCTCCTGGGCCTCACGGATCTGGAGTGTCGCTTCGTCGAGCTGGCCCGTGAGTTTGGCCAAATTCCCGCCTGATTCCGCGGTCTTGAGGGCCTGGTCGAAACTATCCCATGCGCCATCATAATCGGCCGCCCCTTGCTGAAGCTTTCCGGTTTCGTAAAGTTCTGCAACGAGTCGTTGTCTCTCGCGAACCTCCGATACCAGCTGGATCGCCTGATGCAGGCCAAAAATCAGCGAAAGGAGCGCAGTCAGGCTCCCGACCCATTTCAGTGACGTTTCGAAGCGACTGCGCGGCGCTTTGTTGTCCGAACCAGGACGCGAAGTCTGCGGTGTTTTAGTCCGTTTTTTCTGCATAGCGAATCCTCTCAACCGGGTTCCTTCTTGTCATTATCAAGAGTCGACCCGGGAAAAGGAAGCACAAAATCGAATTGCGCTGCAGGCTTTAAACCGCGAGACAGTTGACTCCGGTTGGATCAAAGCGAACTCAGAATTATCACCAGCGCCAGGCCTAATGAAGTAAAACCCAATCCAACCGGATTCATTCGAGAGCCATGTGTCCTGGTCCACATAGACAGGCCACTCAGAGAGAGAATGACCAAACCGGCGGCCAGTGTGTCGGTCAGCAACACCCAGCCGGCTCCCATGCCGACGCCTTTGTGGAGTCGGGTGATGATCGCGAAAAAATTCGCATCCTGACGTTTCACCGAAACGAAAACATTCCCGACCCAATATTCGGCACTCAATGAACTTTGCGGGTTGTGAAAATCCACGCGCCACTGGCTGGGTTGCCGGAGCGTTTGACCGGCCCAGTGCACCTCTTTTGCATCTTCAACGACGATTTTATCGGCCTCCCGCCCGATATTTAACTCCGCCTGCAACCACATCGCGAAGGCCCTGGCATCTTTCGGGCCTTCCGCGGGTAAGGTTAATTCGAATTGCGACTGTTCCATGCTTGCCGCCGGAATCTTCATCACCGCACGATGATTCAGCAGAATTCCGCTGAGGCCGAACAACAACCCCAGCGCCGCACTCCAAAGTCCGATCCACGCATGGACAAGACGCAGCCATTTGAGCCATCGAATCGCTTTGAGTTTCCGGATCAATGTTGCCACGCGGTTCATTCCTTATTCCGATTCTTCCTTGTCCATCAAATATCCGCCCACATCCGCAACAGGTTGTGATAGGTCGCGACCAGCGAAACGATTTCAGGCGCTTCCGGCGCGCGCGCCCGTAAACTCTGGATATTGGCATCGAGCTGGAACAAGAGGCAGCGCTGGGCGATGTCGCGAACCATGCTCTGCACCCAAAACACCGCGACATCCCGCTGGCCGTCTTTGATGGCTTCTATGCGATGCAGACTGCTCGATGGATACAGCACGAGACTGCCCGCCGAGAGTTTGATTTTATGCACGCCGTAAGTGTCTTCGATGACCAGTTCCCCGCCTTCATAGTCATCCGGCTCCGATAAAAAAAGCGTACCGGATACATCGGTACGAAACGTGATTTCGCCAAGCCGGATCGCGTTGTCCACATGAATTCCGAAATCCATACCGCGAATATAGCGGTTGAACAGTGGCGTACCGACCAGTTTCGGCAGCGCGGCCGACACAAACAGCGGATTACGCTGCAAGGCATTGTGAATAATGCCCGTGAGGATCTTCGTTTCCGCCGCGTTGAATGCCAGTTGCAGATTATTTTTCACTTTCGCGGCCAGTTGACCCGCGGTCACCCGGCCGTCTCCGAATGCTGCCGTTTCGAATTGGGCCCGCACCTTGGCGAGGTCTTCTCTGGTCAATACCTGGTCTATCGCAAGCAGCATGGTTCTGAACTCTCTGATTGGTAGGCAGCCGGAAAAAGTACGCGGTCAATATTTGATCCGCAACGTGAGCTGTCCCGATAACGGCACACCTGGAAGTGCCGTGCGTGACTGACCGGATTCGAAATATTGTTTGTCGAGCAGGTTGAAGACATTCGCCTGTAGGTCGAAGAACTCATGATGGTAAGCCAAGGTCGCATCGACACGCGCGTAACCTGGCAAAGTGACTTCGTTGGGGCTGTCGGTGAAACGGGAACTCGCGAAAAACACTCCGCCCCCTATCTCCCATTCCGGAGTGATGTTGTAGCTGGTCCACACCACTCCGCTGCTTTCCGGCACGTTGATGGGTCTCTTGCCTTCCAGTGAAACGGCGTTGCCGCTCACGGTAGCGATTTGCACGGTATTCGACTTCACGACTTCGGCATCGAGAAAGGCATAGGTGGCCGAGACGTTCCAGTCCGGCAACAGCTCGCCGGACAAGCCGAGTTCGAAGCCGTCGGTGCGCTGTTCACCGGCCAGTATGTTCAGGTTCGGATCATTGGGGTCCGTGGTCCGCGCATTGGTCTTTTCCAGGCGGAACAGCGCGCCGGTCGCCGTCAATCGGCCGTCGAAAAAATCGAGCTTGGCGCCGATTTCCAGATTCTGGTTTTGCTCGGGGCCCAGATTCGCGGTGGAAGTACTGAGATTGAAGGTCTCGGCGGAAGGATTAAAGGCGGTACCCCAGCTGAAGTAATACGACTGCCAATCCGCCGGTTGCCACAGCAATGCGGCTCGAGGATTGAATTGGTGTACCGTATTTTCAAGATCGTTGGAGTTATTCAGCCTGTCGTCCTGTTTTGCTTCAAAAACATCGTAACGCGTTCCGGCGAGCAGCTTCCATTGCGGCGTAATCTCGAACTGGTCGAGCACATACCCGGCGACGGTTTGCGCCGAGATGGAACGGTCGGTTTCCAAACTGCCTGAAAAGTCGTTGGCTCGCCCCGAACCTGCCGTCGCAGCCGATACCGGGTTGAAGATCGAAATGGAGGGTACCTTGGTCGAGCTTTTAGAAAGGAACGCGAAATCCTCCCAACCGATTTCCACGCCGAACAGAAGAGTATTGTTAAAACCGAAAAATGGCCTTTTAAAACTGAAATCGGTCTGGTTAAAGTAATTCTGTTGCGGGCTCTCCCGCAAAGCCTGGGTTCTCGCGACCGTTGAGGTTGCTCCGGTGTCACTCACGTTGCCGAACAGCAAAGTCCGGTACCTGCGATCGTAATCGCCGTACCGGAAGGTATTGCGCACCGAAAAATCGGACGAAAAGCGGTGATTGAGTATCGCGGTCGCTATAGTCGTATCGAAAGTCTGCAAGCGATCGTCGATGAAACCGTAAAAATTCTTGATCGGGACATCGGCGGGTCTCCCGCGGAACATCGGCAACCCGTTATCGAACACGCTGTCCTCTTCCTGATGCAACAAATGCAGAGTGAGAGAGCTGTCCGGCGTAATGGCCCATTGTACCGATGGTGCCACGCCCCAGCGATTCGTGAAATTGTAATCGCGAAAGGAATCGGCGTCCTGATAGAGTCCGTTGAACCGAACCGCAAGGTGATCGTTCAAGCTTGTTCCCGCATCCAGAGTGGCCCGTTTGAAGTCGTAATTGCCGAAGGTGAAATCACCCGTGGCAAACGATTCTCCGAACACCGGTTTTTTGGCGATCGAATTGATCACGCCGCCCGTCGATCCGCGCCCGAACAGCACCGATGAAGAACCTTTCAGGACTTCCGTGCGATCCATAAAAAACGTATCGCGAAAGTATTGGCCGTTTTCCTTCGCGCCATCCAGATAGGTGTCCGAATTCGCGGTAAACCCGCGCAGGGTAATCGAGTCACCGGTACGCCCGCCTTCGCCCGCGGCGATGGTAAGCCCGCTCACGTTCCTGAGCGCGTCCCGCAAACTAAAGGCATTTTGCGATTTAACCAACTCTTCCTTGACGACGCTGATGGATTGTGGAATGTCACGAATGGCCGCCCCAAACTTAAGCCCGGTACTGGAGGTGTCGGCCTTATAAGGAGGTTCTTTTTGAGCGCTGGCCTTCACCTTGACTTCCGGAAGTACCGGTTGGCCGATTTCGCCACCCTTGCTTTGCTGTGTGTTGATTAATGCGGCAATCGCCAGGAC
>JBOICY010000169.1:0-2321 GCA_050740335.1 Methylococcales bacterium | reverse complement strand
ATTACCCAAATTCTGACAAAACCAACGTTTTTAAAGGAAAATAGCTCGGATTTTTCAAAAATCGGCCTTTCAGGCCAATTGACATAGACCGGGCCTTATTTTTCTGGTGGGTTTTGCAAGAAGCTCTATTGTTAATTCAATAGGCCCATTCGCGCATCTAACTGTTTTACGGCTTAGATATTTTTGAATAGTAATTCACTGGGTGTTATTTGCAAATATATTCGGATTACCACGGAGTTTCTTTAATGGTGGCGTGTTCTTCCAACATTATACTAAAGGGAGTTTTTCGGTTGGGATAGTATTGTTCAAAATAATCTTCAACGGCTTTGAGATCAAAAAATGTTACTGCATTTCGTTAAATCGTGATGAACATCACAAAACCAAAGAAACCTTAAATCTTAATGGGTTGTGTATTTCGTTGAACTTCGTAGAACCTTAATTTGGTGCCCGGGGCCGGACTCGAACCGGCACAGTTGCAATAACCGGGGGATTTTAAGTCCCCTGCGTCTACCTGTTCCGCCACCCGGGCTAAGGGGAAATACAGTTGAATTATCGGCTCAACATCGATTGCAATACAACGTTTTTTCCGAAACGAGGCAGCGGTCGGTATCGACCGTTTCGCTGCTGATCGACAGTATTCCCGCGACTTTCCGGTGCGATCTGCGCTGAAGAATTATCGGTACCACTCGCGGTTCGCGCTGAGACAAACGCTCTAATGCAGAAAGCAGATTGCCTGACAGCGAGGCCGCCCGAGCCGGTTTATTCAAAACCTCCAAATACAGGTAACATTATTGACCCGGGTAAAGGCATGGATTGCGTCGAAACGATGGCGGAGAGGCAGGGATTCGAACCCTGGGAGGGCTACAAACCCTCAACGGTTTTCAAGACCGCCGCTTTCAACCGCTCAGCCACCTCTCCCGCGCGGGTCGCAAGGATACAAGAAAACCCGGAATCCGGCAATTGATTCGTGGGAATGAATACCTGAACGCTAAGGGGCCTGCCGATACCCATCGAATTCCGTGTAATTCATTTGAAATATCCAGTGTTAACCGTCAGACAACCACAAACAATTTCCAGCGCTTTTCTGTTCGATCAATTCGAGATGTTTTCGATGCGCCTCAAGCTCCGAAGCATCCGGCCGTATAATTTTCAGCTTCGGCCGATTCGCGGGATCCTGTCTGAAAAGACCCGGGTCGCGCCGGTCCGGCCATCCGGGCTGTTCTTCAAACATCGAGGTTTGTCCGCCGGTCAACATTAAGTAAACATCCACGAGTATTTCGGCGTCCAGTAACGCGCCGTGCAATTGCCGGTGACTGTTATCGATTCCGTATCGCTTACACAGCGCATCCAGGCTGTTTCGCTGGCCCGGATGTTTTTTTCTGGCTAGAATCAGTGTGTCGATGACCGAGCAGTATTCGTAGATACTCGCGGTTCTGCCCGACAATTTTATTTCATGATTAATAAATCCGATATCGAAGGGGGCATTATGGATGATCAATTCAGCGCCTGACACAAACCCTATGAAATCGTCAACGATATCCTTAAAGCGCGGTTTGTCGGTCAGAAATTCCTTGCTGATCCCGTGGACCTCGATCGCTCCGCTATCGATTTCCAGGTCCGGATTTAGATACACATGAAAGCGGTTATCGGATATTTTTCGATTCACCACTTCGATACATCCGATTTCGATGATCCGATGACCTTCTTCCGGCGACAGACCGGTCGTTTCTGTATCGAGAATGATTTGTTTCACGGCATTTTTCCGATCGATTTCATAAATGTCTACTCACTCAGTAAGAACCTGTTCAAGATCTCGATCAAGGGATGTAGTGCAAGGCAAAATCGAACGAAAAAGCGGAGCATACACGAAGTATGTGAGCATTTTGAGTTTGATTTTAACGCCGCAATGCGCCCTTCAGCGAGATCTTGAACAGGTTCTAAGAGTTTGTCATCGAATTACTGCCCGTTTTCAGGTACGATCGCGTTCAGTCGCTGATCGAAGCGTGCCGGTCGATCGAATCGATCCCCTTGTTCGCGAGCAAATCCGCCCGTTCATTGCCGGCATGCCCGGCATGCCCGCGCACCCACTTCCATTGGACGTTGTGACCTTGCATGGCCGCATCGAGTCGCATCCAGAGATCCTTGTTTTTTACGGGTGTTCTGGACGCGGTCATCCATTTTTTCCTTTTCCAGGCCCCTAGCCATTCGGTAACGCCTTTCTGGACATAGGTCGAATCGGTATGAAGGCAGACGGTACTGCTTCTTTTCAATGCCTCCAAGCCCTTGATCGCGGCCAGTAATTCCATGCGATTGTTGGTGGT
>JBOICY010000168.1:0-1716 GCA_050740335.1 Methylococcales bacterium | reverse complement strand
CATGACTTCTAAGCATTTAAAGACCGTGTGCGAAGCGAGCAACTTTGAAGAGCCCGGTGCGGTAATTCCGCACGCCGGGATCCGGGAGGGGGCAGTCGGGTAACCGGCTGTCCTACCTCGATTTGGGCCTAAGGATAGTGGAGCAGTCGAACGGTTCATGACTCTTCTTTGCCAAGTTTTTCTTCCAACCGATTCGCCAGTCCAGCAATATCCTGTAGGAAATCGGGAATCACAGTAAGTGTTTCAGGGGCAAACAATTCGCCGTAGTCATGGGCGGTATTATTACGATTGTCGCGGTAACGAAACCAACGTTCTACTTCTTCTAAGGTGAGCAAATCATGTACGGCAGCCAATCGCAGGATGTCTTTGATCGGCGTCGATTCCAATTTCTTGCCGCCGTGCCCATAAACTTTCAACGCCTTTTTGAGGAGCTTAAAAGCTGTCTCCTGCGCCAACTCGTAACCCTTGACGATGGGATTGCGATACACTTCCTGATCGATGTCGTCAGGTTCTGACTTTTCGTAGAAATTCAGTAACTACTCAGGTACGGGCCGTCAGCTTGTGAAGTTGTAGTCAGAAGAAAAGGGGCTGGGGAGGGTGGCCCTGGAAGGTGAGGGTTAGCGCTTGGAAGAGGTTGGCGTCCTGCTGGTGGAGGGTGACGAGAGTGGAGCGCAGGGTACAGAAGGTTTCGAGGCCTGCCGGAGTACGAAACCCGCCGCAGATGTTCTGTTTGACCTGGCAGGCATGCGCACGGCCGGTTCGGCGAGGTTGTTGGAGAACGACCCATTCGGATCGGTCATACAGCGCCAGAACTCGTCGGCATCAGTACGCAAGCGGTCGAGGCGGTTGAGTGCCTGGTTCTGCTGGGTTCGGCCGCGCCTGCCGGAGCGTGGCGCGCGTGGGTTGGCGGCTTCTCTCTCGGCAAGGATCTCGGCATAGGCCAAGCGCTAGTCGGCGATGCGCTCATCGGCAAGCGCGTCCTCCGCGGCCGCGACTTCGTGACCAGCGCCAAGCAAAAGATCCATAAGGCGCTTGGCCCAAGCCTGCTTCATCTCCTCGAAGAGTTAGGTTGCCATTCGCGCAAGTGATGGGCGTTGCATCAGGCAGGCAGGTGCAGGCTGCCGAGCGCGATACGGCTTTAAGCCAGTGCTACCGGTGTTCCGGCAAACACGGCCAGAATCCCGAAGGCATCGAAGGCCTTTTTACCGCCTGTCGAGTTCAAGCCCTTGTTCCGCTGTGACTTCGGCTTCGCCCGACTCAAACCGTCCGAGGATGGCGGCTTGGCTTCCGTTTTGGCTGTTTGCCCCGCCAAGCGCCCTTCCAGTTCCGTGACTCGGACCGTCAGAACATGCACTTGGCCGAAACGCACAGGGATTAGATCGTCTTTTTCGCTAACGCTGAGTCTGTCAAGGTCGGGCAGTGCTTTCATGTCCTCCAGTATAACCTGAATAATCCCTTCTACAAAGCAGAATACATGGAGTATTTTGAGCTACCTGAGTAGTTACCATTTTTGAAGATTTTTTAAAAGCGGGATTGACAATCCCAAAATCCGCGACTGGATTTTGGATGAAGCGCCCGGTTGCCGTTTTCCGGCATTTTTTGGCGCCGACACCGCACGTTTGACGTACTGGCGTGGGAAGGTGGCGCGGAATCCTTTTTTTCGGGTGGCTAAGCCCAAGTCAAAGGAATTTCGAGCAGACCTCGCCCGAGCGACTG
>JBOICY010000167.1:0-8818 GCA_050740335.1 Methylococcales bacterium | reverse complement strand
AGATTACAAACCGTCTCGACATTGTTGACAATGGTCGGTTTGCCCCACAGCCCGCTGATCTGCGGAAAAGGCGGCTTGGCCCTCGGGGTCGCGCGCTTGCCTTCGAGCGAATTCAACAGAGCGGTCTCTTCGCCGCAGATATAGCGGCCCGCGCTGGTGTGCAGATAAAGATCCAGTGTGTAATCGGAACCCAGTATATTTTTGCCCAGATAGCCCTGCTCATAGGCTTCGGAAATTGCAACGGACAACCGTTCCGCAGACAGGTGGTATTCCCCGCGCAAAAAGATATAGGCGGCTGTCGCACGGATCCCATACGAACCGATAATGGTTCCTTCCACGAGCTGGTGCGGATCTTTCTCCATCAAGACCCGGTCCTTGAAAGTACCCGGCTCCATTTCGTCGGCGTTCACGACAAAATATTTGGTGGCAGGCGCGTTCTCGCCCATCGGGACGAAACTCCATTTCATACCGGTCGGAAAACCCGCACCGCCGCGCCCTCTGAGTTCCGAATCCTTGACGGCCTGCTGTACCTGCTGCGACTCCATCGAGGTGAGCGCTTTACGCAAGCCTTCATAACCGCCGGTTGCGCGGTAATCCGCAAGCGTCGCAAAGTCGCGGCCGGGCTTGATGTTTTTGGTCAGCGGTGTTTGCATTTTGTTGTTTGGGTGTTTTCCTAACTTTTCATTTCTTAATCATTAACTTGTCGATCACTGCCTGGCTGCATTGCCAGCCTGTCCATGGTTCGACGCTTCGGTTTGTTCCAAAGCCATGCGTGGTTAAGGGCTCAGCTGGAGGCTGTTGTCATCTCTCGATTCAGCCAAAGGGTATTCGGCAACTCTGACCGGACGCTCTGTAGCAAAACTCTTGCGATGGAGTTTAATCCGTTCCAGTTCATACATCGTATCGGCCATGAGGTAGCTCTCTCCGCAATGGGGGCAACTAATCATCGGCACATTTTCGATGACCAGAAGCTGCTTGCCTTTTCCATAGCTCCTGGTACTTTTACGAATTCGCGCGCCTTCGTTCCCGCACAGTTCACAAGTGACCATCGATGGCTGATTCATCCTCAAATACCGTAATAATAATTGCCTTAGCGGTCCGGCCCAGTTTAGTGACCACAACAGCCTGTCTGTGGTCTATAGTGCTTCCTTTTACGATGAATTTCCATTCTCCTGTTTCGTTATCCCTCTGCCTCTCAGCTATTTCTCCGCTAATTACCGTTCTTTCCACATCGAATATCGTTAGATTGTCTTCGTCCATTTCTTCGTCAGCATGCACGGAAACCACATACCGACTTTCCCGAATACAATCTCTAAGCTTGGTTAAAATACGCGGATACACATCTCGACTGAATGTCTCGGAATCATAATCGCTTAGCCCGGACTCGATTCAATCTTTAATCGACGCCCCCGATCCAGCATTTCGTCCAATCGAGCCTCGTCCACATCGTGATACAAGTCCTCGCCGACCAAGACCACCGGCGCATGATCGCAGGCTCCGAGACACACGATCGGCAGCAATGTGAATTCCCGGTCCTGCGTGGTTTCCCCGAATCCGATGCCGAGTCGCTCGCTGATCTTTTCGCGTATCCGGTCGGCACCGAGCATCCAGCAGCTCACGCTGTCGCAGCACAGAATCACATTGCGTCCGACCGGCCGGCGGTAAATCAGATTGTAAAAGGTCGCGACGCCGTCCAGCTCATCCACCGACATTTCCAGCAAATCGGCGACCTGCCTGAGGCTCTGATCGGAAACCCAGCTACGATGCTTTTGTACGATTTTCAAGGCTTCGATCGAGGCGCCTGATTTTTGCGTGTAATGGTTCGCATCCTCGAGTATTGCGGCGCTTTCAGCCTCGCTCAGGCGGCTGTCGAGTATCCCGTCCTGGCCGCTCATCGGTCCACGTCCGCCATGACAAAGTCGATACTCGCGATGATCGGGATCAGGTCGGCAACCATGAGTCCGCGAGAAATCAGTGGAATCATCTGTAAATGCGGAAAGGAAGGGGTTCGGATACGCGTCCGGTAAGACAGGGTACCCCCGTCACTGACCAGGTAATAACTGTTCAGGCCCTTGGTCGCCTCGATACAGACACAGGCCTCGCCCGGCGGAACCACGGGGCCCCAACTCACATTCAGAAAATGCTGAATCAAGGTTTCGATGTCATGCATCGTGCGCTCTCTGAGCGGGGGAGTCGTTCCGGGATGATCGGCTTTGTAGGGACCGTCCGGCATCCGGTCCATGCATTGTTTGATAATCCTGAGGCTTTGCCGCATTTCCTCGACGCGCACCGCGCACCGGTCATAGCAGTCTCCATTCTTCCCGGTTGGAATATCGAAGTCGTATTCTTCGTAGCCGGAATAAGGCCGGGCCTTGCGATAATCCCATTCCAACCCGGTCGCCCGCAATCCGCCACCGGTCACTCCCCATTCGATGGCTTCCTCGGTGGAATAGATCCCGACCCCCTGCGTGCGCCCCTTAAGAATGCCGTTCTGCATCGCCATTTTGTCGTAATGATCGAGTCTCGGCGGGAAATAATCGATGAATTCACTCAAGAGAGTCCGCCATCCATCCGGTAAATCCAGCGCAACGCCGCCGATCCGGAAGTAACTCGAATGCATGCGCGCTCCGCAGATCGACTCGATGATCCCGAACAGCTTTTCCCGGTCCACGAACATATAGAACAGCGGCGACATCTGCCCGACATCCTGGGCAAAGGTGCCGTAAAACAAAAGATGGCTGCAGATCCGGTAGAATTCGGCGAACATCACGCGGATCACCCTGGCGCGTTCCGGCACTTCGATGCCGAGCAGCTTCTCGACCGCGAGCACATAAGGCAGGTTGTTCATGGACCCGCCCAGATAATCGATCCGGTCGGTATAGGGGATATAGGTATGCCAGGACTGGCGCTCGCCCATTTTCTCCGCGCCGCGATGGTGGTAACCGATGTCGGGAACCGCATCGATAATCTCTTCACCGTCAAGCTGAAGCGCGATCCGGAAAACCCCGTGAACGCTCGGATGGTTTGGCCCCAGATTCAAAAACATGAAATCGGAATTTTCGCCCTTGCGCTGCATGCCCCATTCTTCCGGTACGAAGCGCAGCGCTTCCTGTTCATAGTTGAGTTTTTCTTCGGACAGGCTGTAGGGCTCCATCTCGGTCGCTCTCGCCGGATGATCCTTGCGCAGAGGATGTCCGTCCCAGGTCGGCGGCAGCAGGATTCTGCGCAGATTCGGATGGCCTTCGAACTCGATTCCGAACATATCCCAGACTTCGCGTTCATACCAGTTCGCCATCGGCCAGAGGCCGACAATCGTCTTCAACCGGGAATCGGATTCCTGAAGCGCGACCTTGATGCGGATATCTTCGTTCCGCGCGAAGGAAAGCAGGTGGTAAACCACGCTAAACGCGGAAGAAGGAAGACCCTGCCGATTGATTCGGAGCCGTTCGTCCATTGCTGTGAGGTCCAGCAACAGCGGATAAGGCCCTTCGATTTCCTTTTTCAGGAAAGTTAGAACCGCGAGATGATCGTCTCTGGAAACCCAGAGCGTGGGAATCCGATCGACCGTTTTCTGTTCGACAAACCGCTCCGGCCCGAAGCGCAGATAAAGCGCTTCGATGACGGTCTTTACGCTTGTGGTCATGGGTGCTGTTGCACTTGTCGTAACCATACTATCGCCGCGAACTGCGATCGTTCATCGGTAAAATTGTTATCCGGCAGATTGTTTATAAAAACTATTTGATACTATAAGGACTTCTGAGTTTTTCAGCCCTCATGCGCTCTGGATTCAGCAGATCGCGTTGACTCGGTTTTGCGGCTTCGGTCACGCCTTGATCCCCAACCACCCAGCTCAGCGGACGGCGCTCCCTGCCGATCGAATCCTGCAACATCATCAGACCCTGCAACAATGCTTCGGGACGCGGAGGACAACCCGGCACATAAACATCCACGGGCAAGAACTTGTCGACCCCCTGCACTACACTGTAGATGTCATACATTCCGCCGGAATTCGCGCACGAGCCCATCGAGATGACCCAGCGCGGCTCCATCAGTTGGTCGTAAAGGGTTTGGACGACCGGCGCCATTTTCCGGAATACCGTTCCCGAAATCACGATCAGGTCGGCCTGGCGCGGAGTCGCTCGGATCACCTCGGAGCCGAAGCGCGCGATGTCATGACGACTCGTGAATGCGGTCGCCATCTCGACATAGCAGCAGGACAGTCCGAAATTGAAAGGCCAGATCGAATTGGCACGTCCCCAGGCCACCATATCCTGAAGCCGCGCCATGAAAAAATTCTCCCGGACTGCTTCTTCGTAAGTCCGTGCTCCAGGCTTGGGCGCCGGTTCCTGGTCCGCTTTGGTGAGACTCCAGCGCATTTTCCTAGACTATCCTGGGCAAAGATTCCTGGCGTTTCTGGCGCGCCGTGCGCCAGTCCAATGCACCGATGCGCCACAAGTAAACCAGAGCCGCGACCAGCACTCCAATGAAAATCAGTATCTCGATATACCCTGCCCAACCCGACTCACGGAACGCGATCGCCCAGGCAAACAGAAAAACCGCTTCCAGATCGAATATGACGAAAAAAATGGCGACCAGATAAAACGGAACCGTGTACTGAATTTGCGAGGTTCCGACCGGTACGATACCGGATTCGAAGGGATCTCCCGACTGCCGCGCCCGGTGACCGAGCAGATAGGAACCGCCCAGCATGACAGCGACGACGGCAAGCACCGCGAAGCCATAGAAAATCAGCGGCCACAAGGTCTCAACCTGAACAATTTCTCGATCCAAAGTAACAACCCCCAACGAACGACGCGGTGTAAATTACCCTTTTCCGGCCGCCGATGCAATAAGCGCGAGAAAAATTAATCACACATCCGGCGTGAGAACGATGAAGGTGATATCAGATGAAGAGTAGTGCCGCTTCTGTTTCTGACTGCAATTCTCCGAGTCTGTATCTATTGAGCGGATTGGGGCATAATTTTTCCGATCCGAAGGGGAACGGTACGCGTGGTATCGACATGTCTTGCGGGAAACGACCCTCACGCAGGTTTCATCCCGTTAGTCCCTTTCCTGATAGGTTGTGCGCCGAGACAAGCAGGAAAAATTGAGTTTTTCAATTCATAAACGATATACAACGTTTCCGCCCCCGGAAAATCAGAGATTCAATCCATTGAGCCGAGTTTTCAAGAAAGGCCGGCGGGTTTTGTTTTGCGCCGTGCTCGTTTCCATCGCGGGATCGATCCTTTCGGTTCTGGCGCTGCGCTGGATCAATCCGCCATTCACGAGTTTCATGCTGATTCGTCAGGTCGAAGCCTGGCAAAGCAATCAGGGTGATTTCCGAATCCAATACCAATGGCGTTATTGGAATCAGATTTCCCCTGAATTATTGCTAGCCGTGATCGCCGCGGAAGACCAGAAATATCCGGCCCATTACGGTTTTGACACGGATTCCATCCAGCATGCCTTGCTCACTTGGCAAAAAACCGGCCGCTTGCGCGGGGCGAGTACGATCACCCAGCAAGTGGCCAAAAACCTTTATCTCTGGAGCGGACGCAGTTTTCTGCGCAAGGTACTGGAAGCCTATTTTTCGATGCTTCTGGAACTATTTCTTGAGAAGAAGCGAATACTGGAGATTTATGCCAATATCGTAGAATTCGGCAATGGAATCTATGGCGCCGAATCGGCCAGTATCCAATATTTTAGAAGGCCCGCGAGGCGGCTCACCGAAGTCCAGGCATCACAACTCGCAGCGGTTTTGCCGAACCCCAGAAAGTACAATGCCGGCCGCCCATCCGCCTATGTAGCGCAAAGGAGCCGATGGATCCGCAGACAGATGGCTCAATTGGGCGGGATTCTTTATCTGCAAAATCTCTAGGCGGGATTTCGGACAAACACGCGTAAAACGATAGGCCGCATTAATCCAGCGCTATCCGCTGTTTGAATCCGCTTTCGTCGAGTAGCGGTGCATTGCTTCGTGAGCATGGCGCAAGGCCTCTTCACGCCCCGCCGGACTGATGTGGAGACATCCTTCGCAAAGCTGGATGAACTCCCGGAAATTATCGACTACCACCGCAGGGAGATCCGGATGTGCTGGCGTACCGGAGAATATCTTTTCCAGCCAGGCATGGTCCCATAGGGCGCCGTTGAAGAACACGCTGGTAATACCCGCACGGTTCGCGCAGTTCACATTCCTGGTGCTGTCGCCAACGTACCAGGATTCGGACCCCGGGCCGGCTCCCAGCCCTTCCAAGGACGTGTCAATCGGGCCCGGAGCGGGCTTGCGCCGGGCGCTGTCCGAGCCACAAACGGCGATGTCGAACAACCCGACCCACGATCCTCCCTCGACCACGCTCTATTCGTATTCAAAAAACTCGCGCTCCCGGTTGGTCAGCACCCCGATCCGGACGTCGAATTCGCGCAGTTCGAGCAGCCTATCGCGCTCATTTCCCTCGAAAGGATGCACCTCGCCGACAGGGAGTTACATAGCACAGAACGGAAATTAATCAAACAGGATCGTAGACCTTCGGTTATCAACAACGCTACGAAGCAGACGATGGAAAAGCAAACTTTCCGTCTTGAATTAACGCCGGCTCGAGCTAGTTGTTAATATGATATTGTATTCTATAAATATTCAGACAAAAATTGATTGTTGGTGAAAATTTATACAATCGAATAAAAACTCAATAATTCCAATCAGACGCAATATGATCCACAGCTTTATCCACAATCTATTCCACATGAACTGTGGAAAAGGTTCACGCGATTAGCCGATCAAATTCGGTGCGAACCAAGCCCCGGCTTTCCAAATAAAATCTTGCAGGCCCTCGATACCCGTAACATAGCAAAGGACATATGCCCTAGAACCGTTCAAGATCTAACCTTACAATCCGTTTCGTGCGCCGTGGTCCATTTCGGGTATTCGGTCGGTAACCTCCGCCACTGACAACCGCTCTTGAGAACATACAACAATCCGCAGAACACATCGTAGAGATCAACGGTTCTCGGCTTGGCGCGCTGGCGTCCCGATTCCAGGATTGTCTCGATCGTTTCGAACTGTTCGCGACTGATACCGCCGCGATATCTCGTATCTTCCAATTATTAAATACAGAGATAAGTTACGCTTAATCCCAATTCTTGAACAGGTTCTAAGACCTTTACTAAAACATCCGGAATTGAAGAGCATTTCCCGTCCGGCGGAACCGGTCCATAGTTCCATCTTACGCGGGTTGTGAGGTATTTCCCATCCGGCGGAACCCGTCCATGGTTCCGCCTTACACGGGTTGAAGCGCAGAAAGGACTGTAGCCGATTTTTTCTCCAGAATTTCGAATGACTTGTTTACACGCGTGCACGCCATTATTGCAGGAATTCACATCGAGACGCCATTCGGCGCGAATTGAGACGCTCGTTCTCCAACTGCTGCTAAATTCAGCGTGAAGCAATAGCAACCGTACCCAATTCGATAACACCGATCATCATCCGTTCTAGGCGAGGTACTGCCTATTACGTGGTCACCGTTTCAAAGGCAACTTGCACCTGATCAGGCTTGGGAACGACGAAATTCAACTTTTCAAAGCCGATGACGTGCCCCGTTTTGTTCTTCATCAGGATCACCTCATCACCCGTTTCTTCACAGATATATTCATCTTGTGGATTATCAAACCAAACCGTCAGCGTATTTCCAGTTGGGTCGTAAAATATTTTCACTTGGGCCATAGTTGCTCACCTTCCTTTATTGTGTCGCTCGGATAAGTCGTGATCAGAAAACCATCGCCATTCATCTGCCTGGCTACCGCACAAACCCATCGTTTCAGACTTTCGGATTTATAAAACAAGTATACGTTGGGATCGCTTCGGCTCAACCGGATCTCGTCCGGATTCGTCAGTGCGCCCTGGACATCAGCCTCCCGTCCCGCCATCACGGGGTGCTTGACCGTGACGATCAGCTTCCAATAACCATGGGTTACGCGCACACGGAATCCGAGCGGTGTTACCACCTCGAATAACAGCTCATTGTCCGCCGATTTATCAACCATATTTGTTTAGTTGGCGCCTGGGGAAATCCGCATTGCCTTCGGGCAAGGTCCACGTGCAATGCAGTTGGTCAGGTAAAACCTCCGGAACCGACACGAATATCTCTCCGATTCCTTACGGCGGAACCCGCAGAGCGGTTCCGCCTTACGCGGATTACGCGGGTTTACCACTCGCATTTATACACCCTGCGCGGGCTATCTGCCCAATTTGCCCACAGGCTACGAGCAAATCCGAAGGGCTCTACGCCTGTGGACAAATTGGGCAGATAATACTCGATCTCCAGCGGAGAAAAGAAATGAAAAACAATTGAAAAGTTTTTAAGGGGTATCCATTTAAGTGCTGCGGTTCGCCAGCGGGACGGTGGCCGCGGAAAATCGGCCTCCCGAACCACCTTCTGGACGGTTTTCAGAGCCATTTCACGCAGTTTTTAGGCTCGAAATCAATAGATCCTCCCCACTACCGCACTCAGATGGATACCCCTTAAGTTTTTTGATAAGGGGATTGACAATAGTCGCCTCATAGAAGGGCGGATGCCCGCAGGGCGATCCGCCAATCACAATGACCAATCATAATCCGACGCCCGAACCATCATACCAATCTCTGCGGAAACATCTGACGTCGTGGGCCGTTTCCCATCCGGCGGAACCCGTCCATGGTTCCGCCTTACGCGGGTTGGAGCGACATTCCCGGGCACCTACAACCGTGCATCCGGCGAGGCTCGCCCACCCGCAGCAAACGTTGCACAAGCCTGAGCCATGAAACCTTGGATCGCCTCCGTAGCCC
>JBOICY010000166.1:0-15189 GCA_050740335.1 Methylococcales bacterium | reverse complement strand
TCCAGACAACCCGGCAGACCCATCGCATGCAGATATTCCCCGAACAACACCAGCCCGGCTTGCGCCGTGATCGTATCCTGCGTCGAATCCAACTGGAACGGCAGAACCGTTTGTGACAACATACTCAAAACCTCACGGGTGATGAAAAAAGCGCCTTGAATAAGGCTATTTTACTTAATTCAGTGAGATTTTTTCTTGCCTAAAAAATCCAGTCGCGGATTTTGGGCCTGGAGTATTTTGAGCTACCTGAGTAGTTACTGTTTTTTTAGGTTTTTATGGGTGAGTAGTTACCGGAAAAATATGTTTCATTTTCTTATGAGAACAATCCTTTGAGCATTGTTAGCCGGCTAAAAATTCTAGACTACCGGATAATCAGCTTGGAAATCACGTCGTCCAGTATCGATATCCGAGATCTCATGATTTCTCCTGACGACGAAGGTATGTCTGATTCTGGGTTCGTAGAATACGGGCGTATGTCAGGAGTTACTCGACGCGTCCGACCAAACGGTACACATACCGATGCTCGGACAAAATTCATCCATGAACGTCGCGACGGCATGTTCAATAGCGACTTTCGAAATTATAAGGGGTTATCTGCCATGAATGGAAGACCGATTATAGAAGAACGGTATGAGGCACAATGACCGACACCTTTTCCGAAAGCGCAGCCGGTGCCGTAACTTAATTTAAGGTGGCGGAAAGGAAGGCCCCGGTCACTTCGCTCCTAAGACATCCGGACCGACGCAGTTGAACCCGGCGATCCCGGCATTTCAACCCGCCAGCACTTCGATCCAGTGCTTTACCGGGAGTTCGGTCGCCGACTGAATGGATAACAGGCAACCAATGTTCGCGGTGGCTATGATGTCCGGTCGGCCCTTTTCCAGCGCCTTGATTTTTTCCGCGAGCAACCGATCGGACAAGGTTTTCTGCAGAATCGAATAGGTGCCGGCCGAACCGCAGCAAAGATGAGGATTTTCGACCGGACACAAGGTGAAGCCCGTATCGAGCAGAATTTTTTCCACCAGCCCGTTAATTTTTTGCCCGTGCTGCAACGTGCAGGGGGAGTGAAACGCAACCCGTGTTTCAGGATTTCCTTCGATTCCGGACCGGTCCCGATCGGACAGCACCTCGGCAATGTCCTTCGCGAGCATCGATACTTTGCGTGCCTTATCGGCATAGTCCGGATCGTTCTTCAGCAACTCACCGTAATCCTTGACCATCACCCCGCATCCGCTCGCGGTACTCACGATCGCCTCGGTTCCCGACTCGATCCAGGGCCACCAGGCATCGATATTTCGGCGTACAAAATTCAGGGCTTCTTCCTTCTGGCTCAGATGGTAGCTCAGGGCACCGCAACAACCGCCTTGCGGAACCCGCACCAGGCTGATTCCGATCCGATCCAGAACCCGAGCGGCCGCCAGATCGATCTGAGGCGCCGCGGCCGACTGCACGCAACCATTCAAAGCCAGCATTTTGCGCTGATGACGGGATTCCGGCCACGCTTCGGTGATCTCGGTTCGATTCGGAACCTTTCGTTTCAGGCTTGCCGGTAGCAACGGCAGCGCTTTCCGGCCCAATTCGATTACCGGCCGGATTCTGGCGCTAAACGGTATAACGAGCCGCAGACCTTTTCGGACCAGTCGATCCAATCGGCTGCGTTCCACGCTCTTTTCGATGACAGCCCGGCCGATATCCAGCAGTCTTCCATAGCGGACTCCGGAAGGACAAGTTGTTTCACAGGACCGGCAGGTCAGGCAACGATCCAGATGAATCCGGGTTTTGCGGGTTGCGGGCTGTCCCTCCAGCACCTGTTTGATCAGATAAATGCGTCCGCGCGGACCGTCCAGCTCATCCCCCAGAAGCTGATAGGTGGGACAGGTCGCATTGCAGAATCCACAATGCACACAACTGCGCAAAATCCGCTCGGCTTCCCTGCCTTGTTCGGTTTCCCGTATAAAGTCGGCCAGATGGGTCTGCATGGCTTACCAACCAGGGTACATTCGACCAGGGTTTAAAATTCCGTGCGGATCGAAGGCTTTTTTCACGCGTTTTTGAATCCGGGCGATTTCCTCGGGCAGCGGCTGAAATACCGCATCCCGATTTCCAACCGCGCGAAACAGGGTTGCGTGTCCCCCGTGTTCGGCGGCTGTTTCGAAGAGGGTTTGTGCGGGATCTTCGCGCACAAACCAGCGTTGCGCCCCTCCCCACTCGTAAAACCAGTCTCCGGATAATTCGATAACCGGAGCCGCGGGTGCCAGAGCTAAGCGCCAGAGATTTCCGCGCTGTCGGAAAAAGGGAAGTCTCTGGTCACGCAACGAGTTCCAGAACTGGCCATCGTTTTCCAGCTCTTCGCCACCCAGAATCCGACTTGCAGCGCTCACGGCATGATGCCCGCCGGAAAGCCGGATATAAGCAGCACCCCGATGCCAGGCCAGGGCCGATATCGGCAGCGCTTTGCCCTGCCACCGATTCATTTTTTCGATCGCCTCGCGCTCGCCGATCTCCTGCTGCAAGGTCAACTCGATTTCGGGACGCGGGATGACTTTCAGCGAAATCTCCAGAATCACCGCGAGCGTTCCGAGCGACCCGGCCATCAGGCGCGACAAGTCATAGCCCGCGACATTCTTCATGACCTCACCGCCGAATGACAGGATCTCGCCGCGGCCGTTAATGATCCGGCAGCCGAGCACGAAATCCCGAGCCGAACCCGAAAAGGGTCTGCGCGGACCGGAAAGGCCGCATGCCACCGCCCCGCCGAGGGTCGGGCTCGAACCGAAATGCGGAGGTTCAAAACCCAGCATCTGGCCCTGCCCGGCCAGCGTGGATTCAATGAACTCGAGCGGCGTGCCGCAACGCGCGGTGACCACCAGTTCGGTCGGCTCATAATGTAGGATGCCGCTGTGCTCCGCAACTTTCAGGACACGGCCTTGGGCTTCGCGTCCATAAAAGGATTTGCTGCCGTTGCCGTGAATGCTTAAAGGGTCTGCCCTTTCGATCGCATCCAATACGGCCGACTGTAGATCCGCACTGATATCCTGCATAAGTGGTTTAGAGAACCCGCGGGTCTCAAAAGAAATCTGAAATCAACACGAGCCGGCCTAGAAACGCTCCAGTTCGGGAAAAACGACCTTGTCCCGATGAACGTGCATCGCCCCGAATTCCGCGCAGCGGTTCAGCGTCGGTACCGCCTTTCCGGGATTCAACAAAGAATGTTCATCGAAAGCCCGTTTGACGGCGTGAAATTGCCGCAACTCGGCTTCTTTGAACTGAATGCACATCTGCTTGATCTTTTCGACTCCAACCCCGTGTTCGCCGGTGATCGTTCCGCCGACCGCTATGCAGAGTTCCAGAATATCGCCCCCGAAAAGTTCGGCGCGTTCCAGTTCACCCGGATGATTCGCGTCGTACAGAATCAAGGGATGCAGATTCCCGTCGCCGGCGTGGAAAACATTCGCAACCCCGAGCTGGTGATGCTTCGCCAATTCCGAGATGCGCCCGAGCACTTCGGCGAGCCGGCGACGCGGGATCGTGCCGTCCATGCAGTAATAATCCGGAGCAATCCTTCCGACTGCCGGAAACGCCGCCTTGCGGCCGGCCCAGAGTTGCTGGCGCTCGGATTCATCGCGCGCTTCGCGAATATTGTCCGCGCCGCTCCGTTCCAGAATCGAACGCATTTTTTCAATTTCTTCCGCGACCTGATCGGGGCTTCCGTCCGATTCGCACAACAGCAAGGCCGCGGCCTGGACCGGATAACCGACCCGGACGAAATCCTCGGCCGCGCGAATCGCGGGATTGTCCATCATCTCGAGGCCAGCAGGTACGATGCCGGCCGCGATGATCGACGCAACCGCTTCGCCGGCCTGTTCGACGCTTGAAAAACTCGCCATCAGGACCTGCGCGGTCTCCGGGATCGGCAGCAGCTTGACCGTGATTTCCACAATGATCCCGAGCATTCCTTCAGAACCGGTTAGCAATGCCATCAGATCGTAGCCCGGCGCATCGAGCCCCGTGCTTCCGAGCTGCAATAGCTCCCCTTCGACCGTAATCACCTTGAGCTGAAGAATATTATGCACGGTCAAACCGTATTTCAGACAATGGACCCCGCCGGAATTCTCGGCCACGTTGCCGCCGATCGTGCAGGCGATCTGCGAGGATGGATCCGGCGCATAATACAATCCGTATGGCGCAACGGCCTGAGAAATCGCGAGGTTGCGGACACCAGGCTCTACCCGCGCAGTCCGGTTTACGGGATCGATTTCAAGAATCCGTTTGAATTTGGCCAGACTCAACAAGACTCCGTCGTCCAAGGGCAGCGCCCCGCCGGAAAGCCCGGTTCCCGCGCCGCGCGCGACCACTGGAATCCGGAATCGCGAACAAATTGCCATCAACTGCCGAATCTGATCGATCCGCTCGGGAAGCACGACCATCCACGGCACTTTGCGATAGAGGGGCAAGCCATCACATTCGTAGGGCCTGAGATCTTCCTCTTCGGTCAAAATCGAATCCCTATCCAGAAAAGCCAGACACAATTCGGC
This sequence comes from Methylococcales bacterium, assembly GCA_050740335.1. Classification (GTDB taxonomy): domain Bacteria; phylum Pseudomonadota; class Gammaproteobacteria; order Methylococcales; family UBA1147; genus UBA1147. The sequence continues at coordinate 10,654 of JBOICY010000166.1, read as the reverse complement.
CAGACGGGCTTTCTCGATCATGGCATGGCCGTTCCGTTCCCGAGTCCCGGCCCGAAACTCGTCGTTTTTATCAATTCCTGGTACCTGCGTTATGATAGCTCGATGGCCTATTGTGTCAGAACTTCATCGACTGCAGAAGATCGTCAAAAAAATCACGCTTCGTGAGCTACCTGATTCCATGTTCATCGGCCAGCGATGTTCAAGCGGCTTTGGATCGCCTCGGCGCGGAACATCGAAGCGCCACGCATATCGCCTTCGCATTCCGAATCAAGACGGAATCGGGGATCCTTTCCAGAATGTCCGATGCGGGAGAACCCGGAGGAACCGCCGGAAAACCGATCTACCTGCATCTCGAAGGCCGTAGGTTGATCAACTGTCTGCTCGCGGTGGTCCGCTACTTCGGCGGCATAAAACTGGGTGCCAGGGGACTCACGCGGGCCTGCGGGAATGCGGCCAGACAGGCCATCGAATCGAACACTCTGGTTCCTTTCGTGGAGTACCGCAAGATTTCGGTAACCATCGATTACCCAAAGCTGCACGACCTGGAATATTATCTGAAAAACTGGGAAGAAACCATTGAATCCCGATCCTATGGCGAAGGGATCGAGCCGGTCGTGAGTCTGCCCGAGCCATCCGTTCCGGAGTTCGAAAAGCTCGTCGCGGTACAATCAGGGTAATCGCAGCGCTCATCCGGACCGGATGCCGGATTCGATTGGTTTTTTTAAAATCCTTCGGCTTGGCTTTTCACTAGAAAATAGGGATTCAGCAAATCCGGTTTATTGTAAACGAGCGGCTCCCCGTCGAGCGTTGTGACCATCCCTCCGGCCGCCCGGACGATCGCATCCGCGGCGGCCGTATCCCACTCCATGGTCGGACCGATGCGCGGATAAAGATGCGCCTGGCCCTCGGCCACCAGACACAGTTTAAGAGAAGAGCCCATCGCGACGCATTCGTGCGGTGGCAACGTTTCCAGAAAGCGCTCCAATTCCGCCGAGCGATGCGAGCGGCTCGCGACCACCTTGAAGGGCAGCACCGATTCATCTTTCCGAATCACTCGAATCGCGCGGGCTGCTTCACTCGCGCTCTTGCACCAGGCGCTCGCATCGTATCCCCAGTACAGCCTGTCCAGGGCCGGGGCATAGACCACGCCCAGGATCGGAGCGCCGCCTTCGATCAATGCGATATTGACCGTGAACTCACCGTTCCGCTTGATGAACTCCTTGGTTCCATCCAGCGGGTCTACGAGCCAATAACGGGTCCAATTTTTTCTTTGCTCGAAGGCAACCTGCCTCGACTCTTCCGACAATAACGGCAAATCCGGAAAAGCCGCGGACAATTCCTCTTCAATGACCTTTTGCGAGGCAAGATCCGCGCGGGTCAACGGGGAGGAATCCTGTTTCAACTCGATATCAAAATCATTTCCGTTGTAGACCTCCAGAATAGCCCGCCCGGCACGCACCGCGATCCCACAGACTTGTTCCGCGATATTCTCCAGATTCATTTTGAGCCTCGATCGCTAGAAAGAATTGTACTCAACCACACCAAAAGCCACTGTTGCCGAAGGAATCACGAGGGTCCGCGGGTCTGCTCGAAGGATACAGTCTACAGAACTTTGCAACCGGAATCGCCGGCAAAACGCCGATCGTCTATAGGTACATTGCCGACGATAGGGCCCTTCGATATACATCCATCGAACATCAAGCATCCGTGCCGGCTTGGATGGCAGAGGACCCTGTCAATCGGTCCATAGAGGTTCCGTGACAGCCAAATCGATCGGCCAGTCTCGAGAGTGTTGCCGGTCAATCTAGTGGTCCGGACGCCAATGAGTTATCATCACGAACAGGGCACCGTCCCTAAAAACTTTGGATCAAGGGGCGAATTCCCAGAATAAAATGTTTTGCCCAATTCAAATTATGAAATTGAAATTTTCCCATATCGCGTTGCTTCCCGCGGCCATCGGCGGTTGTTCAATCAATCAAACGGTGAAACCCGTCGATCCCTTCGAAGGAAATCAGGTCTGCATCGTCGAAAACCCGGCTATCCGGTCTGGATTCTTAGACGAGTACAAAAATGTACTCACAGGAAAAGGATATCTCGTGCGGCAACTCCCGCCTGGATCGGCCGTGTCCAATTGTCCGATTACCTCGACCTACACGGCCAATTGGCGTTGGGATCTCGCGCTCTATATGGCCTTCGCCGATATCCGGGTCTTTAGCAACGGCCAACAATCTTGTCAGGCTACCTACGACGCGATGAGCGGCGGCGCCAACATGCGTAAGTTCATCAATGGCGAGGAGAAGATAAGGGAACTCGTTGATCAACTCTTCCCCGGCGGCGCCAAGATCGTGTCGTCCGCGGCAACCGGAAACGCGGCCCCGAACCAAATTGTCGAACAGACACCCCAACCTTCCCCGTCTCCCTTACCTACACCAGTAGGCGAGGCAAGAACCGCGCTTGTCATCGGAAATGCGCGCTATGTCTCCAGCCCGTTGCGTACGCCGCAGAACGACGCCCGAGCCCTTGACGCCGCTCTCCGAAGCCTTGGTTTCGACGTGACGCTGATCGAGAACGGGACGCGCCGGGGCCTGGTTGCCGCAATCGAGGCATTCGGGGCTACCCTGCGCCGGAAAGGCGGGGTGGGACTCGTCTTTTATGCGGGGCATGGTGTGCAGATCAAAGCAAAGAATTATCTAATCCCGGTGGATGCCCGGGTACAATCGGAACTGACCGCGGTCACCGAGACAGTCGACATCGAACTGGTGCTCGGAACCATGGCGGAATCGGGTACGCGCATCAATATCCTGATTCTGGATGCCTGCCGGGACAATCCCTTCGAGCGGCGCTGGCGCGGCCGAGGGAGCGGGTTGGCGCCGATCACCGCAAGCGATGCCAAAGGGACACTCATCGCCTACTCGACCGATCCCGGAAAGACCGCCGCCGATGGCGAAGGCAAACACAGCCCCTATGCCAAGGCTCTGATCGAGGTCCTTCGGGTCCCCGACTTGAGCATCGAACAAGTCTTTAAACGCGTGCGGCAGCAGGTACAAGAGGTCACCACAGGAGCCCAAACCCCTTGGGAAACCTCAAATCTAACCGGGGATTTCTATTTCGATCTCCGGTAGCGGAGCGCGCTATGCCAACTCCCGCCAATCAATCCCGCGATAAATTTTCCGGGGTTTGATCTCGGCAACAGGAGTACGGTATAGCATGTTTCCCCAACGATTCCGGGTCGGAGCCCCGGTTGCCCTGGTCTTTTGGCTGTGGCTCGGGCTGGCCTCGGGCGAGCCGGACCGGGGTGCGTCCAAGGGGTTGAGCCTCTCCCAGGCCATCGACCTGGCCTTCGCGCACAATCCCGATCTGACCGCGGCCACGGCCCGCATCGGCGAGGCCGAGGCACGGGTCGCCGAAGCGACCGCGGCTTTCTACCCCAGGCTCACGGCCCGCGCGGAGTACACCTATACCGATAACCCGGCGGTGGGCTTCTCGAATATCGTCGCCCAGCGGCGCTTCAGTCCAGGCTTCGACATCAACCATCCGGGCTGGGTTGCGAATTTCCGTCCCGAGATCGTGGGCAGCTGGAATCTCTACCGCGGCGGCCAGGATGCTTATCTCAAGCGGGCTGCCGAACTCGGAGTGGAAGCGGCCGAACTGGAACGCTCGACGCTGCGCAACCGGCTGGCGGCGGTGGTCACGGCGGCCTATTACGCGGTGCTGTCGGCCCCGCGGCAGGTGGATGTCGCCCACCGTTCCGTCGAGACTGTGACCAGGGAAATCGAACAGGCCAAGGCGAGAGTGGCCGAAGGGATCACCCTTAAGGCCGAAGTCATGTCCCTGGAAGCCCGGGCGATGGAGGCCTATGAATCCGAATTGAAGGCCAGGAACGCCATCGAACTATCCCTGTCCGCCTTGCGGACCCTGTTGGGTGGTGAATCGTTTCGAATCGCCGAACAGGAACCGGAATCGGCGGCGGCAGCTCCCGGTGATTTCCAGAAACTGCTGGACCAGGCCCTGACCGAGCGCCCCGAAATCTATGCGGCCGCGCACCAGGTCGAGATACGCCGTCAGGAATTGGCCGCCGCCCAAGGCGCCCGCCTGCCACGGGTCAATGCCTATGCCGGCTATGGCCAAAACAGCCGGTCGCTGGATTTCTCGCTTGGTCGGGACAATGCGATCCTGGGCCTGAATGCCGAGATGGACTTGTTCAGCGGCGGGGCGGTATCGGCCCGGATCGAGGCGGCGGAGCACCGGCTGGTCGAGGCCCTCGCGGTGGAGCAGCGCATCCGGCTGGAAATCGAGGACGAATTGCGGCGCGCCCACTCGACCCTGTCGGAAACCCTGCAACGGGTTAAAGCGGCGCAGGCCGGCGCGGCCTCCGCGGAAGAAGCGCTGCGCCTGGTCAACGAACAATACCGCGGTGGCACGGCGACCGTGACCCGTTATCTCGAAGCGGAAACCGACCGCGCCGATGCCGCCCTGCGCGCCATCGTGGCCCGCTACGAATCGCGGGTGGCGGCGGCGCAGTTGCAGAAGGCCGTGGGATATTGGCGATAATGAAACCGGGTATTCACTCGAGCGGGACGGGGCATGCGTCCCGCTCGAATCGAAGCCCCTGGATCTACGCTCTGACCGCCTGCGCCTGCCTGATTCTGCTCTTGATGTGGATGCAGGGTGCCTTCGAGCACAAAGTAGAACCGGGTGTCCGCCCCGCTTTGATCGAGGAAGCTTCCGGTGCGGGGCGCACCGCCAGGGTCATCCGAAAGCTTGCCGACGAAGTCTACGCCTGGCCTGGTACGGTGGCCTCCCGGATTGTCGCCCGGGTGGCGCCCAAGCTGAGCGGTCGGATTCTCGAAATCAGCGTTCGTTCCGGGGAGCGTGTCAAGCGCGGCCAAATCCTGGCACGGCTCGACGAGACCGAAATCCGGGCGCGGCTGGACCAGGCACGCTCCGCTTTGAGCGCGGTCGGCGCCGAGGCTGCCCGCGCGCGCGCCGACACCCGGCGCTTTAAGAACCTGTTCGACAAACAGGCGGCAACCCGGCAGGACCTGGATGTAGCCGTGGCGACGAGCCGCGGTGGCGAGGCCAGGCTCATGGAAGCGCGTGAGTTCGTGCGCGAAATGAAATCTCTGCTCGACGAAATGATTCTGAAAGCCCCATTCGACGGGGTGGTGGTGGAACGCCGGCAGGAACCAGGTGACACGGCTCTGCCGGGCAGTCCCGTATTGACCCTGCAACAATCGCAAGACCTGCGCATCGAGAGCGCCGTGCCAGCCCATTGCGCGGGTTTGATCAAGCTTGGCGATGAACTCCGAATCAGGATCGCCAATCCCGAGCGGGAATTACGAACCACGGTGGACGAAATCCAGCCCGCCGTCGATCCTGAAACCCGCACCGTACTCATCAAGGCACGCCTGCCCCTGGATTCGGACGCTCATCCGGGCGCCTTCGGCTGGTTTTTCCAAGTTTGCGGCCAAAGACAGGTGCTGCTGGCTCCTGTCGCTGCCGTGCACCGGATCGGCCAAATCGAAAGCGTGCGGCTGATCGTAGATGGAACTACCCGGCTACGGCATGTACGAAGCGGCAAGCGTTACGGCGAACAGATCGAGATTCTCTCGGGTCTGCAAGAAGGCGACGAAGTACGGCTGCCAGAGGCACGCCCATGAGCCTCGATAAGACCAGTGAACGCGGCCTGACCGCGCGGTTCGTCGAACTGTTTATCACCTCCAAGCTTTCCTTGCTTTTGCTGATCGCCTCTTTCCTGGCAGGCGCCTGCGCCCTGATGCTGACTCCGCGCGAAGAGGAACCTCAGATCGTGGTGCCGGTCGCCGACGTGCTGATCGGCGTGCCGGGTTCTTCCGCCGAGGAAGTCGAAAAACTGGTGGCGACTCCGCTGGAATCCCTGCTGCGGGAAGTGGATGGAGTGGAGCATGTCTACTCCGCCTCGCGCGCGAACGAGGCCCTGGTTACGGTGCGTTTCTATGTGGGCGAAAACCGCGTGGACAGCCTGCTCAAAGTCTGGAACAAGATTATGTCCAACCAGGACCGCATTCCCTCGGTGGTCGCGAACTGGACGGTAAAGCCGGTCGAAATCGACGATGTACCGATCGTTACCCTGACACTGTGGTCCCCGGAACCGGTTTATGACGGCGCGGCCCTGCGCCGGCTCGCGGACGAGATGAAGGACAAGCTCGCGCGGGTCGAGGATGCCGGGCGCATCTCGGTGGTCGGTGGAGAACCGCGGCGTCTCATGGTCTATCCCGATACCGCGCGCCTCGCGGCCCATGATCTTAGCTTACTCGAAGTGCTCGATGCGCTGAAAAATGCCAATGTCAATCTATACGCGGGTGCCTACGACCAAGCCAACCGCTCGGTGCGCCTGGAAGCCGGCCCCCGCTTCGGCGATGCCGAAGAAGTCGCCGGTACGCCGGTATCGGGGCACGGAGGCCGACTGGTCTATCTGCGAGACGTGGCGCGAATCGAGGATGGACCGGGCGAGGTGGAAACTTATACCCGTATCGGCTTCGGACCCGCGGCGGCGGAAAGCGTACAACTGGGCCCTCACCCTATGTTCACTGCTCCGCTCGGATTTGCCTCCCGCGCTCCGCTCTCCTCGCGGGTGGAAGAGCGCGGCAACAAGCCCCTTTCCTTTGAGGACAGCGGCTACCAGGCCGTTACCCTCGCCATCGCCAAGCGCAAGGGTGCCAATGCCGTGGCCGTGGCCGGACAGCTGATCGAGACCACTCGCGGTCTTTACGGCAAGCTGATCCCGGAAGAGGTGGCCGTCACGGTAACCCGCAACCAGGGCGAGACAGCGAATCACAAGGTCAACGAGTTGGTCAAGCACCTCTGCATCGCGATCGCCACCATCGTCGTGCTGCTGGCCTTCACGCTCGGTCCCAAGGAGGCTTTGATCGTCGCCCTGGCCGTGCCCATGACGCTCGGGGTGACCCTGTTCTGTGATCTCATCTTCGGCTACACCATCAACCGGGTGACCTTGTTCGCGCTGATCCTGTCCCTGGGGCTGTTGGTCGACGACCCGATCGTCGACGTGGAAAACATCTTCCGCCATTTCAAGCTGCGCCGCGAACCGCCCCTGGAAGCCACCCTGACCGCCGTGAACGAGGTTCGGCCCCCGACCATCCTCGCCACCTTCGCGGTCATCGTCTCCTTCCTGCCGATGTTCTTCATCACCGGCATGATCGGGCCGTATATGCGACCCATGGCCTTCAACGTGCCGGTGGCCATGTTGACATCGCTTCTGGTGGCTTTCACCGTCACGCCCTGGGCCAGCTATTACCTCTTGAAGAGTGAATACGGGAGGACCGGCGAGGCAGCCTTCGATCTCAAGACCAGCGGCCTGTACCGTATCTATCGCAGGACCCTGGGGCCGCTGCTGGCGCCGGACCGGGCCGGACTGTTCCTGCTGATCATACTGGCAGCCTTCGTGGCCTCGACCCTGCTGGCCGTGTACCGGATCGTACCGCTGAAACTCATGCCCTTCGACAACAGGAACGAACTGCAAATCGTGATCGACCTGCCGCGCGGCACCACCCTGGAGAAAACCGACGCCGTGGCCCGCGAACTCGGCGCGTTTCTTGTCAGAGTGAACGAGGTGACCGATTTCGAGACCTATGTCGGCGAAGCCTCTCCGATGGATTTCAACGGCCTGGTCCGGCATTATTACCTGCGCCGGGAACCGCACCAGGCCGAGATCCGCATAAACCTCCTGCCCCAGGAACGGCGCGAGCAGCAATCCCATGAAATTGCGCTGCGGAGTCGGCCCGATGTCGAGCGTATCGCCAGGGATAACGGAGCCCGGATTAAGATCGTCGAGACTCCGCCGGGCCCACCGGTGCTGGCCACCTTCGTCGCCGAGGTCTATGGGCCTCTGGACGCCGATTACGCGGATCTCGCGCGGGTTACTGAAGGGGTGCGCGACGGCATCGCAAGCATTCCCGGCATCGTCGATGTGGACGATACGGTGGACGAACCGCAGACCGTGGTGCAGTACCGGCTCGATCGAGCGCAGGCGGCCTTGCATGGGATCACCGTGGACCGCGTGGCCGAGACTCTGCGCACGGCGCTGCAAGGCGAGACCACCGGCGCCGTGCAGGCCCCTGGCGAACGTCAGCCACTCGAAATCGTCGTGCGCCTGCCACGTGCCGCCCGCTCCGGCATCACCGGCCTGGAAACCCTGCGGGTCAGGGGAATGAATGGCTCGCTGGTGCCGCTCGGAGAAATCGGCAGCGCGGTGGAAGAGCCGGCCGACCTGACCATCTACCATAAGAATCTCAAGCGCCTGAGCTATGTCACCGCCGAACTGGCCGGCGACCAGCCGGTCGAAGCCGTGCTGGCCTGGGGCCGGATACACGAGCGGAAACCCCTGCCGGAAGGCTACAGCACGGACCTGGCCGGAGAAGGCGAATGGAAAATCACCCTGGACGTGTTCCGCGCTTTGGGGCTGGCCTTCGGCACGGCTTTGCTGATGATCTATGTGCTGCTGGTAGCCCAGACCGGGTCCTTGGCCTTGCCGCTCGTGATCATGGTAGCGATTCCCTTGACCATGATCGGCATCATGCCCGGCTTCTGGCTGTTGAATCTATTGTTCACCGAACCGGTGGCCGGTTTCGCCAATCCCATCCTGTTCACCGCGACCGCCATGGTCGGTATGATCGCCCTGGCCGGTATCGTGGTGCGCAACTCGATTATTTTGATCGACTTCATCCAAAGGCTGCGCGAACGAGACGTCGATCTGACCGAGGCCCTGATCGAAGCCGGCGCCACCCGGATGCGGCCTATATTCCTGACCGCCGGCGCGGCCCTGCTGGGCTCCTTCGTCATCACCCTGGACCCCATATTCTCGGGACTCGCCTGGAGTTTCATCTTCGGCATCTTCGCCTCGACCGCGTTTTCCCTGTACGTGGTGCCGCTGGTGTACTATCTGCTGAATCGGGAGGTATAGGCGCGGGATAGATGAGCGCTGGTTCTGAATTGAGCTTTCCATCTTCGGTCAAGCGAAGGTAGTCGGCGAAATAGACTTGAACCACCAGGGACTCGGAGGCAAAGGGGACAGGTTTAAAGTTGATGTCTTAAGGAAAGAAAAAAACTGCATAAATAATAGACCTGTCCCCGTCGTCTTAATCTTCGACCAATCCGGATTCTGGACCAATCTACCCGAGCGTGAGTTTTTCGACGATTCTGAAGCCAGCGATATAGATCCCGGCAGCCGCACCCACGGTGCTGAACAGGAAAATCAACAGGGTCCTGGCCACGCGATTGTTCCACCATCCCTTGAAACTTGCCGTGTCGGTACGCAGACGGCTGAAGTCACAGACCTCTGGTTTGCGCAGATAAAGTTCTACCGCCGCGGTCACGAAGCCCGCGCCGATCGCCGGGTTGAGCTTAGTCAATGGCGCGGCGAGAAACGCAACCAGAACGGTCAACGGGTGCGCCGCGGCGAATAGGGTGCCCAGGGCCGATAGTCCACCGGTGATCACGACCCATTCGATAACCAGTTCGAAACCCAGGTTCGGACTTCGGTGGAAGCCGAGCGCGAATCCGGCGAATATCAGGACGACGATCAGCCAGGGGATGATTTTCATCCAAACTCCGGGCTTTTTGACCTGATCGAGTTGGGCAAGCCTTATCCCGATCGCTTCCCGGTCAGGGAGCGGAGCGGCCAACCGTTCGGCAATACCGGGCAGATGGCCGGCCCCGACGACTGCGAGGACGTTCTGATAGTCATTTGCGTGCAGCTCCGATTGCAGTCGGAGTGCCATGTATTCATCGCGTTCCTCGATCAGAGGCTTGAATAAACGCTCGTTCCGTTCCGCGAACTGGGTTAACGCCGATTCCAGAATGTCGCCCTCCTTGAGTTTCTCGATCTCTGCTTCGGTCACTTTTTCGTGGATCACGATACTGGCCAGAAGACCCGACATGAGCCACAAGCGCTGCCACCAGGAGATGTTTCCAGCAACGCGCTTCAGGGTGGTGCCGATTTCCCGGTCGATCAACAGGACCGGAATGTTCATTTGCTGGCCGATTCTGACCGCGGCTTTCATTTCAGCGCCGGGGTCGATTCCAATTTCATTGGCGATGCGCTGCTGGTAAGCGCCCAAAACCAGATTTGCGAGGACCATGGTAGTTTTCTGTTCCTTGAGAACCTGAAACAGATCCATCTTTGCCAGACTATCCGGATTTTGTAAGGCCTTATGGCGATTCTGGCACAGCTCGACAGCGACCGCGTCAAAGTGATTTCGGGATAGCTGCTGTTCGACGTCCGCGACACTGGATTTCGAAACATGCGCGGTACCGAGAAGCGTGATTTTTTTTCCCTGGACCTGAATGTTGCGTAGCGAATCGCCGGGTTTTTGAAGGGTCGATCGATCAGTCATGGAACAAACGGTTCACGCCGGATAAAAAAACCCCGCCTGTCGGGCGGGGTTGTTGCAACGCAACGGTTTTTTTTATTGAGGTACTACATTGGTTGCGGCGAGGCCTTTGGGCCCGGTTTGCGTTTCGTAAGTTACCTGTTGCCCTTCCGCTAATGTCTTATAACCATCACCCTGAATTGCCGAGTGATGAACGAATACATCCTCTTTTCCGTCCTGTGGCTCAATAAAACCGAAGCCTTTTTTATTATCAAACCACTTTACAG
>JBOICY010000165.1:0-15708 GCA_050740335.1 Methylococcales bacterium | reverse complement strand
GGTTCCGGATATGCTGGGTCTTACGATTGCCATCCATAATGGCCGCCAACATGTTCCAATATTGGTTTCGGAAAATATGGTGGGACATAAACTCGGCGAATTCGCGCCGACCAGAACGTTTAAAGGCCATTTGGCGGATAAAAAATCGAAATAAGTTTCAGAAAAGATAATGAAAACTGCCGCAAAACTTAAGAACGCGCCTTTCGCTGCTCAGAAGGGCCGTTTGGTCGCAGACCAGATTCGGGGTCTTCCGGTTGAGCGGGCGCTGAACCTGTTGAAGTTCAGCGATAAGAAGGCCGCGGGAATTATCAAGAAGGTGCTTGAGTCGGCGATCGCAAACGCGGAACACAATGAAGCCGCGGATGTCGATGAACTTAAGGTCAGTACCGTGTATGTCGACGAAGGACCGACTCAAAAGCGAATCCAACCACGCGCCAAGGGGCGGGCAAACCGAATATTAAAAAGGACCTGTCACATTACCGTGAAAGTGTCCGAGGCAGATTAGGGGTAGTCGAGATGGGGCAAAAGGTTCACCCGATTGGAATTCGATTGGGATATATCAAAGATTGGTCGTCCCGCTGGTTTGCGGAATCGAAGGATTATCCGGATTTACTCTATCAGGATCTAAGAATTCGGGAGTTTATCAAGAAAAAACTCGCTCATGCCTCGGTGAGCAGAATTCAAATCAACCGGCCGGCCAACATCGCGCACATTACCGTGCATACCGCGCGTCCCGGAATCGTGATCGGCAAGAAAGGTGAAGATATCGATGCGCTGCGCCGCGAAGTGTCGGACATGATGGGGATTCCGGTACACCTGAACGTAGAGGAGATCAGAAAGCCCGAGCTGGACGCGCAATTGGTCGCCGAAGGGGTCGCGCAGCAGCTCGAAAAGCGGATCATGTTCAGACGGGCAATGAAACGCGCCGTGACCAATACCATGCGGCTTGGAGCGGAAGGCATGAAAATCAGTGTCAGCGGCCGCTTGAACGGGGCTGAAATAGCCCGCCGCGAATGGTACCGGGAAGGCCGGGTTCCGTTGCACACGCTGCGAGCGGACATCGATTACGGTTTCGCCGAAGCAAAAACCACCTATGGAGTGATCGGGGTTAAAGTCTGGATCTTTAAGGGAGAGGTTTTGAATCCGGGTTTACAATCCAACCCCGACGAGAAACAAAGAGCCGCGCCGTAATCGGGAATAAGCAAAATGCTTCAACCAAAAAGAACGAAATTCCGCAAACAGCAAAAGGGAAGAAATAGAGGACTCGCGGGACGCGGCTCGAGAGTCAGTTTTGGCGAATACGGCTTGAAAGCCGTCGCTCGCGGTCGCCTCACGGCGAGGCAGATCGAGTCCGCCAGAAGGGCGATCACACGACATGTCAAAAGGACCGGAAAGCTTTGGATTCGTGTTTTTCCGGACCAACCGATCTCGAAGAAGCCCTTGGAGGTGCGGATGGGTAAAGGTAAAGGAAGTGTCGAATATTGGATTGCGCAGATCAAACCCGGTTCGATGCTTTACGAGATTCAGGGCGTACCCGAAGAAACCGCAAGAGAGGCATTTAAACTGGCTTCCGCGAAATTGCCGATTAAAACGAAATTCACCATACGAACGGTATTGTAATGAAAGCGGACGAAATCAGAAAAAAGACCAAAGACGAGATGGATTCGCTGCTAAACGATCTGTTCAGGGAGCAATTCAACCTGAGAATGCAGAAAGGCAGCGGGCAATTGTCAAAACCGGATCGCTTCAAGTCGGTGAGGCGGGATATCGCGCGGATTAAGACGATCCTGCATGAAACGAACAGAGCCGCGGCATGAGTGACAAGTCTGAGAAAAAAAGCCACCTCATCAAGGGCAGGGTGGTCAGCAACAAGATGCAGAAATCGATCACTGTTCTGGTCGAACGGCTCGTACCGCATCCCGTCTACGGAAAATATGTGAGACGCTCGACTCGATTGCTCGCGCATGACGAGGAAAATGTTTGCCAGGAAGGTGATTTGGTATTAGTGACGGCATGCCGGCCGATGTCGAAGCGCAAAACATGGCGATTGGTCGAGGTTTTGGAAACGAACCAGCGATAAGCAATTCCCTCCGTATAACGAGAAATGATAAACGAAACCGGGAAACAGCAATGATTCAGATGCAAACCAGCCTGGATGTGGCCGACAACAGCGGTGCACGAAAGGTGATGTGTATCAAAGTACTTGGCGGCTCACACCGGCGCTATGCCGGGATCGGTGACATCATCAAGGTCAGCGTAAAGGACGCGATACCCAGGGGCAGGGTCAAGAAAGGCGAGGTATACAATGCCGTCGTCGTGCGTACTCGCAAGGGTGTGCGGCGACCGGATGGCTCGCTGTTGCGCTTTGACGGAAATGCGGCGGTGATTTTGAATGCGCAACTCCAGCCGATCGGCACCCGGATATTCGGTCCGGTTACCCGCGAACTGCGCACCGAAAAATTCATGAAGATTATTTCCCTTGCACCGGAAGTTTTATAGGCATTTTGCTATGGAACGTATCAAGAAAGGTGACGATGTCGTAATTTTAACCGGTAAGGACAAGGGTAAAAAGGGTTCTGTTCAGAAATTCGCCGCAGGCGGTAAGGTAATTGTTCAAGGAGTCAATCTGGTTAAAAAGCATAAAAAACCGAATCCGAATCTCGGCATGCCCGGGGGCATTGAAGAAAAAGAAATGCCGATTCACCTGTCGAATGTCGGGATCTTCAATCCGGAAACCAAAAAAGCTGACCGCGTCGGGTTCAGGATATTGGAGGACGGCCGTAAAGTCCGCTTCTTCAAATCAACGAAAGAAATCATCGATATCTAAAAAGAGTAAAACGGATCAGTCATGGCCAGATTAGCCGCGGTATATAGAGAAGAAATTCTGCCGAAACTATTTGAAAAATTTAACTATTCGTCGATTATGGCAGCTCCCAGGATTACCAAGATTACCTTGAATATGGGCTTGGGTGAAGCCGTCGCAGACAAAAAAGTGCTGCAGTCCGCGGTTGACGATATGAGCAAAATTTCGGGGCAGAAACCGGTTATTACACACGCCCGAAAATCGATTGCGAGTTTCAAAATTCGCGATGGCATGCCGATCGGCTGCAAAGTGACATTACGGCGTGAGCGGATGTATGAATTTCTGGATCGGTTGGTCAATGTCGCGATACCGCGCATCCGGGATTTCCGAGGCTTGAATCCAAAGTCATTCGACGGGCGCGGGAACTATTCGATGGGCGTTCGGGAACAGATTATCTTTCCGGAAATCGACTACGACAAGATCGATGCGCTTCGGGGGATGGATATTACCATTACCACGTCGGCGAAGAATAACGAAGAGGCGCGTGCGCTTCTCGAGCTTTTCAGATTTCCCTTCAGATTATAAATTCGGGTCCTTCGGATGGCAAAAAAATCGATAATTGCGCGGGAAAAAAGGCGTGCTCTGAGTGTGAAAAAACACGCACAAAAACGCACCGCGCTGAAAAACGTTATCAAAGACGATAATGCTTCCTACGAGGAAAAAGCCGAGGCCCGGACCAAATTGCAAATGCTGCCGAGGGACTCGAGCCCGGTTCGGAAACGCAGTCGCTGCAGCCTGACCGGTCGTCCGCGCGGTGTTTATCGTAAATTCGGTTTGGGGCGGAATAAACTCAGAGAGGCCTCGATGCAAGGCTATGTTCCAGGAATCGTGAAGGCGAGTTGGTAGGATATTCGAGATGGAAAAACGATCAATGTATAACCGGAGACAAAAATGAGCATGACAGATCCGGTCGCGGACATGCTGACCCGCATTCGAAATGGGCAAACCGCGGGGAAGACAGAAGTGTCTATGTTTTCCTCGAAATTGAAGAAAGCAATCGCAGCGGTGCTAATGGATGCAGGCTACATACAGAGCTACGCGATGGAACCAGAGGGCAAAATAGAAAAGCTGGTAATCACCCTGAAATATTACCAGGGTGCCCCGGTGATCGATGAAATCAAGCGGGTCAGTCGTCCCGGGTTGAGAATTTATCGCTCAAAGGAAGAATTGCCGAACGTCTTGGGCGGGCTCGGAATCGCCATAGTTTCCACATCTAAAGGCGTCATGACCGGACAGGCCGCGAAGGCTTACGGAATCGGCGGCGAAGTCCTGTGTATCGTTTCTTGACGAAGATGGGTTTTATTTAAATGTCTAGAATTGCAAAAAATCCGATTCCGCTTCCTTCCGGCGTCGACGCAAGCCTCAATGGAGATATCTTGGTCGTCAAGGGCCGCAAGGGTGAACTCAGGATCGCGTTAAACAACCGGATATCCTTGGCTGTCGATGGCAACGAAATCCGGGTATCGGCCGCTGGCAGCGCGAAACAGGCACAAGCCATGGCCGGCACTACCCGTTCGCTGGTCAATAACATGGTGATCGGGGTATCAGACGGGTACGTGAAGAAACTAAACCTGGTGGGAGTCGGTTATCGCGCTCAGGTGAAAGAGGGCTCATTAAACTTGAGCCTTGGCTTTTCCCACCCGGTCGAATATGAAATTCCCGAGGGAATTTCGATCGAGACTCCGAGCCAGACAGAGATCGTCGTTTCGGGTATCAATAAGCAACGAGTCGGTCAGGTTGCGGCGGACATACGTGGGTTCCGGCCCCCGGAGCCCTATAAAGGAAAGGGTGTGCGCTACAGCAACGAAACCGTTGTCAGAAAAGAAGCCAAGAAAAAATAAGGGTCAAACTTGATGGGCAAAAACGTAAATCGTCTGCGGCGGGCCGCAAAAACGCGCGTCAGAATCAGCAAGACTGAAACCATGCGCCTGACCGTTCATCGGACACCCAGGCATATTTATGCTCAAATCAACAGCGAGGATGGTTCGAGAACGCTGGTCAGCGCGTCCACTGTTCAAGCAAGCATCCGTGAAGCAGTCGGTAATACCGGTAATGTTGCTGCGGCGCAAGCGGTCGGAAAAGCAATTGCTGAAAAAGCCCTCGAATCCGGTATCCAGGAAGTCGCCTTCGATCGGGGCGGTAACAAATATCACGGCCGGGTCAAAGCGCTCGCCGAAGCCGCCCGAGAAATCGGCTTAAAATTTTGAAGGTGAAATTCGATGGCTAACGGCTCAATGCAAACCGCTGCAGAGAGCGGGCTTCAGGAAAAACTCGTGTCGGTACGCCGGGTCGCGAAGGTTGTGAAGGGCGGCCGGCAATTCGGCTTCACAGCGCTGACAGTGGTTGGCGATGGACAAGGTAAAGTCGGGTATGGTTTGAGCAAGGCCAGAGAGGTTCCGATCGCGATCCAGAAATCGATGGAACAAGCCCGGCGGAATATGCTCTCGGTCAGTCTTAACGGTGATACAGTGCATTATCCGATTATGTCCTCGACCGGCGCGGCGAAGGTCTATATGCAGCCGGCATCGGAAGGTACCGGAATTATCGCGGGTGGTGCGATGCGTGCGGTTTTCGAGGTCGTAGGCGTCCATAATGTGCTCGCAAAATGCATTGGTACCACTAACCCGATCAATGTCGTTCGGGCCACAATCGAGGCCTTGGCCGGAATGACCGACGCGAAACGGGTCGCGGCAAAGCGCGGCAAAACCGTTGAACAAATAATTGGTGGATGAAATGGTGGAAAAACTATTGAAGGTAACGCTGGTGCGCAGCAAAAACGGACGATTGAAGACCCATCAGGAGTGTCTGAGAGGTCTCGGTTTGAAGCGCATGCATCAGACTGTCCAAATCACCGATACACCGTGTAATCGAGGAATGATCAACAAGGTTTCTTATATGCTGCGTATCGAGGAAACCTGAAATGTATCTGAACACACTAGCGCCAGCCGCGGGTAGTAAAAAAAAGGCAAAACGGGTGGGACGCGGCATTGGTTCGACACTCGGAAAGACTTGTGGACGGGGTCACAAAGGCCAAAGGTCACGTGCCGGTGGCTTCCATAAAGTCGGTTTCGAAGGGGGGCAGATGCCCCTTCAGCGTCGCTTGCCGAAGGTCGGTTTCACCTCAAGAAGCAAGAAATTCACCGCGGAAGTCCGGTTACATGAAATTGCGGGACTCGAAGCGGCTGTGGTTGATCTCAATACCCTCAAATCGGCCAGCATCGTTCCGGCGTTTACCAGGAAAGCGAAAGTTATTGATTCCGGTGCGATCGATAAGGCGGTGACTGTCAGGGGGCTGGCGGTTACAAAGGGCGCACGCTCTGCAATCGAAGCCCGGGGTGGAAAGATCGAGGACTAAGTGAACACACCGAATCCAATCATGCCTGGCCGTTCAGGGAAACTGACCGAACTCAGGAACCGATTATTGTTTTTGCTGGGCGCGCTATTCGTATTTCGAGTGGGGGCACACATACCGGTTCCCGGAATCGACCCGAAAGCCCTCGACCTGATGTTCGAGCAACAGGGCGGGTCGATACTCGACATGTTCAATATGTTTTCCGGAGGGGCTCTGAAGCGGCTCAGTTTGTTTGCGCTCGGAATTATGCCCTATATTTCGGCTTCGATTATCATGCAGCTGATGACCGTGGTCGTTCCGAGTCTGGAACAGATCAAGAAGGAAGGGGAATCGGGACGGCGAAAGATTACCCAATACACCCGCTACGGAACGGTTCTACTCGCGACGTTCCAGGCGATCGGGGTCAGTATCGCGCTGCAGAGTCAGACCGCGGGAGGGCTTTCCGTGGTCATCAATCCGGGCGTGCATTTCGTCGCGATCACCACGATATCGCTAGTTTGCGGAACCATTTTTCTGATGTGGTTGGGCGAACAGGTCACGGAGCGCGGGGTCGGAAATGGCATTTCAATGATCATATTTTCTGGAATCATAGCGGGTCTCCCGTCTGCGATTGGCGGTACGCTTGAACTTAATCGTACCGGTGAAATGAGTGGAATCGTCATCGTCGCGCTATTCCTGATTACCATCGCGGTGACGGCTTTTGTCGTATTTGTCGAACGAGGCCAGCGGCGGCTGCTAATCAACTACCCGAAGCGCCAGCAAGGCCGGAAAATGTATGCGGCGCAAACCAGTTTTCTACCGCTCAAATTGAACATGGCCGGGGTTATTCCGCCTATCTTCGCTTCCAGCATCATCCTGTTTCCAGCGACGATCGCAGGATGGTTCGGGAACGCCGAGGGTTTTCGGTGGCTTCAGGACATCGCGACCACCCTGTCGCCCGGGCAGCCCGTGTACGTCCTGTGCTATGCCGCGGCGATCATCTTTTTCTGCTTTTTTTATACAGCCCTGGTTTTCAACGCCAAAGATACCGCGGAAAACCTGAAAAAATCCGGTGCGTTTATTCCGGGTATCCGTCCGGGTATTCAGACCACGGACTACATCGACAGCGTGATGACACGATTGACGCTTGTCGGAGCGGTTTATATAACAGTGGTCTGTTTATTGCCGGAGTTTCTGATTCTTTACTGGAATGTGCCCTTTTATTTTGGAGGGACTTCCCTGTTGATTATAGTCGTCGTAGTCATGGACTTCATGGCACAGGTCCAATCGCATTTGATGTCGCATCAATACGAAGGTTTGATGAAAAAGGCCAACCTGAAAGGCAAGGGAGCCCGAACTGGTCTGGTCCGCTAGATTGAATAGGTCAAAAAATGAAAGTACGGGCTTCAGTTAAAAAAATGTGTCAGCATTGTAAAGTCATCAAGCGGAAAGGCGTGATCCGGGTGATCTGCAAAGAAAGTCGCCACAAACAGCGGCAAGGATAGCGATTTGTGCCCGAAACAACGGGCATTGTAATCATAAAGAGTTTATCTGTCGTCAGCTGAAATAACTTAGTGGAGGAACAGCCGAATGGCTCGAATTGCCGGAATAAATATACCCGAGCATAAGCATGCCTTGATTGCGCTCACAGCGATTTACGGGGTTGGTAAAAGCCGCTCGAGGAAGGTTTGCGAAGAAACCGGGATCGCCCCGGACGCCAAAATCAAGGACTTGAGCGAAGACCAAATCGATTCATTGCGACATATGCTTGAGAAACATACGCTTGAGGGTGACCTCAGAAGGGAGGTTTCCATGAATATCAAGCGCTTGATGGATCTCGGTTGTGTTCGCGGAATTCGGCACCGCCGCGGGCTGCCGGTGCGGGGGCAGAGAACCCGAACCAACGCGCGGACCAGAAAGGGGCCGAGACGCCCGATCCGTAAATAAACAGGGCTGAAAGGAAAAATTAGACATGGCAACCAGCAATCGGACCCGGAAGCGAATCAAAAAGGACGTTTCGGATGGCATCGCGCACATCCACGCGTCTTTCAATAATACGATCGTCACGATTACCGACCGAAAAGGCAATACCTTATCCTGGGCGACCGCAGGGGGTTCGGGTTTCAGAGGTTCTCGTAAGAGCACTCCTTTCGCGGCTCAAGTCGCCGCGGAAAAGGCCGGTAGAGCCGCGCAGGAGTTTGGCATGAAAAACCTGGACGTATACGTCAAAGGCCCGGGGCCGGGACGCGAATCGGCGGTGCGCTCATTGAATGGTCTCGGTTTCAAGATTACCAATATTAGCGATTCAACGCCGATTCCTCATAACGGATGCCGTCCCCCGAAAAGACGGCGGGTTTAACAGTGGAGCATAGCTGAAATGGCACGTTATCTAGGCCCGAAATGCAAATTAAGCAGACGGGAAGGCACCGATCTCTTTCTCAAGAGCCGCGGAAAATCGCTGGACTCCAAATGCAAGCTCGAACAGCCTCCGGGCCAGCACGGCCAACGGCGCGCCAGACATTCGGATTACGCACTGCAGCTTCGCGCAAAGCAACGGCTGCGCCGGATTTATGGCGTTTTTGAAAAACAATTCAGGAATTATTATAAAAATGCCGCTAAACAGAAAGGTTCGACGGGCGGAAATTTACTGAACCTGCTGGAATCAAGGCTCGATAACATCGTCTATCGAATGGGCATGGCCACGACCCGTGCGGAAGCGCGCCAGTTGGTGAGCCATAAAGCCATCCTGGTTAATGGGAAGGTCACGAATATTCCGTCTTTTCAGGTCACGCCGGGTGACGAAATCGCGGTCCGGGAAAAAGCCAGGAATCAGGGCCGGATTATCGATGCGCTGACGGTAGCCGAGCAATACGGATGGCCCGAATGGGTGGAAGTCGATTCCAAGGAAAAGAAAGGTATTTTCAAAGTACTGCCAGACCGGGCGGATCTGGGAAGCGAGATCAACGAACAACTGGTCGTCGAGCTGTACTCGAAATAATTTTTTTTCGTACTCACACGGGAAATAGATGCAAAGCCTATCCACGAATCTATTGAAGCCGCGCGTCATTAACGTGCAAACGATTTCGAATAACCAGGCGAAAATCGTGATTGAACCCATGGAACGCGGGTTCGGCCATACCTTGGGAAATGCGCTGAGACGGGTTCTGCTTTCCGCTATTCCTGGATGTGCGGTAACCGAGGTTCAAATCGAAGGGGTTCTGCACGAGTACACTACAATCGAAGGCGTACAGGAAGACGTCATCGATATCCTGCTGAATCTCAAGAATCTGGCGGTCAAACTGCACGCCAATGATGAAGCTGTCCTTTCTCTTTATAAGAAAGGGCCGGGTATCGTGACCGCGCAGGATATCGCTCTGACACACGATGTCGAAATCATTAATCCGGATATGGTGATCGCACACCTGACTCAGGCCGGTGAACTCAGCATGTCGATCAAGCTGGAGAAAGGAAGAGGCTACCAACCGAGCAGCGCCAGAAAAGATCGCAGCGAAGATCAAGCGATCGGTGTCCTCCATGTCGACGCGAGTTTTAATCCAATCCTGAAAGTTTCGTATAATGTCGAAAGCGCTCGGGTCGAACAAAGTACCGACCTCGATCGATTGATTATTTTCCTGGAAACAAACGGGACGGTTGATCCGGAACAATCGGTCAGGGATGCCGCAGAGATACTTCATGAACACCTGACCGTTTTTGTTAATCTTCAGGGGACCGAGACGCCAAATGAGGAGGACAAGAAAAGGAAGCCGGAATTCGATCCGGTTTTGTTGCGTCCTGTGGATGACCTCGAACTGACGGTCCGTTCCGCGAATTGTCTGAAAGCCGAAAATATCTTTTACATCGGAGATTTAATTCAGCGAACCGAGGTCGAACTGCTTAAAACGCCGAATCTCGGTCGCAAGTCTCTGACCGAGATCAAAGACGTGCTCGCATCGAAAGGTCTTTCACTCGGGATGAGGCTCGAGAACTGGCCGCCGGACAATCTGGCTGAATCCAAACAAGTCAGCGGATAACACCAGTCACTATTTATTTACTTAAGGCCTTCATCAAAATGCGTCATCGAAAATCAGGCAGACAGTTGAACCGGAACGGCAGCCATCGCAAAGCCGATTTCAAAAATATGACGGTTTCATTGTTCAAGCATGAACTGATCAAAACGACACTCCCGAAAGCCAAAGAACTCAGAGGATTCGCGGAACCATTGATTACCTTAGCGAAAGAGGATTCGGTCGCGAAACGCAGAATCGCATTCGCGAGGTTGCGGGATCGTGCGACGGTCACCAAGTTGTTTAATGAATTGGGTCCGAGATATAAGGAACGTCCCGGAGGATATCTGCGTGTGCTGAAGTGTGGTCATAGAGCCGGGGATGCCGCGATCATGGCTTATGTCGAGCTGGTCGATCGGCGGAGTGGGGAATCGATAAAAGAAGAATAGGCTACTATCGAAGTCGAGGGCCGAATCTCGCATCGTGACCGAATTATGAGGAATAAAGCCGGGACATGCCCGGTTTTATTTTTCTTATCGTATTAAAAACTTGAGCTTGTCTTTCTTGTCCTTCCATTCATCGGCATCGTCCAAGCCGCTCTTGACCTCGGTAATCGTAGGCCAGATCTTACTCAGATCCTTATTCAATTCGAGAAACTGCTCCTGGCCTTCGGGAAGTTCGTCTTCGGCATGGATTGCTTCCACCGGACATTCCGGTTCGCAAAGTGTACAGTCGATACATTCGTCAGGGTCTATGACCAGAAAATTCGGGCCTTCATGAAAGCAGTCGACCGGGCATACGTCGACGCAGTCGGTATATTTGCATTTGATACAATTTTCGGTGACTACAAAGGTCATATTCGCTTTCCCAGATTTGATTACACGGTATTGTACCGTTTCATTGGCGGAGTCTGGAATGACAATGCCACGGTAAATTCAGGAATCATTCCAACCTGTCGGTGACGACATTCCGGGATGATCCCTATCGAAATCTTATTTATACAACAAGGTTACTCCAAGACCCAGAAGGATTGCTCCGATCAGCGGGCGTAGAATCTTATCCGGCATATTTTTACCGATTAAGCTTCCGAGGTAAATAGCGGGTAGTCCTCCGATCAGAAGCCCGCCAAGCAATGCCAGATCGACCGTTCCGATGTGCAGGTGACCCAATCCTGCGACCGTGGTCAGCAGGACGGCGTGGGCGAGATCGGTTCCTACAATGGAAATCGCGGGTTTCCCCGGGTACAGGAGGAACAGGATAGCCGATCCGATGGCTCCCGCGCCCACCGAGGTCAGCGAGACTACAATCCCCAATAGAGCCCCGGAAAGTACCGTGATAAAGCCACGATAACCAACCAAAAAGGTCACCGCGGATTTTTTTCTAGACAGCGAACTGTGGAGGTAGGACAGCAATCGGTTCCTCATGAAGACCACCAATGACGTCAGGATTAGCATGGCACTCAATGTGATCATCATCGGTTTTTCGTAGTTGACGTGGGATTGTTGCAACTGTTCCAAGAAAACAATCGTGAGCACGGAGCACGGAATGCTTCCGAGTGCCAACCACCCGGCAACTTTCCAGTCTACGGTGCCTTGTCGCTGATGAAAGAAAACGCCGCCGGCTTTGGTAATGGCGGCATAGAGCAGATCGGTTCCCACGGCGATCGCGGGGTTGACCCCGAACCCGAGTACCAGCAGCGGTGTCATGAGCGAACCGCCGCCGACCCCGGTTAAACCAATCACGAAGCCGACGATAGCGCCGGTCAAAATATAAAACAAATCCATCGAATTTTAACTCTCTAGTAAGAACAATGAATGGGTGTTGCAATGTAACGCCGGTTATATATAATGAAAAGAAATAAATATTTCTACTTATATTATACATTGTAATAATGAAGCTTCAACAACTCCGTTATATCTGGGAAGTCGCGCAACACAACCTGAATGTCTCGGTGACCGCTGAAAGTCTGTTCACGTCTCAGCCCGGGATCAGTAAACAAATCCGGCTGTTGGAAGAAGAATTAGGCTTAGCGATATTTTCCAGGAGTGGTAAGCACCTGACCGGACTGACCGAAGCGGGTCGAGAAATACTCGAAGTCGCCGGTCAGATCCTGGATAAGGTCGACCGAATCAAAGGGATTGCAGATGAGCATTGCGATCACCGGAAGGGCACCTTGTCGATTGCGACAACCCACACCCAGGCACGTTATGCGCTTCCTGCGATCGTCGAGACATTTATCAACCGTTATCCGGGAGTCACCCTGACCATTCATCAAGGTACCCCGACCCAGATCTCGGACCTGGCTTCGCGCGGAACCGCGGATATTGCGATTGCGACCGAAGCCTTGGAGTTGTATGCAAACCTGGTGATGCTCCCGTGTTACCGGTGGAATCGTTGTATTCTGGTCAGGCGGGACCATCCTCTCGCAACCAGCAAGGACTTGACGTTGGCGAATATCGCCGCGTTTCCGATTGTGACCTATGTTTTCGGGTTTACCGGACGCTCCCGACTCGATGAGGCATTCAACCGGGCCAAGCTCGAACCCAAGGTGGTGCTTACGGCGGTCGACGCCGATGTGATCAAGACCTACGTGCGTTCGGGACTCGGTATCGGCATCATCGCGAAAATGGCCTACGATATCGAGTCGGATAAAGATCTGGTTGCTCTCGATGCCAGCCATTTGTTCGGTGAGAGTCTGACCCATATCGGGATCAGAAAGGACAAGTTTTTAAGGGGATACATGTACGAGTTCATCGAACTGTTCGCGCCGCATCTGACCCGCGATTTGGTCGACAAAGCGATCGAAATGAAAGATAAACAGGATGTAGCGAAACTATTCGAACACTATGACATTCCTTTGAAATAGATTTGTAATTTCGGGGAGCGAAAATTTCACGATAAAAAAGTCGGCGGAACGGAAGAACCCGCATAAAATATGGTTTGTAGCATTAGCTGTTTGGCTAACGTACCGATTAATAATAAAATTAAAATATAAATTGGTGCGCCCAACAAAATTATCAAACCGGCGATTTCTTGGCAATCAATAGGTAAATTTATCCAAGACCAGACATAACCCCAAATAGATTTTCCGGTTGAATCTTCAACAAACTCTTTCAATAACGGGAGAACTGAATAATAAATCGCGATTAAGGCGATCGCGAAGCCCCAACGGCTTAGGCGGTCCGATAGATTCGCCATTCGAATTTCATGCTCGGTTTGCAGGTACTCGTCGGTACGCTCCAATTCGTCTTTAATGATTTCGTAATGCTCAGCCAGTCCGAGTGCTTTCTGCTGCAATTTAAAAATTTCTTTACCTTGCATTTGCTCCGTGATTTGATGAAACCAGTATTGGTTGGTAAAACGAATAAATTCCTGGCGTTGCTCTCGAATGGACTTAATATTCCGTTGTTCCAGCATATTATTGGTTTCAGTGGAAATATCGTTGTCGTAGAGACGCAAAGAAGCCTGATAGAGCAATGCTTGCACCAACATGCGATCATAAATGAATGGGATATGATGAGGTCCGATATACTTGCGACAATCCCGACCGCAATAAACATAAACGTTGGCAGTATCGGTATAGGCGTATTGCCCGCCGAGACCCTTCCATAAAGCAAAAGTTTGCGGTCGAAGACGCGCTTCGATTTCGTCCGGTGTATAAGCATAACCATCCAGGGCATTGAAAGTATCTTTAAAACGATCGACATAAGCGGCCAAACTATAAATTTTATTGATTCGGCTCGCTTCAAGATTACAATTTGCCAGGCCGTAGGCAACACTCACAAATATTCGGTCATCGTACAAGTTCTCGTATTCATCGATAAAACCCTCTAATAACTCGTTCGGCTTTATAGAAAAAGATTTGAGTAAAAAACGAATTAGGGGTGAAATATCTTCCCCGGGCTTTTCATGGATACGAACCTTTTGCCTTGTCCCGAACGCAGTAATGGGTTCGGTTCCCGTTCCCGTGAAAAGCCGAATCGGCGCAATTTTATTTTCATCGTTCTGCTCGGGAAAACTCGGATAAACCAGCCGAGCCAATCGCGTGAAACGAAGCCAGCATTCCAATTGCAACTGTCGATAAAACGTCTCGTTTCCATGATCGCTTAAAATCAAGTCATGAAGACTGACAGTATTACTTCCATTGAACAACGGACAGGCGTTGTTTTTTCGTAATTGCTGCAATGCTTCCGGTTCGACCCTGAACGAAAGCAAATAGACGCCATTGAGATAGCGGTACAGATTAACGGCAAGGACTTTTGCAATTTGATATTGGATGGGATCGGTTCGATCTACCTCTTTGCCACGATGGATAGACCAGGATTCGATTTCTTTTTCGTCCAAGCGCCATTCTTTCAATGGCACCAGTTTGCGATCTGAGCGCTCTTGTTCGCCGCTATCGAACAATATTTTTCTGAGTGCGGGCGAAAAATAACGATAGGCCTGCGCTTGCGCTTCCTCTCTTTTTTCCCTTTCTGTCTTCTCTTCTTCCTTTTTCGCTTCCTCTCCGGGGGCGGCTGGTTTATATGTAAAAGCGTATCGGTCAGCCGGAACAAATATTTGTTCATCGAGGCCGATCAATGGCAGGAAAAACGTACAGTGATAATAGTCCAGCAACAGCGATTTCAGATCGGCTTCAGCACTCACTTGATCCACACCCGATAAAATAGCGTTACATCAACCATGCTTTTTGATAACAAGCTTTCAGCAAACTCGCATCGAACAACGCATTGTGCCGGTGGTTTTGTTGGTTGTCGGAAAAGACGCCGGCAAAGGCTTCCCGATCCAGATCGGGGTCCAAGCCCTTAAGTTTTAGTAAAGTGACTAAATCAAAAGGCATATAGAATATTCGCTCGGGTATCCCGAACGCTCCCCCGAATAGCTCACAAAACAATACCCAGTCGTAGGCGAGACAGTCGGCCCATATTTCGACTTCGTCGTAAGAAGCGAACCATTGGCTCAGGCTCGCCCGAACCAATGGGGTATCGCCATAGCAAAAAGTTTGGGAATCTTGCCGCCAAGAACCCGTCTTAGCATCTTGGTCCTTGATCCAACGGGTATGCTTTAATACATTTTCGTTTATCCATTCGTTACATTGCCCCGAGTCATAATCATTAAATTCCGCATAGAATTCCCGGTTGTCGTCCGCTGTAAACGCGATGCTGATCAGCGTGCTAGACTGATGCAGACCGGTAAATTCGCTATCGAAATAGAGGTTCATCTGGATCAAATACGGGGAGATGCCTCTGCTTGGCAGGGTTTTCCATTAAACTTTAAAGACAATTTATCCATACAGGACTGGAAATTGGTAATATCTTCGTTATTTTCCAGATAAATTGTAATACGCTTATATTGGCTTTCAATCAATATATTGTGTACTTTATCAACATCGCAGGCGATTTCTCTCAGAGCCTCGCTGACGTCGTTATTTTTCGGAGCACTTTTTCCGAAATAAGAGGTAGTTGCAAAACTCGAGACTTGAGTATAATTATCCCGGAATAGGGATATGA
>JBOICY010000164.1:0-3065 GCA_050740335.1 Methylococcales bacterium | reverse complement strand
TGATGCCGGGTGACAATGTCAAGGTGATCGTGAAACTGATTGCGCCGATTGCGATGGAAGAAGGTTTGCGGTTTGCGGTTCGTGAAGGCGGGCGTACCGTGGGCGCGGGCGTCGTTGCCAAGGTTATCGAGTAATTAAAATGGCCAAGCAAAGTATCAGAATCCGGCTCAAGGCTTTCGATCATAAATTGATTGATCGATCGGCCAGCGAAATCGTTGAAACGGCCCGCCGTACCGGCGCTCAGGTTGTGGGGCCGATTCCATTACCGACCAGGAAAGAGCGTTTTACGGTGTTGATTTCGCCGCACGTCAACAAGGATGCGCGGGACCAATATGAGTTGAGGACCCATAAACGGCTCCTGGATATTATCGATCCCACCGAGAAAACGGTTGATGCGCTCATGAAACTGGATTTGGCCGCCGGCGTCGACGTACAGATCAAGCTCAATTGATAACCAGTAAAACTTGTATGTTGAAGAGGAAGTGACTGATGACTATTGGTCTGGTGGGGCGAAAGTCCGGAATGACCCGTGTTTTTACCGAAGAAGGTGTGTCGATACCGGTAACCGTGGTTCAGGTCGAAGCCAACCGGGTCACCCAAATCAAGAGCCTCGAGAAGGACGGCTATCGGGCCATCCAGGTTACCACGGGGAGCAAGAAAGTCTCGCGGATCAACAAGCCGCTCACGGGGCACTACGCCAAAGCGGGTGTTGAATCCGGTCGAGGTCTTTGGGAGTTCCGGCTCGAGAACGGGGACGTGGAAAATATTACAGTCGGTTCGAACATCGAATTGGATCGCTTCGAAGCAGGGCAATTCGTGGATGTTTGCGGGACGAGTATCGGTAAGGGCTTTGCTGGGAGTGTCAAACGGCATAATTTCAGGACTCAGGATAGTACGCATGGGAACTCGCTGTCCCACAGGGCGCCGGGTTCAATCGGACAAAACCAGACGCCTGGCCGGGTATTCAAAGGGAAAAAGATGGCCGGTCATATGGGTGCTGTGCGTAAAACCATTCAGAATCTAAGCATCCTCCGCATCGATCAGGCCAGAAAGCTGATGTTGATAAGGGGTGCTATACCCGGTGCAAAGGGTTCGGACGTGATCATCACGCCGGCGGTAAAAAAGAAAGCAAAAAATAAGTCATGAACCTAGAGATTCCATCGATCAGTGAAAGCGATTCGGCACAAGCCGTACCGGTCAGCGACAGGGTGTTCGGGCAGGCTTTGAATGAAACTTTGATCCACCAACTGGTCACGGCCTATCTTGCCGGCGCGAGACAAGGGACAAAGGCACAGAAAAGCCGTGCCGATGTTCAGGGTGGCGGGCGTAAACCCTGGCGCCAGAAAGGCAACGGAAGAGCACGCGCAGGATCATCCAGAAGTCCGATCTGGCGCAGCGGTGGGGTCACTTTTGCCGCTCGTCCACGCGATTACGCACAAAAGGTGAATCGCAAGATGTACCGGGCGGGAATGCGGTCGATTTTGTCGGAATTGCTGAGGCAAGGCCGTCTGGTAGTCAGCGCGGATATAATTCCGGATCAGCCGAAAACCAAATTGCTCGCAATGAAACTAAAAGAATACAACCTATCGGACGCTTTAATCGTGACGGATACGACGCACAGAATTCTCGAACTGTCGTCGAGGAACTTGCCCGGTACCGCCATCGGTACGGCAATGAATATCAATCCCGTGGGTCTCGTCTCCGCAAATACCGTAATCCTGACCCGGCAGGCAGTGAGCGTTCTAGAGGAGAGGTTGGGATGAATCAACAATATTTGTCGACCCTTATCAAATCACCGGTGGTATCCGAGAAAAGCACCGTCGCGGCGGATTCGTCGAAACGGTTTGTGTTCAAGGTGCAAAAATCGGCGACGAAGCCCGAGATCAAACGAGCCGTCGAGACGATGTTCAATGTCGAGGTGGACGCGGTTCAGGTCGCAAACGTCAAGGGGAAAACAAAACGGTTCGGTCGAATGGTCGGGAAAAGGTCGAATTGGAAGAAAGCCTATGTCCGATTAAAACCCGGGCACGATATTGATTTCACCGGAATCTAAGCCGGACTATGCCTTGAAATAGAAATGATAACGAATGATGGCAGTAGTAAAACATAAACCAACCTCGCCGGGAACCCGTTTTCTGGTTCGTGTGCGTACCGACGGACTGCATAAGGGACAACCTTATCGGCCTCTGGTCGAAAAAAAGAGCAAGAACGGCGGGCGGAACAACCAGGGTAGAATTACCCAGCGACATACCGGTGGCGGACATAAACAGCGTTATCGGATTGTCGACTTCAAGCGGGACAAAATGGGCGTACAGGGTGTTGTCGAAAGGTTGGAGTACGATCCCAATCGTACCGCGCACATTGCGCTGGTTCGTTATAAAGACGGCGAGCGGTGCTACATGATCGCGCCAAAAGGACTCGAGGTCGGCGCCGAAGTGGTCAGTAATAATCTGGCACCGATCAAACCCGGAAATTGCATGCCGATGAGGAATATTCCGGTCGGTACTCAGATTCATTGTATCGAAATGAAACCCGGTAAAGGCGCTCAACTCGCTCGAAGTGCCGGGGCGAGCGCGCAATTGGTTGCAAAAGAAGGGACCTATGCGACGCTTCGGTTGCGCTCCGGAGAAATGAGAAAAGTGCATTCCGAGTGTAAAGCGGTGATCGGAGAAGTCGGGAATAACGAGCACAATTTGGCCTCCCTAGGGAAAGCCGGTGCGAAGCGGTGGAGAGGAGTCCGACCGACCGTGCGCGGTGTCGCGATGAATCCGGTCGACCATCCACACGGTGGAGGAGAAGGTCGGACCTCCGGTGGCCGCCATCCGGTTTCTCCGTGGGGACAGCCGACGAAAGGCCACAAAACGCGGACCAACAAGCGTACCGATGCCATGATTGTCAGACGGCGTAAACAAAAATAATTGGGAGAAAACCCGTGCCGCGTTCTGTAAAAAAAGGTCCGTTTGTCGATCATCATCTTGTTAAAAAAGTGATTCAAGCCGCCAGCAATAACGGCCGAAGGCCCATCAAGACCTGGTCGAGACGGTCGATGGTGGTTCCGGATATGC
>JBOICY010000163.1:0-19190 GCA_050740335.1 Methylococcales bacterium | reverse complement strand
GATTCCGACAACAATACTTTTTTGATATAATTCAGTTTTATCTTCTACTGGTCCAGGATTTTCAAACCCCATCCTTATGAACTTTCATGAGCAGGAATGATTAATGGCACAGACCCGGGTTCTGCTGGTCGATTCGATTGAAGATCGGGCAAAGCAAGTTGACTTGGTTTTCGAATTTCTCGAAGCCGATGTGGTCAAGGGAAATTCCGGCCAAGCGCTCCAGGTACTGGCCGACCAGCCCTTCGACATGGTATTGCTCGGCTCGACCATCGAAAAACTCGCATCGGTGGTGAAGTCATTCCAGCAAACTGCACCGGACGTACCGATCGCCCTGTTGGTTGACGGCCCCGCCGGCAATCAAATTCCGAGCGCCGTCGAAGAATGTATTTTGCTGGCACTCGAGTGGCCGACGACTTACCCCGTATTGACCAAGGCCCTGCAGAAAGCCCGACAACACCGGGACAAGGATCGGACCGCCGGTTCGCATCGTTCGGTCGAATTGTTCAGGAGCCTAGGGGGGAACAGTGTGTGCATCCAACAGGTCCGGAAACTGATTCAACAGGTCGCGGGATCGGAAGCGAACGTGTTGATTCTCGGTGAATCGGGAACTGGAAAGGAAGTGGTTGCCAGAAATTTACACTATAACTCGCCGCGCAGGAACAAACCATTCGTCCCGGTGAATTGTGGCGCGATCCCCGCCGAACTCCTGGAAAGCGAATTGTTCGGGCATGAGAAAGGCGCGTTCACCGGTGCCTTGAACAATCGCCTGGGACGCTTCGAAATGGCCGAGGGAGGCACACTGTTTCTCGACGAGATCGGCGATATGCCGCTCGCGATGCAGGTCAAAATCCTTCGCGTCTTGCAGGAACGGAGCTTCGAACGGGTCGGCGGTAACAAGACGATATCCTGTAATGTCAGAATTATCGCGGCGACTCATCGGAATCTCGAGCAGGAAATCCGCGAGAATCGTTTCCGGGAAGATCTGTACTACCGACTCAACGTCTTTCCGATCGACGTGCCCGCGTTGCGCAACCGCACCGAAGATATTCCGGTTCTGGTCGGCGATCTGATCGCGCGGATCGAGAACGAAAAACGCGGTTCGGTCCGGTTGACCTCGGCGAGTCTGCAGGCGCTGCAAAAACATGACTGGCACGGGAATGTGCGGGAACTGGCCAATCTCGTCGAACGCCTGGCGATCCTGCATCCCTACGGCGTGGTTGACGTTAGTGACCTCCCGGACAAATTCAAGAGGTACGTCACTTCGGTCTCCGATTTCGAATCCGGCCAGGGTATTGAACTCGCCAATGAAATGAAAGCCCGGGGCGATGGCGACCGGATTACACGCCTTCCCCGGGAGGGCATGGATCTGAAAGAGCATTTGAGTACGCTGGAATGTGAATTGATCCGGCAGGCGCTCGATGAGAGCCGCGGCGTTGTGGCTCATGCCGCCAAATTGTTGAAAATGCGTCGTACGACGCTGGTCGAAAAACTACGCAAATACGGATTGCAACGCGGTGAAGAAACGTCAACAATTTGACTAGGACATTCCAAACGGCAAACTAGACCAAAGAAAATCAAATAGATATTAGTATTGGCGCAATTGTTGCTTTATACGGGGAGTCCGTACTTTGAACAACTTGAGCCAAGCAGTGGTCGACCCCGATAAACTTCGAAGATCCGAACAATTGCAGGATGCCTTTCAGCTCTTCAATGAGCTGTCCCGAAACCTGACCGAATCCTATCACGGATTGCAACAACAGGTTGCCGATCTCAGCAAGGAACTCGCGGCGGCTCGCAACGCCCGCTTAAAAACCCTGGGCGAAAAAGAACAACTGGCCAACCATTTACACGCTCTGCTGGAAACCTTGCCGGGAGGCGTCGTTGTGTTGGATTCATCGGGAAACATTATCCGCCTGAACCGGGTCGCCGGGGAACTGCTCGGCAAACCCTTGCTCGGAGCCAAATGGAACGATGTCGTAAACCGGAGTCTCGGTGAGCAAAGCGATACACCCCGGGAACGCAGACTGGCAAACGGACGCTATGTCAATCTCTCGATTCAACCGCTGGGCGACGATTCAGGACAGGTTATCCTGTTGACCGATGTCAGTGAAGTCCGTGTCCTTCAGGATCTCGTAAACCATCAAAAGCGGTTGTCCGCAATGGGCGAAATGGTCGCCGCGCTGGCCCATCAGATCCGCACCCCCTTGTCGGCTGCGATGCTCCATGCTTCGAATCTTGGAAATCCCGCGCTGGAACCGGCCCGGCAGCAACGCTACGCGGCCAAGCTCCTCGAAAGACTCAGATGTTTGGAGCGGCAGGTTAACGATATGCTGATTTTTGCGCGCGACGGTCGTCTCGTGATGGAACAAATTCCACTGCCGCGTCTGGCCGCGAAAATTTCGGAAGCGGTGGAGTCCTTGGTGGGCGACAACGCGATTCAAGTCCGGATCACCAATCGAATTGGCCCGGGCGAAGTCTGCTGTAATGAAGACGCGTTGATCGGAGCAGTTTTGAATCTCGTGACCAATGCGGTTCAGGCGATGAACAATCAAGGACTGATACAGCTCGAAATTGCACAGCGTGGCGCTTCGATCCGGTTGTCTGTTCAGGATCATGGCCCCGGGATTCCGCGTGCAGCGAGAGAACGGATTTTCGAGCCCTTTTTTACCACCCGCGCCAATGGAACGGGACTCGGACTCGCGGCAGTCGAAAATGTTGTGCGCAGTCATCGAGGCCGGGTCTGGTGCGACACACAGTCCGGTCCCGGAGCTGAATTCCATATTGAACTACCCTTAAACCAGAATGAACAATTGTTGCCCGGTGGCGCATACCAGCGGGACGGTCGGCTAGCAGGTTCGTGAAATGAATCAGGCAGACGTTTTGATCGTAGAAGATGACGCCGGATTGCGGGAAGCACTCAGTGACACGCTGGAACTCGCCGGTTTTTCGGTACGAACTGCCGCGGACGGGCTGGATGCCCTGGATAAACTCGCGATCTGCAAGGTACGTGTCGTGGTCAGTGATGTGCAAATGGAGAAGTTGGACGGGTTGGCGCTGATGGAAAATATCGCGGTCCAATTCAAGGGCCTTCCGGTCATTCTGATGACTGCCTACGGGACGATCCAGAAGGCGGTCAAAGCGATGCAATCGGGCGCGGTCGATTATCTGGTCAAACCGTTTGAAGCGGACACTCTGGTCGAGCTGGTCTCCACACATCTTTCCTGTTGTTCCGCTCCGGATTTCGGATTCATTGTCGAGGACCCGAAAACGGCCGCGCTTTATGATCTCGCAAAAAGGGTTGCAAAGAGCGATTCTACCGTTCTGATTCAGGGCGAAAGTGGCACCGGAAAAGAAATTCTGGCCCGGTTCATCCATGAAAATTCCTGGCGAGAGGCGGGACCCTTTATCGCGATCAATTGCGCCGCGATCCCCGACAGCATGCTGGAATCGATTTTATTCGGTTACGAACGCGGCGCTTTTACAGGCGCCTATCAGTCCAAGCCTGGAAAATTCGAACTGGCCCAGGGCGGCACCCTGTTGCTCGATGAAATTTCAGAAATGGAACTCGGGCTTCAGGCGAAACTGCTCAGGGTTTTGCAGGAACGGGAAGTCGAACGTCTCGGAGGACGCAAGCCAATCGACCTCGATGTGCGGGTTTTGGCGACCACCAATCGGAACCTGCGACAACAGGTCTCGGATGGTGCTTTTCGTGAGGACCTGTTCTACCGGCTCAATGTTGTTCCGCTTACCATTCCTGCGTTGCGTGAGCGACGCGGCGATATCTTGCCGCTGGCGAAGGCGCTTTTGAATGGCCATCGTCAGAACGGCAACACTTTGCCCTGTTTCGATCCCGGCGCCGAGGAATTTCTGCTTTCTTATGCCTGGCCTGGCAATGTCCGGGAATTGGAAAACGTGATTCAGCGCGCCTTGATTCTTTGGAACGGAACGACCATCACGGCCGAGGACCTGGCCTTCAACCATCCCTGCGAGTCTTGCGCGCGCGCGGACGGTCCGCATGAAGCACGGACGGCGTTTGGCTTGGGCGAAGATTTAAAGTCGACCGAAGAACGTCTGATTCTTGACGCGCTTCAAGCGGAAAAGGGCAGCCGACAATCGACCGCGGACCGGCTCGGGATCAGCCCGCGCACGCTGCGCTACAAAATCGCCCGGATGCGCAAAGCCGGGATCGCGATTCCCGGCTGAGCCAAATGCGGCCTGATTATTGCCTGTAACACTCAAACCGTGGACAATCGATCGAGGTGAAATGATGAGTGGAATGGATGTAAACCAGGTTCTGGCACAGATGCGTGAAATGGCGGCTCAGGCCGGCAGGGGGACCAATATTGCTACTAACCGGACCGATTTTGCCGATTTGCTGATGCATTCGATCGAACAGGTCAATGAATCGCAACAGCAGGCCAATCAGCTCGCCAGCGCATTTGAAACCGGTGATACGGACGCGAGCCTGTCGGACGTGATGATATCGATTCAGAAAGCGAATGTATCGTTTCAGGCGATGGTGCAGGTGCGCAATAAATTGGTCGAAGCCTATAAAGACGTGATGAACATGCCGATGTAGCTAATTTCGATACATTTACCTCAAGCGCTCAAAGCCAGACTCTTACTTGCTGTAAGACATTAGAAAATTTGGATTGTCAGAAAACTCAGGAATTTCATGCAAGACAACAGAACAGGATCCGCCCTGGAAGCTCGCAACAACGGAATCAGGTCGAACAATAGCCATGCCGCGGTCCGCCAGATCGGAAAACTACCGGTCGCAAGGCAGATCGGTGTGATGGCGGCTTTGGCCTTCAGTGTCGCGATCGGCGTTGCGGCGGTGCTGTGGTCGCGAAGTCCGGATTACAGTCTATTATACGGAAGTGTTGCCGATAAGGATGTTCCGGAAGTGCTCGCGGCACTGGAAAGTCTGAATATCGACTACAAAGTCGAGTCATCTTCCGGGGCGATTCTGGTGCCGGATGAAGAGATCCATGAAGTCCGCCTGAAATTGGCGGCCCAGGGCCTGCCCAAAACCGACAGCATGGGTTTCGAATTGCTGCAGAAACAATCTGAATTCGGGACCAGTCAATCCCTCGAAGCGGCTCGCTTTCACCACGCTCTCGAGAATGAAATCGCGCGCACTGTCGCGTCTATTCAGAACCTAAAATCGGTCCGGGTCCATCTCGCGCTGCCGCAACAATCGGTATTTGTGCGCCAGCGCAAAAAACCCAGCGCGTCTATTCTGGTGAATCTCTACGCGGGTAGAACGCTTGAAAAAAGCCAGGTCGAGGCCATCGTCCACCTGGTCGCGTCCTCGGTGCCGCAGCTGGAGCCGGGTCAGGTCACCGTCGTGGACCAGCGCGGCCGTTTACTCAACAGTCTCGAGACTTCGGATGAATTATCGCTTTCCTCGAAACATTTTGAGTATAGAAAACAGGTGGAAGAGCATCTTATCGAACGCGCCGAAAACATTTTGAGCCCGCTGGTCGGCGAAAATGGTCTCCGGATTCAAGCGACCGCGGATATTGATTTCACGGCAACCGAACGCACCGAGGAGCAGTTCAATCCTGATTTACCGGCTCTGCGCAGTGAACAAACCAACGAGGAATCCAATCAATCACCGGGAGCGCAGGGAATTCCCGGCGCCTTGTCGAATCAACCGCCCGCGGCGGGAACCGCACCCGAACAGATTGCCGCCGCGAATCCGGCGGAAAAAAATTCGGAAGCGCGAAATTCGGCCAAGTCCGCCACCCGGAATTACGAACTCGACAAGACCATCAGCCATACCCGGCTCGCGCCCGGAATCGTGATGCGTTTGTCGGTCGCGGTGATTATCGATGACCGTGCTGTTTTGCAGGAAGATGGCAGCGTAGTTAAAAAGCCCTACAGCGAGGAAGAGATCAATCGATTTACAGAACTCGTGAAGCAAGCGGTCGGTTTCGACGTGGCACGCGGTGACCAGGTCGCCGTGACCAATTCGGCATTCCGTGAACAGCAAGTTCCGGAAGCCCTGCCGGATGCGCCGATCTGGGAACAAAGCTGGTTAAAAAGCCTTCTGAAACAACTCGCCGCGGCAGCGGTCGTAGCCTTCCTGCTGTTCGGAGTCTTGCGCCCGGCGATGCGCAGTCTAACCGGACGCGACGAGCGCTCGGTTAATGGGGCGGCTGCCGCAATACCGGCGTTGCCAGCCTCCGGCAGCGGTGCGGCCGAAGCGCATGGAGGGACTCGACAGGCTTTGGAGCAGAACGAGGATCCCTTGCTCCTGGAAGCCCCGCAAAGCTATGAGAAACGTCTCGAATTCGCTCGCAAGATGGTGGACGACGACCCCAAGCGGGTCGCCCAGGTCCTGAAGAATTGGGTCGCGAGCGATGGCTGAAACCAACACCGAATTGGATAACACCGAGAAGGCGGCTGTTTTTCTGCTCGCCCTCGGACAGGATCGAGCGGCCGAAATCCTGCGCCACATGGGACCCAAGGAAGTCCAGATTGTCGGCAGCACGATGGCCAGTCTCGGTTGCATCACTTCGGACACGGTGAACAACGTGCTCGAACAATTCGTCGGAACGATTCGAAACCAGACCGCGTTGGGCATCGATTCAGACGAATATATCCGCAATGTGCTGACCGAGGCGCTCGGTTCCGACAAAGCCGGCAGCGTGATCGACAGGATTCTCTTGGGGCGGAACAGCAAGGGGATCGAACAACTCAAGTGGATGGATTCGCGTTCCATCGCGGATATGATTCGCCTGGAACATCCCCAGATCATTTCCATTATCATTTCCTTGCTCGACAGCGACCAGGCGGCGGAAGTCTTGAGTTGTCTCCCGCCCGCGATTCGAAGCGATGTCATCATGCGCATCGCGACCTTGGAAACGGTCCAGCCGAGCGCGTTGAAGGAACTCGACGATATCATGGAAAAGCAGTTGTCCGGGAATACCAACGTCAAATCCTCGACCATCGGAGGGATCGAAACGGCCGCCAATGTTCTGAACTATGTCGAGGGTTCCATCGAAAGCGAAATCCTCGAAAAGATCAGCGAGATCGATCCGGATCTCGGGCAGCGGATACAGGACAAGATGTTTGTATTCGATAACCTGGTTGAGGTGGATGACCGCGGCATCCAGACACTGCTGCGGGAAATTTCGACCGACTCGCTGCTGCTTGCGCTCAGGGGCGCGGACGCCGCGTTCAAGGATAAGATTTTCAGCAATATGTCCCGGCGCGCCGCGGAAATGCTCAAAGACGATCTGGAAGCCGCCGCGCCGGCCAAGCTGAGCGATGTCGAAGCCGCTCAAAAGGAAATCCTGGCCATCGCGCGCCGCTTGGATGAAGCCGGCGAAATATCGCTGGGTGGTGGAAGCGGCGATGAGTTTATCTAAGGATTTTTCCCAATCGGAACTGGGCAACCTGTCCCTCTGGGAATTGCCGCCAATCCAGGACACTCGCGCGCCGGCGTTTAACCGAGGCGGCGCCGAGCAAGATCCTATTCCCGCCTTGCCCACGGTTGAAGAAATCGAAGCGATGCAGAAACTCGCGTTCGAAGAAGCGTCCAAACAGGGTTGGCGGGAAGGCTACGAAAAGGGTTTCGAACAGGGACGCAACGAAGGCTTTGAGCAGGGCCGATCGGATCTGGATCGGAGCATTGGTGAATTCCGGAGCCTCCTGGATTTGCTCAGCGAACCCTTGAACAACCTGGACGAACAGGTCGAAGAAGAGCTGGTCGGATTGTCCGTGGCGATTGCCAGGCATCTGGTCAGAAGAGAGCTGAAAACCGAAACGGATCAGATCATCGCGGTGATTCGGGAAGCGCTCCAGGCTTTGCCGGCATCTGCGCGTAAGATTCGGATTTCGCTAAATCCGGACGATGCCGAATTGGTACGATCGGCGCTGCGCGTCGACGATGCCAGACCACCCTGGGAATTGTTGGAGGATCCTTTACTGACCCGCGGTGGTTGCCGGGTCGAAACCGAAACCTCGCGCATCGATGCCACGGTCGAAAACAGACTGAACCAGGTGATCGCCGCCGTGCTTGGCGGGGAACGCAAACAGGATCATGCATGAGGAACAACGCGAACCTTCCAATCAGGGATCACAGCCAAGTCTGGCTGCAAAGGCTGCGAATCTATCGCGCGCGGGTGCCGGAATCGCATCGCCCGGTCGTCGAGGGAAAACTGTCCCGGATGGTCGGCTTGACGCTCGAGGCTGTCGGATGCCGGTCCGCGATCGGGGGTCGATGCCTGGTCAAGACCGTTCAGGGTCGCGCAATTGAAGCCGAAGTCGTGGGCTTTGCCGGAGAACGGCTGTTTCTGATGCCGACCGGACCGATTCACGGTTTGGAACAGGATTGCCGGGTGATTCCGACCGGTAAAACCTATGCCGCACGGGTCGGGCAGGCCCTGTTGGGAAGGGTCATAGACGGCGCCGGATTCCCGCTCGATGGAAAGGGGGCGCTTCGAACTGAACGGGATTGGCCGCTCAACGGCACCCCGATCAACCCCCTGGCTCGCAGGCCGATCCGGGCTCCGTTGGATGTCGGGGTTCGAGCGATCAACGGCATGATCACGGTCGGGCGCGGCCAGCGTCTCGGCCTGTTCGCGGGCAGCGGCGTCGGAAAAAGCGTGCTGCTCGGCATGATGACGCGTTTTACCGACGCGGACGTGATCATCGTGGGTTTGATCGGCGAACGCGGACGCGAGATCAATGAGTTTGTCGAAAAGAATCTTGGCGAAGAGGGCTTGGCGCGTGCTGTCGTGATTGCCTCGCCCGCCGACGACCCGCCCCTGATGCGGATGCATGGCGCGATGCTGGCCACGGCGATCGCGGAATTTTTCAGGGACCAGGGTCTCGATGTGCTGCTATTGATGGACTCCCTGACACGCTTCGCCCAGGCCCAGCGCGAGATCGCGCTGGCGATCCACGAACCACCCGCCACCAAGGGTTATCCGCCGTCGGTCTTCGCCAAGTTGCCGCACCTGATCGAGCGTGCCGGGAACGGGACCGGCGCGAGCGGGTCGATCACCGCCTTTTACACGGTGCTGGTCGAAGGAGATGACCAGAATGACCCGATTGCCGATGCGGCACGGGCGATACTCGACGGGCATATCGTACTCTCGCGAGAACTCGCGGAATCGGGACACTTCCCGGCGATCAATATCGAGGCTTCCGTGAGTCGCGCGATCACCGAACTCGCGGATGAACGGCATTTGGAACTTTCGAGACGGCTCCGATCCCTCCTTTCCGCTTACGGTCAGAATCGTGATTTTATCACCCTGGGTGCTTACCAATCCGGTTCCGATCCGCGCGTCGATGAAGCGATCCAACGCTATCCCGCGATCCGGTCCTATCTGCAACAGGGCATGAACGAACGAGTAACCTTGAAAGAATCGCTTCGGGAACTGGAGGCCCTGTTCGGTGGAACAAAAAAATAGCGAAATGTCGATTCCAAACTGGCGACTGTCCAAAGGAATGGTAGGGTGCGCTTATGCGCACGTGGACCATCGATAGACTACCTTCGTTGATTACGTGCGCACAGCGCACACTATATTAATCATGAAGAAATTCACACGTCTCGGGGCTCTCGCGAGCCTTGCCGAATCGAAGGAAAAAAAAGCGATCAAGGCAATGGTTGAGGTCCAGAAAAATAAAATGCTCGTGGAGCAGAAGCTTCAGCAATTGGTGGAATTCCAGGACCAGTATCTTGAGCATTCCCGAAACAGCGAGCAGGCCGGCGTGAACGGCTCCCGAATACTGGAAAACCGGATTTTCATGGACAAGATTGCCCAGGCCATCCAGGACCAGGAACTCCGTATTCGCGGAGTCGAAGGCCAGATCCGGATCCGGAGCGCGGAATGGAAGAAATCACGCCACCAGAGATCGGGCTTCGAAAAGCTCATGTGGAAAGAAGTGGCTGATCAGGTCCGGATTCAGGAGAAGCGTGACCAGATCGAAATCGATGATCGTTCCGGGCAAAAACTGGACGAATTGAATGGCACAGAATCTGCTTAGCTTACACGATAGTTGTTGGTCGAAACTGAATCAGGCGCAAACATGGGCATTGAAAATCTGAGTTCTGCGTTCCTTCGTGGCTCTTCCGCGGGTGGAATTCAAGAATATCTTTCCTCGTCCGCGAATCCCGGTGATCCGGCCGCGGCAACGGCTTTCTTTGAACAGTTGGCGGAACAAATTGCCGATCTCAAAGACCCGGTAGCCACTCAAACGATCGTCGATGACTTGAACCCGGAGCTGATCGCGGCGGCGAGCGGGTTGCCGGACGGCAATATTTTGCCGATGCCGGTAATTGTGAATCCACCCTTACCCGCATACGGCAATAATTTGCTATCGAATGATTTGCAAGGCCAGGGTTCGGAGTCGCCGCTTTCGATCAACCAAATGCCGAGCACTGTGCAAGCCGGGACCGAAACCATTCCCCGGGCGCTACCGGGCACCTTGGGTCAGGACAACACAACTCCTCCGACCGGTTCATCGGGAAGCTTTGACAATCCGGAAATCGAGCAATCCAATACGCTCGCGGGTGAACTCGAAAAAAACGGCCAGAACGGCGCGGATAAAATCCTTTCCGATACCGCTCTGATCACGAAAGGCGAGTGGTTGAATTCTCAGCCTTCCGTCCGCAATCAACCCGAATCCGATAAAACTCCGGTTCTGACCATGGAACGGGCGGTCACCGAAGCGGAATGGAAGCAGGACCTGGGAGATCGCATAGTCTGGATGACCCGAAATTCCATGGCTGCCGCGGAACTGAAGTTAAACCCGCCGCACCTGGGACCGATAGAAGTGCGGATCAATCTCAATCAGGATCAGATGAACGTCCTTTTTGCGTCACAGAACGCGGCGGTACGGGAAGCGATCGAAGCCGCAATCCCCCGGTTAAGGGAAATGCTGGGCGGCCCGCAACTGAATCTGGCGAATGTCGACGTTTCGCATTCATTCACGGGCCAACATCAACGCCAACCGAATGGAGACGGAAGTGGCCAGTTTCGCGGAGAAGCAAATTCCAATTCAGCTTTTGTCGCGGAACAACGCGGTTTGGAAGACCTCGAAAGCGGCACGCCGCTGAAAAGCCAGGGCCTGCTGAATTATTACGTGTAATCAGCCCACCGGGTCTCGCGCCAATCGAACTGAGATACCCTGTCATGCACTACCACCCTGCGAAACCGTACCGGACCCCTGTCATGCTTGCCATGTGACCCTTGCCATGAAGCGCATCAAAGGCTTGAAGTGATTGCGAGCCAAGGTCGTGAATCCATGCCGCGCGGCTCTTGAGCTAAACAGCCCGTGAGTCTGGTATAATCCTGTTTTACCCAAGCCATTCAGGTTCATAGTCCATGCCGGTGCCCGCCACCAGCCTCGATCAGACCTGCCGTGTTTGTAATCCCGACAAACCCTTGCGAGCCGATGAGACCGTTTATTATGTCGATCTGACCGATGGGCGTGGAATTCGCAATATCGCCGAGTCCATCACCCGGCGCATCCGGCCCAGTAAAGACGAATATTTGAAACTGCTGCTCACCGGTCATCGCGGCAGCGGTAATTCGACCGCGTTGCTTCAATGGCAAAAACGGCTCATGGACGAAGGTTTTTTTCCAATCTATCTGGATGTCGAAGAGCAACTCGATCTGGCAAGGCTTTATCGAGTGCAATGGCGGCTGGAACAAGCGTTGGAAGTCGCGAGATCGGCGCTGGCGCAGTTCGAGGCTCTAAAGGACGACGAAAATATCACAGAAAGCTATTTGAGTCTGGGTCGTAGCGCTCTGAATCAACGCGATTTCGCAGGCGCGGAAGGTTGGTACAGGAAATCGCTTCAGATTACAGAGAAACACGGCAACGAGCACGCCGCACCTCGTACCTATGCCCAGCTAGGCAAAGTCGCGCACGATACTTTATCCTGAATTCCAAATAAAGCAAATGAGTTTTTCCTTAGCGAGGATTGCGTATCTCAGCAATTCTCAATCCGAAATTAACTGATCCGCGGTTGGTGAAAAATCTGATTTTATTGGTCTGCAGCAATTCACGATGGAATTGAAATACCCTTTTTGCGGTGCGAGTACATTGTAGGTTGTACCTGAAGCATCGTTCTCGATTGATGCGACTCCTGCGTCGGCACACCCTGTGTTTCTTTCATTTTCCGGGGCGGCGAAAGATCGCCATGACCCTTAGGTTTAGAGTACGACGCCTTTTATGTTGCTGATTTTCCATCCAATTCCGTGCAGGCACGTTCGATGTCGTTCAAACAATCCTGTACCTGTTTCAGATGGGTTCTGAAGGATAGGACACAAATCCGAATGACAAAGATTCCTTCGAGCCAGGTTCCGGTCAGGAGAACTCTGCGGAACGAATTGATCCGCTCCAGCAGGGCGCGGGTCAACTCGTTGGAACGCTGATTGTCATGTCCGAGGCTTCGAATCTTGAATGCCACTATACTGAGTTGAGGCCTGGCTACAATTTCAATCAGCTTGATGGACCCGAGCCTTGCGGTGATCCAATGCGCGAGATCGAGTTTTTCGTCCAAAGTTTCTCGGAAGGCTCGAATGCCATGAATTTTGATCGGCAGCCATACCCTGAGCCCTCGAAAATCACGCGACAATTCCGGTGAGATCTGGCAGAAATCGACCCGTTCTGGATCATCCTGCATCGGCGGCAGATAACCTGCATGAATCTCGTGAGCCTTTTTCAAGGTGTCTCGCTCGCGTACCAGGAGACAGCCGGTGCCGTAAGGCAGGAACAGGCCCTTATGCGGATCCAAGGTAATCGAATCCGCGCGATCCAGGCCGTGCAGGCCTTGTCTTCCGCGTTCGGTAAGTAAAAAAAAACCGCCGTAGGCCGCATCCACATGGAACCACAGATTCTCGCGTTCGCTGAGATCGGCGATCGAGTCGAGATCGTCGACCGCCCCGGTGTTGGTCGTCCCCGCGTTCCCGACGATCGCAAAAGGAGCCAAGCCCTGGTGCCGGTCCTGTCGAATCTGATCCGATAGTCTTTCGAGATCGATTCGAAAAGTTGGATCGGTCCGGATGATCCGGATATTTGCCTCGGGAAATCCGGCCAGGATTGCGGCCTTGAGAACGGAATGATTGCTTTGATCGGATGTATAGACGATACCGGACAGAAAATTTTCCGCGAGTTTCGTCCGGCGCGCCGTGAACAACGCGGAAAAATTGGCGAGCGAACCTCCCGTGGTTAAGAATCCGCCCGCTCTTTCAGGAAAACCGACGATCTCGCAAAACCAGCGGATTACATTCGTTTCGATCTGTACCAGGCCTGGTGCGGACAGCCAGACTCCGACGTAACGGTTGATCGCATCGCCGATCAGATCGGCGAACGCGGAATGGATCAATCCTCCACCCGGTATGAAGGCCATGTAACCGGGGCTCGCGCTGTTGTAACCCTTGGTCAAGGCTTCGTCGAAGACTCGGTCGATCAGGTTCCGAAAAGCTTCACCGGATTCCGGAAGTGCTTCGGTCAGGCCCGCGATCAGTTGGTCGGCACCCTCGAGATCCGAAACCGGTTGTTGCGGAAGCGAATCCAGGTAAGCGATAATTTTTTCGGTTACATAGACTGAAATCTCGCGGACCAGCGTCGAATCCAGCTCGAGCGGCGATTTAGCCGGATATTCGTTAAGGGCAGAGAAGGTCTTCATTAACGCCGATTGTAGTGGATTGTTGTGTTTTCAACTACACGGCGCTCCAAATTACGCTATGATCCGCGTTCCTCGATTTTTGTCAGCCCGAAGGTTTTGGCCAATGACCCTGGATCACGAATGCCATTCTGTACCGCTCAACGCCTTGCATCACGAACTCGGCGCGAGGATGATCCCTTTTGCGGGCTACTGGATGCCGCTTCAGTATCCGGCGGGAATCCTCTCGGAACATCAGCATACCCGAAACAGCGCGGG
The DNA here is from genome assembly GCA_050740335.1 of Methylococcales bacterium. Lineage (GTDB taxonomy): Bacteria > Pseudomonadota > Gammaproteobacteria > Methylococcales > UBA1147 > UBA1147. Next base: position 5,278 of record JBOICY010000163.1, on the reverse strand, counting down.
ATTTTTCGAGCTCTCGCACATGGGTCAGATCCGGATATCCGGCCCCGATGTGGCCGCGGCGCTCGAAAATCTGGTCCCCTCCGAACTTTCCGCTCTGCCCTTGCTGAAGCAGCGCTACACCTTCTTTACGAACGATTCCGGCGGGGTCCTCGATGACCTCATGGTCACCAATGCGGGAGATCATTACTTTCTGGTCGTGAATGCCGCGAGAAAACAGGCCGATCTTAAACACCTGATCGATCGAATGCCGGAAAGCTGCCGGATCGAGATGCTTTCCGATCGGGCATTGATCGCCCTGCAGGGTCCCGAGGCGGCTAAAGTCATGGCAAGGCTGGTTCCGGGTTCGGAACGGCTGGAATTTATGCAGGCAGGGAATTTCGCGCTGGAATCGGCTGCCTGTTTCATCACCCGTTGCGGCTATACCGGAGAGGACGGTTTTGAAATCTCGCTTCCGGCATCCGAGGTTGATAAAATCGCGCGCTTGTTGCTGAGGCAACCCGAAGTTGCGCCGATCGGTCTCGGCGCGCGCGATACATTGAGGCTCGAGGCCGGACTTTGCCTTTACGGTCACGAACTCGACGAAACCACGACACCGGTCGAGGCGGGTCTTTCGTGGGTCGTTGCCAGGCATTATCTGCAACCAGGTGGACCGGCCGCCGGTTTTCCGGGAGCCGCGCGTATTTTCGAGCAGATTCGAGGTGGCGTCGCGCGGCAACGGGTTGGTTTGTTACCGGAAGGCCGGGTACCGGTGCGCGAGGGTGCGGAGATTCTGAATGACCAGGATGAAGTCATCGGCCGGGTCACCAGCGGCAGCTTCGGCCCGAGTATCGGAGCCCCTGTCGCGATGGCTTACCTGGATACCCACTATGCCGCCGAAGGAAGCCTTCTGGGCGTTCTGCTCAGAAACAAAAGGATTCCGGTCAAAGTGAGCGGATTGCCGTTTGTCAAACACCGCTATTATTCGAAATAACAGGAGAACTTGGATGGCTTCCTCCGCTACCGGAAATCTGGCGAAAATGGAAATGCCCGGCGACTTCATCCGCCGCCATATCGGCCCCGATCGCAAGCAAATTCAGGAGATGCTCAAGGCATTGGGCCTGGGATCGCTCGAAGAAATAATCGCCAGGGCGATGCCGGAGGATATCGTCTCGGAGCGTCCCTTGTCGCTCGAACAGAATTTCAGCGAACGAGCCGTCGCGAGCTACATGCGCAAGATGCGCAGCCGCAATAAAGTCCTGGTTTCGATGATCGGCATGGGTTACTACGGAACCGTGATGCCCGCGGTGATCAAACGCAATGTGATGGAGAATCCCGGCTGGTATACGGCCTACACGCCCTACCAGGCGGAGGTCAGCCAGGGACGGCTGGAAGCGCTGCTGAATTTCCAGCAGGTGATCATCGATCTGACCGGACTGGAACTGGCCAATGCTTCGCTATTGGACGAGGCGACCGCGGCCGCCGAAGCGATGGCCATGTCGAAACGCCTGGCGCATAAGAAATCGACCCGCCGCTATTTCGTCGATCGCGACTGCCATCCGCAAACTCTCGCGGTTCTCGAGACAAGAGCCAGGGGGCTCGGCTTCGAAATCATGCGCGGAGATCCTTATAACGATCTCGATGGATTGGATATTTTCGGTCTGTTTCTGCAATATCCAGGCTCCACCGGGGAAGTCCGCGACTTTACCCGGGTGGCCGAGCAGGTTCATGCGCAATCGGCATTGATCACCGTGGGCGCCGACCTCTTGAGTCTGGTATTGCTCAAACCGCCTGGCGAATTCGGCGCTGACATCGTGATCGGCAATGCCCAGCGTTTCGGCGTTCCGATGGGCTACGGCGGACCGCATGCCGCATTTTTCGCGACCCGCGATGCATTCAAACGGCAGATGCCGGGGCGCGTGATCGGAGTTTCGGCCGACCAGTTTGGCCAGCCCGCGCTGCGGATAGCCTTGCAGACCCGCGAGCAGCATATCCGCCGGGAAAAGGCCACGAGCAATATCTGTACCTCGCAGGTCCTGCTCGCGATACTCTCGAGTTTCTATGCGATCTACCATGGTCCCGAGGGGCTCCGTCAGATTGCCCGCCGGGTGCACCGCTATGCGGTCATACTCGCTGCCGGACTGAAAAAAATGGGGCACCCGCTCCTGAGCGACACCTTCTTCGATACCCTGACCGTGAACGTGCCCGGGCAGGCGCGCAGAATCGCGGCACATGCCCGCGAGGCCGGGATCAATCTGCGGATTTTCGATGCGAACCGTCTCGGCATTTCCTTCGACGAAACCATCACCCGGCACGAAATTCGGAGTCTCTGGCGGGCGTTTTCGAAAACCATGGATCGGACCTTCGACATCCCGGAGCTGGATCAGAGCGAGCCCGAATGGATTCCCGAGTCCCTCTTGCGCCGCGGCAAGATTCTGAGCCATCCGGTATTTCATAGTTATCATTGCGAGACCGAAATGATGCGCTACATGCGCCGGCTCGCGCGCAAGGATATCGCATTGGACCGCTCCATGATTCCCCTGGGTTCGTGCACCATGAAACTGAACGCGGCGACCGAGATGCAAGCGCTCTCGTACCGCGAATTCAGCGCCATGCACCCCTTCGTGCCGCTGGACCAGGCTCAAGGGTATCAGCAACTTTTCACCGAACTCGAGGACATGTTGTGCGACCTGACCGGCTTCGACGCGTTTTCCCTGCAACCGAACGCGGGTTCGCAGGGAGAATATACCGGGCTCATGGTGATCCGCAAATACCACGAAGTAACCCGTGAACCGGGCCGGGACATCTGCCTGATTCCGGCATCGGCCCACGGCACCAATCCGGCCAGCGCGGCGTTGGCGGGGCTGCGGGTCATGGTGGTCGATTGCGATGAGGCCGGGAACGTGAATCTCGATGATCTGGAAACGAAAGCCCGTGAAAATGCCGATCGATTGGCGGCCTTGATGATTACCTACCCATCGACGCATGGCGTGTTCGAGGAAGCGATCCGCAGGATTTGTGACATCATTCACCAATACGGAGGCCAGGTTTATCTGGACGGCGCCAATTTCAACGCGCTGGTCGGTTTGTGCCGTCCCGGCCACATCGGCGCCGATGTCGCGCATATCAATCTGCATAAGACTTTCAGCATTCCGCATGGCGGCGGCGGTCCCGGGATGGGACCGATCGGTGTAAAAAGCCATCTTGCGCCTTTTCTTCCGGATCACCCGGTGGTTCAGGGGGTCAATCCGGCCGCGGGAGAAGCCGGCACGATCGGAACCGTATCGGCCGCTCCCTGGGGTTCCGCGAGCATTTTGACCATTTCCTGGGCCTACATCGCGATGATGAGGAACACCGGGCTGAAACGCGCAACGCTGGTGGCCATCCTGAATGCGAACTACATCGCGCACCGGCTCGCACCATACTATCCGATCCTGTATACCGGCAAGAACGGCATGGTCGCCCACGAATGCATCATCGATCTCAGAGGCATCAAGGCGGTCTCAGGAATCGGTGTGGACGACGTTGCCAAGCGTCTGATCGATTATGGATTCCACGCGCCGACCATGTCTTTTCCGGTCGCCGAAACCCTGATGATCGAGCCGACCGAAAGCGAGAACAAGCGCGAGATCGACCGCTTTTGCGAGGCCATGATCACCATCCGGAAAGAAATCGCGGCGGTCGAGAACGGGACCGCCGATCGGGAAAACAATCTGCTCCGGAACGCCCCGCATACGCATGCCCTGCTGATCAACGAACACTGGGGCTTCCCTTATACCAAGGCAGAAGCCTTCTTTCCGAACGGCCACCTGCAGGATGACAAATACTGGCCGCCGGTCGGCCGCGTGGACAACGCCGCGGGCGACCGGAACCTGGTCTGCACGTGCCCTCCGGTATCCGAATATGCCGAATGAATCCGGAAGCCTATCTGGCCGATTTGAATTGAACAACTTCCTGGTCCAGCACTCGGATACAGCTTCGGAAATTGAACAAAAGCGAACAACAGGAATGGGCCCAAAAGAGTAGTTTCCTGAACATGCTTCCCTAGGGAACGCTATGAGGCGGGTTATAGTGGAGCGAGCTGGATCAGACCAGGACTTGAACGAGTCAGGGATCTGGCTGCGCAAGGACAGATTCAAGCGGTTCTGGCGCTGTCACCGGATCGCTTGAGTCGCCAATGGGCCTATCATGTCTGGCTCATGGAGGGACTGGCCGGTCATGGCGTCGATACGGCCTTCATCCAAGCACCGCACTCAGGCACCCCGGAAGATCAATGGTTTCTGCAGTTCCAGGGGATGATTGCCGAATACGGACGGGCGCAGATTCTGGAACGCTCTGGTCGCGGCAAGCGGCATCGGGCAAAACCAGGTGAAGTTGGCGTATCGAGCGGGGCGCCCCGGGGTTATCGCCAAAATCGAGGTAGGACAGCCGGTTACCCGACTGCCCCCTCCCGGATCCCGGCGTGCGGAATTACCGCACCGGGCTCTTCAAAGTTGCTCGCTTCGCACACGGTCTTTAAATGCTTAGAAGTCATGACAGATGCGTGGTTTGGCCAGTGGAAAAACCCTGAGCAGCGCCCTGAATCCAGGCCAAGTGTAGCTGCGCTTCTGGCTGCGGCGATTGAAGCACTTCAGCAGAGTCGTTGTGGCGTGGTAAAAATAATCGCTCAGACTCGCGTAGTTGCCCCGGATACCGAAGTAATTCCAGTACCCCCGCAGCTTTCGGTTCAGTTGTGCAAACAACACCCGCTTGGGCAGACGACAATGGTCTTGACAGCATGCCGTCAAATTGGCTAAGGCGGCCCGGTATTTCTTACGGGATGTCCGGCGCTGGAGGATAATGTTGCTCCAACGGCCTCTGCCCCAATAGAACTCGAACCCCAAGAACTCGAAGCTGAGCTTCGAGTTCCGGTCGAATCGGAGGAGTTGGGTCTTTTCAACCGCCACCTCCAATCCGAATTTCGCCAGACGCTTCGGCAATACTTCAAAGAAGCGTTGCGCGTCACTCTCCTACTCAAATGCACACACACAGTCATCTGCGTACCGACACAGGTACACTTCGCCTTTGCAGTGCCTTCCGACAATCTCATCAAACCACACATCCAGAGCATAATGCAAATAGACATTCGCCAGAATGGGCGAAATAATGCCCCCCTGCGGGGTTCCCGTCTCCGAGTGGACAACCTGACCATCGGCTTCCAATATGCCTGCTTTCAGCCAGCGCCGGATGAGTTTCAGCAGCCGCTTGTCAGCGATGCGCTTCATCAGCAGGTTCAGCAATTTGTCATGATCAATATGGTCGA
>JBOICY010000162.1:0-3674 GCA_050740335.1 Methylococcales bacterium | reverse complement strand
ATATTGAATCCTGCTTGGCTGCAATTGTCCAGTGGTGTTTTAGTTCTGGGTAACGATGTGAGCCTTGGTCCAATGATGAGTGGTAATTCCGAAAGATTATCACAATTGGCTTTATAAAATCTCATATTGTGCCAGCTTAGAGTATAATAAACAACCATACCCAATTATTGCGGTAACAGATAGCGGGATGGGAAAATCCTTAAGACGCCGATTCGGTTTCGGGGAGTTAAGAAATGTCACGAATGCCGACAAAATATATTTATTATCCCATGGAATCATAACCCCGAACAGCGGGGGAGCGGTTGTGACCGGAAATAAGCGGGGCGGACAGCTTGTAAATAATTTCGTGGGTGGACTGCAGGTTCAAGGCGGTGTATTTAAATGGTATCCAGCAGATCACCTTGCACGGCATTTAGAGAAGGAGGAACTAACGCCAACTTTTGTGGACTTGAGGCTCTACTGCTGTTGCGCGGGATTGACCGCAATTCATTACCACGCTCCTCTTCGACCCTACGCACAACGTCTAAAAATGCGCTTGCGGCGCGAGGATATGCGAATGTATTGGTCACCGGGTTTTTGGGAAATCTGACTGCGGGGTATGGAGAGTATTTCGCACCCGGTACAATATATGCCGGTCAGGATGCCGTTCGGGGGGTAGGTTTAGGGATAAAAGTTCCTAATGAAACCTATACACAACGAGCAAAAAGCCACTTTATCCAGTTTTGATCGGGTCCGGTATTTCAGTGTGCAACCGGCGTGGTTTCGAAGCAACCAACCGACAACAACGGTGTTGCGACTCAAGGAGTAAACATTTTTCGGGGTCTGGTCTTGCAATCACGTATTTTTGTAATGCAAGACGACCTTAAGAAAAAATAAGAAAAAAAAGGGATCAAATCTTTGTAATAACCCTTTTAAAAAAGGGGGGCAAAGGTGGGGCAACTCTTTGTATTTATTCTATTCCCAATATCATTGATCGCAGTCGCCAATTGGTCATCTGTCTCAATTGCCCTTTTACATCGCACAAGCCGTTTACCTAATGGGAACCTTGGCGAGCGAATGTCATCGGGGCCAGCGCGAAATGCGCACTAACAGGCCGGATCTATTGCTGCAGTCTATTTCTTGTTTTCAAATGCGAAAAAGCTCTTGCAAAACGGGGGAGTCCATATAAATTCGTTAGGTTGCCGACTGGTTACGATTCTCAAGCACTTCCCGAACAGCGTCAGTTACGGCCTGCGTGTTTGGAAATGATTTCGAAAGGTCGGGATCTATGACTGCGACATTGGTATCTTTTTGATACTAATTAAAATATTTTCCTCGGACACCTTTCCAGCGCGATTTTAGGTTGTATTCCGACCTTAAATCACCATCAGATTTGCTCCTAATCGTGTCGTTCTCGTCGTGTCATTTCGCGAGCGGATATCGGTCTTATTTCATCACCTCGATTCTGCGGACTGGAAAGGCTGTGCAGCCAGGGCAGGTTTTGGCGTCGATGTTGATGCCGGGCTCATCGGCATGCAGCGCGCGCGGCCAGCAACTTGGCGATCAGCTTTTGTTCGAACGGTTCCAGCCAGGCGCAGGCCTGCTGGTTGAAAGCGAACACCGAGCCGGCGCTGATCGGCAACTGCAGTCTATCCTGGAAATGCTTTTCTACCCGCTGATACGGAACGAATTGGTACTGCGACCAGTACACGGCCCGGGGCTTGACGCCGTTGCCGTACAGTACGGCCTTGGCGACATGGGCCGGAAACGGCTTAGGTAGTGCGACGGCCCTCCTGGTCTTGCAGAATCTGCACCCGGTACGACGGGACGATGCGTTGGATGTCGATGTCGAACACCTGCCGGCACTCGTAGCCGGCGTCCTGATAATCGCCGGGCGGCAAGGTAGCGCGGTCGACCGCCAGGATTTCGATGGCATCGAGATCGGGGATCTGCTTGAGTGTCGTGCCGGTATGACCCGGCTGACCCAGGACGCGTCATGGGAGGCAATCGTGCCCGCTAATGAACTCGTTTCTGGAACCCGGTGATCACTGGATACCCAAATCCATTACACCAATGAAATCCGGGAGGGAACCGGTCTATCGTCGGCTGTCCAATTGATTGCCGGATTCGATGAGATCCATAATTTTATCGACATACTGCCGAACCGATCAAATCGCGTTCCGGCGACTTTCGCAGGTTTGCGGCACAAACCGACCATGATCAGACTCGCGCAAAGCCCGATTGCTGCATCGGGATGCTGCATTTTGGAGTAAAGAATGTGGCAAGCCATTTGCCCCAACAAAAGTCATTCAAACGATAATCGGAAAACTGCAATCCCATCCGATGTTTCAGGGCAACAATGTTAGAAGGCTTCTGCTGTGCGATGAATGTCGGGTCAAATCGTTTTTCCCGAACCGGGAACCCGGACCGCCCTTTGTGACGAATAATCCAGAAATCGCTGAAGAACAGCGCTGGCGCGCGGATACCTACAACCTGTTGCCAAATTTGCGCCAGGCGCCTCCCGGAAAAAGGGTTTGGAGCCTCTGCGGGCACTTCGTCGGGACTCTACTTTCGAGCTTGGCTCGGAAAACGGAGACCGAATCAGAAACGCCCTGCTTGCGATCGGCATCAAGCGACATGAAAACGTCCGTGAACCGGAAGATCCTATCGCAGCGCTATACGAGGTCATAACCCTGCTGATTTGCTTACGATTGATATGTCCGCGAATACCTATAAGGCTGGTTGTGCAATACGGGGATTTAGGTACAATTACAGCGCCAACCGATTTCAGCAATCAATTTTGAGATCCATTTGTGGGTTGTAGTTACTCCCACGTTACACGGAGTTTTCCGAACAGGCATTCTGCCCGTAACGACCAACTCGAATTGAATGCGGTTTTGAAGTGTTCCTCAGTTGGAAAAGCAATTTTAATTCAGAGGAGTTTATTGATGTCAGGGTTCTTTTCGAAACACCGCACCGTGGCCAAACCTGATTATAGCCGATGGATGGTTCCACCCGCGGCCTTGTCAGTCCATTTGTGTATCGGTCAAGCTTATGCATTTAGTGTCTTTAATGATCCGCTGACCCGTATAGTCGGAATTGGCGTTTCCGCTCCAGATGACTGGAAATTAACTACTTTGGGTTGGATATTTAGTCTGTCTATTGTTTTTTTAGGCCTTTCTGCCGCATTTGCAGGCAAATGGCTGGAAAAGGTCGGGCCCAGGCTGACGATGTTCGTTGCGGCTTGCTGTTTCGGGGGAGGGTTCTGGATATCGGCGTTGGGCGTTTATCTACATCAGATTTGGTTATTGTATTTAGGCTACGGAGTGATCGGCGGTATCGGTCTCGGTCTGGGTTATGTTTCGCCGGTTTCAACTTTGATCAAATGGTTTCCGGATCGCCGGGGGATGGCGACCGGAATGGCAATCATGGGTTTTGGTGGAGGTGCGATGATCGGAGCACCGCTATCGGTGCTCCTGATGGATTATTTCAAATCCGCTCAGTCGGTGGGCGTCATGGAAAGCTTCATGGTGATGGGTAGTCTCTATTTTCTCTCCATGCTGATTGGCTCCCTGACCATCCGGATACCGGCTCCCGACTGGCGTCCGAGCGGCTGGATACCCCCGGTCGTTCAGAACAAAATGATAACCGATAATCACGTCCATATCGATCAGGCCTTGAAGACTCCCCAATTT
>JBOICY010000161.1:0-15673 GCA_050740335.1 Methylococcales bacterium | reverse complement strand
GTGCTGACCCTAAAGCCGTAGTGCCAGCCTTAATCGTGGGGCTGGGAGATAAGTATTGGGACGTGCGCGAGGCAGCTGCGAACGCGTTAAACCGGCTAATGCAATCGGGTCAACGGATTTTTTCCCGAGGAGGTTTCCAAGTGTGCAGTGTCGCGGAACTGGCCGAAGCGGAATCGAATAACGAACTTCTTAAAAATTAAACGGAGTCCTCCCTGTCCCCGCGTTAGTTTAGTTAAGGGTCTCGTGATGTTCAGCAAGCGTGGCCCGGATGCAATGAAATGGAATCTGGGATATTCGGAGGACTGAACCTCCTGCATTCCGCTACACTTCATACGGCCTACAAACTAAAACTTAGATTCCTGACCCAAAGGGATCCAATCCGTCGCTTCCGGCGGAGGAAGACTTGTGTCCTCCTCCGCGAAATCGATTACCAAACCTTTTTCTCGCTCAAATCGAGTTTGAAATCCTTGACCTTGAGGAGACTATATTCTTGTGTCATCAAGGGATCGAGTGTCACGATGTCCCAGTTTACCAGGGTCCCGTCGCTGGACCGGATCGCGAGCAGATATTCCCCGCTGGCCAGCGAGACCATCTTCGACTTTTTGGCACGAACCGGTGAAGCCACGAAGTCCCCATTCAATCCACGCAGTGCCAAATCGATGCTAAATTTAAGTCGATTGACCAAACGGAAGCCGGAGTTTTTCCAGTTACCGCCTTCGCTGAACGAGATCCGGACCAAATCGGGCGATGACAGCTCGCGGTCCCACTCGAACGCGCGCATCAACAGATGCAACTGCAAGGCCCGAAGCTGCGACTGCAGCGCGCCTTCATCCTTGAACGTCTCCGCAAGTTGGGCCAGCGAGCGCATCGCGTGCACCCAGTCGCGGCGCTGCAGCAACGCTTCGGTCTGCTGCTCCGCCAGTGACCAGACGCGTGCAGTGGCGGCGTGGTGTACGCCCGCATCCTTCGAGTCCGCGGCGGCACGGACCGCCTGCTGCAAGGCCGCGCCATACACCCCGGCATCGGCCAGAGAGTGCGAAAACCCAAGCCGGCACCAGGCGGAATCCGTAACCGCCTGCTTTTGGACCGACTCCGGATAGGGCAAACCTTTCATGTGCTCGAATTCGCCGAGCGCCTGATTGTAATCTCCCTGCCTACAGGCTTTGTTGGCCAGAGTCATATGATTGCGCGCGATTTCAGCGCGGACCGCTTCCACCAATTCCGGGGCGATCGACTTGCATGGCGCGGACTGGCTGGTCAATGCCATCACTTCTTCGAACCGGCTCGAATCGGTCAGTTTGCGCGCCTGTTGAACCCAGGCCTGCTGGCAAACGGTTTCCAGATGTGCCGCGCTGACGATTTGAAACGGTTCTTTCTCTATCTGAGCCAGGTGCAACAGTGCGATCTCGGGACGGCCCTGCGCCAAAGCTTCCTCTGCCTTGGACAGAATGGCATTTTGCTGATACGCCATACAGCCAGGATAAAGCAGTGCCAGCAACAAAGAGCTGATAAACAATGTTTTCATAGTATTTTCCTCCTCGATTAGCCATCGGCGGCCAGCAAACGGCGGTAATTCGCGTCGGCCGGGCGGCCGGTCACGGATCCGAATACAGGGTTGTTGGCGGTTTCCCAATCCGAGTACCGGACGAACTGGACCTGTTGATCGTTCAATCCGCCAAGTTCACGTGCAAAGTGGGTCAGGGCTTCCTGGTTTTCCGCATCGATCCCCCAGAAACCTACTTGGATATCCGGCGGCATGGTTCCGGTGCTTGTAGTTTGGATGCCTTCGGGTTTGCCGTCGGTCAAAATCAAAACCACGACCCGATGCGGACGGCGACCTTGCGCTTCCAATTCGTGAATGCGTCGAGCGTAGTCCAAGACTCCAACGATGTCCGTTGCTTTCGAACGGCGGATACCGAGGGGCTGTATCGTAGATTTGTACCAGACGGTCAGCGCGATGGCCAGTCGGTGTTTGGGACCTTCGTGAGAAAATACCTTTACTTTATCGCCACTAATCTGCGACAGGTCGATGAAATGCAGCGTATCGCCAGGGCGGAAACGGCTCAGAACGAGTTCCGGAATCATCCGGTCGCGCATCACGGCGAAGCGGTCGGGCTGCACCGAATCGGTGGTGTCCAGGGCGGTGATCCAGGCAATGCCGGCTTTTGGCTTCGATAGCTGAGCGTCGCAGCCCGGCAAGGTAATCAATAAAATGGCGACCAGCATAATCATGAAAATGGGTTTCATAGCTCCTCCTCGATTGGGGTTATGATTAGTCAAACTCTGGAACCCCTTAAGCACGGCCTCATCAATGGCTCGTAACGGGGACATGATTCCGGCATCGATAGACTGGCCCAGGACCGTGAGCAGGGAGGATTGATCGCGCGAGGGTTTCTTCGATACGAGTCCGAAGCTCCACATCGACAACCAATCCGCAATGAATCTGAAAGGTGCGGTTACCGCATAGATCAGAGTTGCGAGCAGGGACCCGACAAAATACTCCACCGCAAAAACACCGCACACAACTTCGGTCGTCGCACAACCGAGCGCCCCCAAACCATTCGCGAAAGCGATATAGTTCGGGTCTACGGAGCCATTCACCGTTTCGATCCACAGACCGCGAAGGAAGCTGACGTAGACTTCGAAGCCGATCAGAGACGATAGACCGAAGGCCGTAAAGACGATGATAAAATAGTCTCGCTTTTCCTTCTGAATCGCATGGTAGAGAGCTGCTCCACAGGTAAATTGCGCCAAGCAAATCAGGGCTCCGATCAAATCGAAGTCTGTGATCTCACGGTCCCAACCACCCAGGTCCAGGTTGAACAGGATGTCGCCGCTGCGATCGAAAACGACATCCAGGCCTAACGATACGATATATGAGTTCGCGATGATCAACGGAATCTGTAGGAAAAGACACAGTAATCCCAACGCGCACCGCAGCCAGTCAAATCCCGAAGACACAACCGGGAATTTTGTGCGGGGCTTTTCGGAAATCGGAATTTCAGGCTCCGAACTCGCTGTTGCTGCCGGATCGCCGCTCGCATGCTCTTCGGAATTTGGTGTATCCTTGTTGAACTGTTTAGTAGTCCGCTTGGTCAGTTCACTGGCGATGCAAACCGCGACGCAACCCAATGCGAACGAAGTGAGAACTTCAAAAGTAGTCATTCAATTGTCCCCCACGATAATTGTTGGATTCAAACTGGAACGGTGGAACTTTTCCCGTCCCATGCCAACGGATAGGCAGCGCTGAAATCTATGGTTACATCGCGGCAAAAATCTATCGATCGAATGGCCAAAAAAGGGCTGCTTTGATTAATTTTTAATAATCCCTTCCAGGTCGTACCTGCGCGGCCAATTGCGCTCTTCCGGCCCGTTTAATGTTCGTGATTGCATTGTCGCAGTCGGAAAATCTATGTTAGATTGGCCCCGATACGGGGCGACCCTGTACCGCCATGCTGTTGACTGAATGCTTGTTTCGTTCGCGGTTCGCCAGGCTTCATTCGACAGGCTCAGGACGAAGGAAACAAGCGAGTCGGCTCGAAACTTAAGCTGTTTGTACCGACGCCACTACATCCGGTAAGATTCTGGGCTATCGACTCAATTAAAGAATTAGAAATCGTTCGCGTGCTTGCCGAACGAATCCGGAGCAAACGTCAATCATGCCCGCTACTCTCGCCGATCTCGTAAAGATTCGCTCGCAGCCCGCCGAGGAGGCTTTGGCGTTTCTGGAACGAACCGCGAAGGCCGCGGCCGACGTGCCAATCTACTACCCGGATCATTTGAAACCACTCGATCCGGGTTCGGAAAAGTTCGATGCGATCCGCCAGATGGTGCAGGCGCATGATCGCAAGGAATATAACCAATGGCTCGCCAAGGAGAGCGAACGGCAGCGCGCGGCGGGTCTGCCGGCTGAAGGGCTGGCCTACCGAGACAAACGCGCACGTACCGAGGACCTGGAGCCGGATCACAATCGTGGGCGTCGTACAACGGATGAGGCGCCCAAGCCGCCGCCCGTTGTGTGGGAGGCAGGCACCGGGGGGCGCTACCGGCGTGCGGTGATCCTCGGCGATCCGGGTTTCGGGAAGTCATGGCTGTTGCGTTTCGAAGCCAGACATCTGGCGCTCTCGCAATTGAAAGCACTGGCTGATCAGACCATCACGGTCGATGATGCGGTCCTGCCGCTCTGGGCGCGTCTGTCGGACCTCACGGCTAATAATCCGGATTTCGACACCACTCTGCTGGAGTATTTCTGCCGACACCAAAGCCCGGTGTTCCGGCGGCTGCTCGAAGCACGGCTGGTCCCGAAGAACGAGATACTCCGATCACAGCCGATTGCAATGGATGCAACAAATGTTCGCGCAGTGCTGCTACTTGACGCGCTGGACGAAGTGCCGGAATCCCAGCGCCAGGTTCTGCGCCAGCGCCTCAGCGAATTCGCCGACACACACCCCGCCGTGCGGATTCTCATCAGTTCGCGTCTGGTCGGCTACACCGGCTTGCCGTTGCGTGACGGCAACGAACTGGAACTCCTGCCCTTCGACCAAAACCAAATCCATCAATTTGTGCGTGTATGGTTCGGGGAGAACCCTGCAGGACGGGCCAATGCCCTGTTCGACACTCTCAATACTCGACCAAGGCTCGCGGCGCTTGCCCGGATCCCCTTGATGCTGACACTGCTGTGCAGAACCTACCAAGCCAAGCGGGACCACTTCCCGAACCGGCGCGTTGAACTCTATGAGGAGTGCCTCAAGGGATTGCTGCGCGATTGGAATGCACAACCGCAACGGCTGAATCTCGATGACGGATACGTGAAAGCAGTTTTGGAATTTTTGGCTCCAGCGGCTTACCGGCTGCGGGAGCAGGAACTGGATCAATTCACACTAACCCAATTGCGAGACCTGTTCGACGAGGAACTGTTCAATCTATATAAACTCAAGCCCACCCACGAAGTAGTCAAGCGCCACGACGCCAGTTCTTTGATCGCAGAACTTAAGGCCACGGGCATCCTGGTGGCGGTCGGCACCGATATCGACACCCCGTTGCTCTTTCTGCACCGGACCTTCCACGAGTATCTCGCGGCTTGCCACCTGGCCGGGAAATACAGGATCAAACAGGCACCGCCGGTATCGTGGGCGGAATTCGCACCCATTATTTCGAAGAAAGCCTGGCTTCCGGAGTGGCAGGAGGTCATCGTTCTGTTGGCCGGACTGATTGAAGATCCGGTGTCACTGCTAGAAATGCTTGTCGATCCAAACCCTACGGCTCTCAATCCGCATGGCGACGACGTGTTCCGCCACCGGCTCGCGCTGGCGTGCCTATGCCTTGCTGAAATCGAACCTGTAACGCGGGAAAAACATTGGGATTTGTTGAACCAGTTGACCACCCAAGCGATGGATGTATGTTTTGAAAATGCCAAAGTTTATTCATTTGACGAGGTGAAGGGCTATTTCAATGACCATTTCATAGCCTCATTACCAGCATTGGGTCAGTGTAATGGCTATTGGGGAGATGAACCTCTAATGACAGGGGTGGGAAAGAAGCTTGGAGATGACAATACCGGCACGCGAAAATGGGCTCTACATGTAATAAGCAAGGTCGCCCAGGCTGCGGTTGATGCTGATCCCACCATCCTGTACCGGTTTGTCGACATGCTAATGGATGGGAAAGTCGGCAAGCATTGGGAGATTGTCGATATTATTCACATCCTCTATTGGGCGTTTTTCTATCGAGATAACGCTCCGAGGTCGGTCCATAGGAATATCGTTGGTCGGCTCGCCGATTTGCTCGCTGATAAGTCCCGCTCTGTGCAAATGGTGGCCGTGAGAATCATCGCTAAACTCGGGATGGTAGATGATGATCCAGCTATCCTCGAACGGTTCGCCGATTTGCTTGATGACTCGAACATGCGAAAAGAGGTCATGTCGGCCATTAGCCACAGGTATTTGGGCAAAAACATTTCCCCGGCTATCATTAGCCGACTCGTCGACTTGCTCTCAGATGACGATCCCGACGTGCGATCTGATGCATTTACGCCATCGGCAATTTCGGTCCGCCGACTGCTGATTCAGATATCCTCAACCGGGTCTTCGGACTGCTCGAGGATAGGCGCCCGGAGTTGTCAAATGCGGCAGCCAAGGTCATCGCCAATTTCGGCCCCGCCGCAGTCAATCCGGCTATCACCAAACGACTCACCGACATGCTCGATGAACCCGCAACTGCGGAATCGGCTATCGAAACCATCGGCAAGTTGGGCTCCGTTGCAGTTACCCCGGCAATTATTGACCGGCTTTCCGACTTGCTCGTAGATGGGAAGTACTCTATACAAGATGCGGCCGCCAAAATCCTCGGTACGCTGGCCCCGGCCGCAGTTACCCCGGAGTTGGTTGGCCGGTTCGTCCTAAGGCTTGCGCATAGCAATTGGTTTCTGCGTTATGCAGAAGGAAAGCTTATGCCAAGCTCAATCCGGGGTGGCGATCCGGACATCCTTAATCAGCTTGCCGATGAACGCCGGAGGTGGGGGTTTTCATATTTGACGGCCATCTCTAATCTGGTCACGGCCGCTGCTCCGGCGGTCTATAATCTTCTATTCGCCGAAGCTCTCGCGTCTAGGGGATTAGCCGAGACAAGTACAACCGCTGAGGTAGTCGGAGAACTCGGCCCGGCCGCTGTTGATCCGGCCATCCTCAAACGCCTCGCCGACTTGCTTGCTGATGAAAGCTTGGCCGTGCGAGGTACAGCCGCTGAGGTGATCGGCGAATTCGGTCCGGTCGCCGCTGATCCGGCAATCCTTAAACGGCTCGCTGACTTGCTAGATGAACCATATTTGCGAGAAGCAACTATCGAGGTAATCGGCAATTTGGGTTCCGCTGCGGCCACCGCTGATATCGTTGACCGGCTCTCCGGTTTTTTGGGGGATGAGCGCGCAACAGTAAGGTATGCGGCCGCCGAAGCCCTATGCAAGCTTGGCTCGGCTTCGACCACACCGGATAGTGTTAATCGGATAAAGGCCATGCATGAAAAAGATATGTTAGCTCTGCGAAGCGAAATCGCTACGCGAATCCCCGTCCTTGACTCGTCGGCAGTTACTGAGGCCATTGGTAAAATGGGTCCAGTTGCAGCCGTCCGGGCTATCTCTATTCGTCTCACCGATTTAGTTGCGGATGAGCGCCGGGGCGTGGCAAATGGAACATCCGAAGACTTCGGCAAGGAAAAACTCGCCGCGGTGTTCTGTACTATCATTCAGGAGTGTACCGACTTGCTCTTTGATCAGCGCGACGAAATTCGAGAGGCCGCGATTGAGGTGATTGGAGAAATGGGCCCGACTGCGGCCGTCGAGGTTATCGTCATCCGACTCTCGGATATGTTATTGGACAAGAATATGTTCATACGAGATAATGCCTTTAAAACCCTCGGCAAGTTTGGCCCAAGTGCAGCCACCCCGTATATGGTTGGCCGGTTTCTCAACTTGCGTTCGGTTGGTATTGAAGAATCGGACTTATTAAATCAATGGTTACGATCCGGCCGGCGGTTCTTCCTGCCACGAGCCTGGCAAACGCAGGTATGCCACGTTTCGTCGCTGGCAGGAACAGAAAACCATTGAAGTGAATTCCGGACTTTCTCAGGATATAAAAATACTCCAAAAGGAAATTACCGTCCTTGTCTACCCACTATTGATCATTGCCGAATTTTTCCAGTTGACCCGCCGGTTCCCATAGTCCCGCTATCCGGGTGCAGGCAGATATCGATGACCGTGCGTATGCGGTTTGAATAAAACAAGGAACGGGCCTTTACCGCGCGATCTTTGTAACCAATCGTGCAGTCTTTCCGTATGGCTCCTTCAAAACAGCCTGTTCATTCCTGTTCAACGCACAAAATTTCTCATTAGTTCCATGATTTCGTTGAGCAGGAATCCAGGCGGGATCCCCCATCGGCATTTTGCTAAATAAAGGAGCGGGTACGGAAAACACCAAAACGTGTTTCAACGGAGCTTGTATAAGAAATTCGGGCCGCATGTGCGCGAGGAGTAACTCATCATTGGGCTTCTCCCTATTCAATGGATGCAGCATCCATTTGATTAAGGAGAACCGAAATGACCGAGCCCTCAAGCAAACGCTATCCCTTTCCGCCGGAACCAAAACCAGAGTCGAAGACAGAAAAACCCATCAAGTATTTACGCGAGGTCGCTGCCAAAGCTCTGGCAGGACGGCAAAACCAACCTTGCGAAACACCGAACCAGACCCCGGAGACCGTCAATCCACAGAAAGCCGGCAATACCGAGTCGAAGTGTGAGAGTCTCGAGCCATTCGTACTTCGACTGGATCAGCACGAACGGGCTGAGTGTCTTTGAATTTCGGGGTACTCCACAGACAATCTGGTTATCCCGAATTTCTTCCAGACGTAACATACTCCAACCCCGGCACTTCCAAAACATTACAAGCAAGCGAATCCGACGGTCATTCGTTCGGGTGATCGTCGGCAAACTCGAAGCGATGTTGGTATTGGTTCGAATAGGAGGGTCTGTGAAAATTTTCAATCGTTTTCTTCGTCATTTGTCGTACCTGCCGTTTATTTTCATGGTGCCGCAGGCGTTTGGTAACGAAGTCGAAGCGTACGAGTATCTCAACGCCGTGATGGACCAATTCCAGTCGACGGTCGACGTATACAACGATCTCGGTGCCGCGGGCAATCACTTCGCGGCGCGCTGCGCGATGGTGCCGAATCCGAACAATCCGTCTGAAATCGCGGCGGTGGGTTTCGACGAGACCTGGTCCACCCGGTGCCACGGCGGGAGTACTTGCATCAGGAATACCTTTCACCCCGTCGATTCCGCGTTTTCGGGTGGGTGGTATTTTCAAAACGGTGTATTGAATGGCTCCGCCACGGCGCCGGCCTGCAATTGGGAGGATCAACGGAATGCCGGCCTGGATCTGCGCGGCGCGACCGAGCTTAGGTTTTGGGCGCGTGGCGAACAGGGAGGCGAGCGGGTCGAGTTCTTTGTCGGCGGGGTCGGGCGATTTCCATTTTCGGAATACGCTTCGGCACCCTATCCGGACTCACTGCCCCGCGTCCCGGAACAAGGACAGCCGTTGACCTTAACTCGGGACTGTAAACAGTACACGATATCTCTGAAAGGTTTCGATCTGAGTTCCGTGATCGGCGGATTCGGCTGGATGGCGAACGCCCCCAACAATCCTCAGGGTGCGACGTTCTATGTGGACGATATCCGTTACCGCCAGGAGCGGCCGAATGAATTGCGATTCTTGCAGAGCTACCAAACGCTCCCGACGCCGCCCGCAAACGACTTCGATACGGTGTTGAAAAATGCTGCATATGTCTATGACAATACGGTCGCGTTGCACACTTATCTCGCGCGGGGTGCTTCCGACGATTTGCGGAGGGCGAAAATTTTGGCCGATACGCTGATCTATGCGCAAGCGCATGACCGTTACTTCAACGATGGGCGGCTGCGAAACGCCTATCAAGCCGGCGATATCGCCTCGCCGCCGGGCTGGATGCCCAATGGCCGTGCCGCGACGGCGCGCTTACCCAGTTTTTGGAATACGCGGACCAAGCAATGGCTCGAGGATATCCACCAGGCGAGCACCGATACCGGCAACATGGCTTGGGTAATGCTCGCCTGGATGCGGGCCTATGAAGTTTTGGGGGATCAGAAATATCTCGACGCCACCCGCCGTCTGGGTGAATGGGTCGTGGCGCATACCCATGATCCGCTCGGCGCGGGTGGTTTCACCGGCGGCTACGAAGGTTGGGAGCCGAATCCCACCGCGCGAACCTGGAAATCGACCGAGCATAATTTGGATCTGTACGCGACCTTCATGCGTCTCTCGGATCAAACCGATGGTCCGGAGAAAGCCAAGTGGCGCGATCATGCCTTGCACGCGAAACGCTTCGCCACATCGATGTGGGGCGCCTGCGAAGCGGATCGCTTCGCGACCAGCACCACAAATGACGGTATCACGCCGAACTGCACGTTCAGTCCGACCGATGTGAACACGTGGGGCTTGATGGTGTTGGGAAATGCCGGAAGCTATGGCCGAGGAGTCGATTGGGTCCTGAAAAACGGCAAAGTGGCGGAGCCTTGCCTCGGTGAATCGACCGCTGCCGGCATAGACTTCAACACCGACCGCGATGGAATCTGGTGGGAAGGCACGGCGCATACGGTGGTCGCGGCGCGCATCAAGGGCGACATGGCCACCGCCGACGATCTGCTGAGTAATCTTCGTCTCGCCCAGCTTTCCGCCACGCGGACCAATGGAAAAGCCCTATAGGCGCGAGTCCGGCCATCGAAGTATTTACATTCGGAAGCCTCTATAACCGGTCGGGTCGCAACAGTTCCCATGGCTCCGGAATTCGATTCTACGGAATTCGAGACACGCACGGCGCGGTGCATGAACGACAAGGTCTTACGGCGGACTGGAAAGAACTGGCCGATGGGCTCGCGGGCAAGCTGGAAGAGCGGCAAGTCATTGTGCGCATAACCGCAGCGGCCTGCCCGTGCTACGTGTTGATGTCGAGCTACGAATACTATTACGACTACAGTGCGGAGACCGGCGACAATTCGAGCTACGATCGAGCCAGACCGTACGCGATCCGGCTGGATGCCTTCTCGCCGGAGGAGCCTGCTGCCTGATCGCCGGAATCGGCAGATCGTAGGATGTGCTGAGGGACGAAGCGCATCGATCGCGATTGATGCGCCTCCTTCGTCGGCACATCCTATAATTCCGGCCTACTATCGGAACAGTCGGTTGTTGACTCTCTCAAAATTCCATTAAGTCCCCGACACACTTCCTTCGACAACCTTCCTTCGACAGGCTCAGGACGAACGGAATTTTGAAAACCTGAACCGCTCTTTTTAGGATAACCTTTCGGTGATAGCATAGAATCCAACCGATCGATTACTCCGGAGCTTTCTTCGCGCACTTTAATGGCCACACTTGCAGACCTCGTTAAAATCCACTCGCATCGAGCCGAGTTACTGATCGGATATCTGCGGCATACCGAAGAAGCACTCGCCGGGAATCCGCTGCTCCAACGCTTCGGCCGTTCGCTCGACGCGCTGCGCGTACCGCTGCGCGTCGTCCCGCATGAGCCGGTCCGGGATTTCGAGGAGTTGCGCGCGCGGGAGCATTGCCGGTTTCAGGGGAGGCTGGAAGAAGAACGATACAGGGAAGAGCAGGATTCGACCGGAAAACGGATTTACGCTTTCCGTGGCGCCGGGATATCGGATGAAGAGGAAAAGCGCAAAGAAATCCAACCCGAATCGCTCGCGGAACTTGAGCCCAAGCTGCAAATCGCCGTGATCCTCGGAGATCCCGGCAGTGGCAAGACCGAGTGGCTCAAACACCTTACCCGAACGGCGGCCTCAGACCTTCGGCAGCGAATCGAAAATTTCGAGATTGCGATCGACGACTGCTGCCTGCCGCTGTTCGTGCACCTGTCGCTTGTCGCCCATGCCTTCCAGGATCGCGACGCGATCAACGAGATTCGCCATTGCTGTTTGAAGGAACCCCGGGTCCTGACCGAGGCCGAACAGGCAGTTGCCGCTATCCTCGCCGCGCTGATCGCCCACTACCGCTTGCCACACACTTTGGTCCCTTGGGTCTGGGATCGATTCTGGCGGAAAACCGACCCGGTTCGCTCGCCGCCACTGCTGTTATGCCTCGATGCCTGGGACGAGGTACGTACCGGCCATGACCGACTGGCGCCCGCCTTGCACGCACTGGCGTCCATCACCGGCGCTCGCATTTTCATGACCTCGCGGATCATCGGTTATTCTCATCAGCCTTTGCCGACTGACTTCAAACCCGAAGGACCGCGCCGCGAACTTCGCATTTGTCCTTTCGAATGGGCGGAGACCGAAAAATTCGTCCAGGGTTTTTTCCAGGGCGAAGAAGAAGACAAAGGCCGCGCGATGCTGCAGGAACTGCGGGACAAGCACGCCGTCGCCGGTATGGCGCAGAACCCTCTGCTGGTAACCTTGCTGTGTTTGGCTTATGTCCCGGACCGCCATAAGGCGCCCCTGAGCTTTCCGTTGCGCCGGGTCGACGTTTACGAACGGGTTCTGGACGGACTGCTCGGCATCTGGGTGCGGGATGACGAGGCCCGTGGACGGACACCGGCAAGCCCAGCCCTGGTCGTCGCGAAACGGCGGCTGTTGAGCGCTCTGGCGAGACACTTCTTCCCGGACGAGTTGCTTTCCCCGGAAGCCATCGATGAATGGTGGTTGGGCGATGGAGCCTATTTGAAAAAACTCGATCCTGACGATCCTTTGCGGGTCTGGCTGAAGGAACACGACGGCAAGCTCGCCGATGCGCTGTGCCGCGACGCCGTTCTGGTTCCGTGTGGTGACGGCTATGCGTTTATCCATCTGACCTTTCAGGAATACCTGGTAGCTTATGAACTCGCGCACCGAGCGCAGGCCTTGGCCAAACAAAAGGGTCCGCAGAACTGGAAGGCCATCGCGGTATTGGTGGATAAGAAAGTCTGGTTGCCGGAATGGGAAGAGGTGGTCGTGCTGCTGGCCGGGCTCTTGAAAGACCCGTCTCCGTTGTTAGAAATTTTGGCCGACCCCGAACCTACCGAGACTAATCCGACGGGTGACGACTACTTTCGGCATCGGCTGGCGTTGGCTGGGCGTTGTTTGGTTGAAATCCCGGAACGAATACGACAGAGGCACGCCGCTCTGATCGACGGATTGAGCACGGCTGTTTTCGAAATCTGGTGGAAGTATAGGGATAGGATGGCTTATGAGATTGCCAGAACACAGAATCCTGCCCGAGCATTGAATAGATCTGTAGGCGGACTAATGCAAATCGATGCTCGATGGGGCGATAAAACTTGCTCGGGCCACCTAGCTACCCTAATTGAAAATTACGGGTCAAGCCAATACCAAGATGAAAATGGGCGGGCTGATTTTTACAAAGCAAACGCGGCCAAAAACGCTATTGTTGATTTCCTCGTCACACCGGCATCGCGAGCTGTAATTACGGTGCTGCTAAAACGGCTGGAACTCCACAAAGGCAATCAAATTTTCTACCGGGACCTTATTAGGAATCTTGCAGGTCTGGGATTGGCAGCGGCTACGTCAGCGTTTTTTGAATTTTTGGTGGAACGGCTGGCGCACAGCGATCGGGAGGTGCGGCGGGCAAGTGCCGAAGCACTTCGTGGATTCGGACCGGTGGCCGCGACGCCGGAGGTGCTCGCGGCGCTGGTGGAACGGCTGGCGGACAGCGATCGGCACGTGCGGGAGGCAAGTGCCGAAGCACTTGGTGGATTCGGATCGGTGGCCGCGACGCCGGTGGTGCTCGCGGCGCTGCTGGAACGGCTGGCGGACAGCGATCGGGGGGTGTGGTGGGCAAGTGCCTTTGCACTTGGTAAATTCGGATCGGTGGCCGCGACGCCGGTGGTGCTCGCCGCGCTGGTCGATTACATTGAGCGCAGTGGGGATAACGATGCGTCTGAGTGCCTCCACAAAATACTGGGGCGGCGATTACGGCTCTTTACAGAAGAACCGGACTGTCGGGCAATTAGCGTGCACGACCTAGCAAAGCGATAACGTCGTGTAATCGAATGATAACGTGGAATTTCTTGCGAATGGGGGTTCAAACGCCTGAATCGTAGTTTAAATGCTTGGACTTTGGTTCGCATTGGCCAGTGTCTCTGCATAGTTTACTCACACCGCAATCCTCGCTATCCGATCCCCCAACACATCGAATTCCGGATCGGCCGTCAGCAAAATCGCGGCACGCGCGATTGCCAGCGCCGCCGCGAACGCGTCGGCATACGAAATTCCATGAAGGGCCTAGTAGTCAGTCATGTTAAATTGCAATGCCCCGTCACCCCGGCAGGGATGGCCGGGGTCCAGAACACAAGGATGTGGTCGCTGCAGTTGCAGTCCCTGGCAACTGAATTCCGGCAATCCCTGCCGGAATGACGGATTTATGTGATTCAAATTGACTGCCTACTAGAACCTAACCGCCTCCCAGAACAATTGTTCATCGAACGGAATGATTTCCATGGGCAGCAGCGCGATTTCGCCGCGTTTGCGTTCGGCCAACGGCCAGCCATGTACTTTGCCGATCCGATAGATCACCTCGCCGAGGTTGATTTGATGCATCATTGCAAGGCATTGGCTCTTTTGGGCGGAGTAGAGGATTTCCTGGACCTTTCCCATACCGGGCTCAGCCTGGGCGAGACGAAGCAGCGGGCAGGCATCAAGGGCATAACAGGGTTTAACGCTCGGCATCGAATTCAACTTCTTTACGATGTTCCTCGATCAAGCCCTCCGCAAGACCTTCCGGTCCCGAAATGGATTAACTGAAACTCCAAAATTGAACTCGACGATAAAAGTCTACTTTCCGGTGAAACGCAATGTCAATCGACTGAAAGGGGATCAAGCATCCTTGCCCGATCCTCCGGATCGACGGGATGCGTTTATCCGATTCCGGGATGGATAGCCGTTCGGCGAAACGTGAACTCGCCTTACAACTTATTGAAGGTGCTTGAATCATGCGGAGGATCGGTTGGGCAACTGCTGCGCCGCGGCGATCGCTGCTGCATTTCTTTCTACTGCATCCATGCAGTCGTAAAAGGCCTGCGGGACTTGACTAGAATGGATATAGGCATAGACTATACCTATATCTATTTAGAGCGGGAGAAGATCATGCAAGCAATCACCACGAAACTGTTCCGAAACGGGCAGAGTCAAGCGGTTCGCATTCCCAAGCCATTCCAATTCGTCGGAATCGACGAAGTGATGATCCGTCGCGAGGGCAACGCGGTCATCATCACGCCCAAACGTAAAAGCTGGGCATCGTTCGCCGAGATGGACAAAGCCGATGCCGATTTCATGGTTTCGCGGCCTGAAGTGATGGAAACGACCAGGGTCGTTTTTTGATGCTTTACATCCTGGATACGGATACCTGCAGCTACATCCTCCGCAAGAATCCCGGCAAAGTACTGGAGGCCATGGATGCCACTGTTCAGCAGGGACATGAGATTGCCGTTTCCGCCATCACCTACGCCGAACTCATGCTGGGAGCGAAGCGTTCGGGCAACCCGGCCAAGCATGTTGCGCTGATCACCGAGCTGTGCGAACGATTGCACGATATCTACGCTTGGGACGCCCGTGCCGCCGAGCAGTATGCGGATCTGCAAACCTGGCTGTTCAGTCAAGGGATGCCGATTGGCACGAACGATAGCCTGATCGCCGCCCATGTTCTGAGCCTCGGAGCAACCTTGGTGACCAACAATACCAAACATTTCGCCAAAGTCCCGGCACTGAGGATAGTGAATTGGACAAGCTCCGAGTTGGAAAGCGCGCGGCCCTAAGGCGGATTCGCCGCAAAGCCGCAGGCTGCCTGTCCTTCATCGTGCGAGCGCAATACAGCGCCTGATCCCGTCGGATGATTGGGAAATGGTCAAGCCGTTCGTGGTTCGACAAGCTCACCACGAACGGCTTCGGTTTCTTTAAGGCATGCTTGTTTCGTTCGGAGCTTGTCGAATCGTGAAGGGAACAAGCGTTCGGGTAGCCGTATTGGCGTGACGTCGACCTCTATCGGCCTTGCACTCTCAGTTCTTTGCGCACGGACCCAACGGAAGTTCGACGGTTGTGGTCGTTTCCTTCCCCTCCGAATAGTTCCAAGTCCGGCAT
>JBOICY010000160.1:0-9088 GCA_050740335.1 Methylococcales bacterium | reverse complement strand
ATTCAGGGAGCGTTACCGGGTACGTTCGGGTTTGACGCCGAGGAGTAGGGAAGCCTTTTGTTGCAAAGGAGTGGGACGGGTAGTGAGGATGATTTTGGCATCCGGGTTAAGCGGAGTCGATGCGACGTTGTAGCAGACTGTGGCCAGATCAGCCAGCAGGGAGTGAAAGCTGTGGACGGGCGTGCCGTTTTGATTCACCCCGGTGGCGTCTTTCTGCTTGGCGCGGTCTGAGCGCTCGGCGGGATGAACCGGCGAAGACCGGGTCTGGCGCAGGTCTTCGATCTCTTCATCGTCGAACGGCAGGGGTTTGAGTTTCTGGCGCATCTGCCATTCTGCCCGGAGTCAGCCAGTCTGCACAGGAACACGGGCAGGCCGGTACCCGGTCGGCGTTCCAATGCCCCTTTCGATGATTTTTTTCATCCGTTCGATACCCCAGCCTTTTTCCGCTCCTCCGAGCAGGTAGGAAGCCAGCTCGAGGGGTCTGCTAACGCGGATGCAACCGTCGCTGAAATCGCGCCGGGAACGCTTGAACAGATGTTGCGTCGGGGTGTCGTGCAGATAGACATTGAAGGCGTTCGGAAACATGAATTTGATGCTAGCCAGAGAATTCTTCAGGCCGAGATCAGGGGACAACCAGCGCCAGCGTTCCATATTGATGGTAATCCGGCGGAACAGGCGGCTGATTGGAATGTTCATGGCTACCACGGTTTTCTTGCCGATCGCGCCGTCGGTTTCCAGATGGTAGCGTTTTTGAAACCTTTTGACTGCGGTCTGAAGGTCTTGATCATATCGTCGTGGATGGGGGCTGCCGGAAGACAAATCACCACTTCGAATCAGGCGTTGGCGGACCATCAGGATTCGTTCGGACTCCATGCCCGGTTTGAGAGTCTCCCCGTCCGCGGCCAGCGCGCGATAATCGGACAAGGCCTTTTTGAGCCGCCGTTATTGAATATGGGCCGGAGGTTGTGAAGCCAGAAAACCGCCGAGATCGTCGGTGCGGACGGCCTCGACCGCGAGTTCGACGGGATCCACCCGCAGGCTGCGCGCGCTAGCAAACAATTCAGCATCCAGTTTGCGCGGGTCGGCGCGCCCTTCCAGGACATCGGCCCCATAGGCCGCGAGACCGACACTCAATAATATTTCCAGTTTGGCCAGATCTTCCTCATTGCGGCTCTACCAGAAAGAGCCGATCTCGCCGACCCGGTAATCTTCACTTTTGAGCCATTCGTCGGGTGCCGACCTCAATGTCTCATAGAGAATCCCCGCGCGCAGTCCCGGTCTCTCCGGAGTGACCCACACCGGTTTGAGACCTTGCTCCCGGTATCGTTTCAACAGAGTTTCGCTGATCTCTGGCGATGCCATCCGGCGACCCTTGATTCCAAGAGCGGCCGCGGCTTGCCCATTCAACAATTGCCGCAACACGGCCTCGAGACTGGCCTCATCGGCAACGCTTAG
This sequence comes from Methylococcales bacterium, assembly GCA_050740335.1. Taxonomy (GTDB): domain Bacteria; phylum Pseudomonadota; class Gammaproteobacteria; order Methylococcales; family UBA1147; genus UBA1147. Next base: position 7,633 of record JBOICY010000160.1, on the reverse strand, counting down.
CCCGGCGCAGTCCAACATCAGAATCGATAAACGGCGAATCAATCGTTTCATTATCGTAGCCACTCGGTTCTCCATAGGCGGTAAATGGCTCGAGAAATTGTCTAAGCGAATAGTTTCAGTATTATGGTATTCTGTCCACTTGCAAATGTCCCGTCAAAATCCGTTCCAGCTATTCACGGTCGCCGGCTGCCGCCAAGCGGTCAACCGACCCGCGCGTGCGATCAACTCCGGGACTCTCCCGATCCAGGCAACAACTTGATATTCCGCCCAGTCGACGCAAGCCATGAGCAAAAAAACCAGGCACTTAGTGATATTGAGGCACGCAAAATCTTCGTGGAAAAGCGATGCCGAAACCGACTTTGATCGCCCGCTCGCTAAACGAGGCAAGCAAGACGCGACCAAAGCTGGTTTGTGGCTGAAAAATCAAAAACTGACCCCGGACCTGGTTCTGAGTTCACCGGCCCAAAGGGCACGCAGAACCGTATTGAAAGTATGTCGTGAATTGTCTTTCGACGCGGACGAAATCCGGTGGAATCCAGAAATCTACGATGCCAGCCTGAACGACCTGGTCAAGGTCCTCAAAACCTGCCCCGATGAGACCAGGACCGTGCTCCTGGTCGGACACAATCCCGGACTGGAAACTCTGCTCGAATATCTGTGCCGTGAGCCCTTGCCTTTGACGGAAGACGGCAAACTGCTGACCACCGGCTGTGTCGCGCATCTGGAAGTCCCCGCAAAATGGAGCGCTACGACCAAATCGATCGCTCGACTGCTGTCGATTACGAGACCAACCGAGATGGAATAGCCGAACCGAAGCCCGGTTATTCGAAAAAACCAACAAATACATCGAAGGCTTGGTGGTGACGAACTGTGGTCCCTTGTGGAACCCGATTGTTCAACTAGAATAATGGAAACTACAAAAGTACGATTCTGGAGTATTCACGATGGATGAAAAAGTTTTATCGACAAGAGGTCCCTCGCTTGTTTTCCCGGTTGCCGGTGCGCTGATTACGACCCTGGCCTCCGGCGCCGTTCTGACTCAGGTTGCTTTTTCGGGATCGATCGGGCTTACACTATCGACGGTGTATCTGCTGTTACTGGTACAGAGTCTGCTGGTATCGGGGATCACGTTCACAATCTGCAGCAGGGCCGTGTCACGGAAAGTCAAGCACCTTGCTGCGGCATTCGATCATCTGGATTCGCCGACCCGGATCGATCTCCAACTGTCCCTCGACAGCCCGAATGCCGGGGTGTTTGGGCCATTGACCGATCGGATCAATCAATTTACCGAGCGCTGTGAAAACATCGTTGCGAACATAACCGGCTCGGCATCACGTCTCGTTCCGATGTCGGAGGAACTGATCGAGACCTATGGTTCGATCCGGCTACGAGCGGATGACCAAAACCGCTTCACTCAAAATCTCGAAGAAGCGATTATGACTTTGAACGATTCGAATGCCTCGGTTGGCCGCAGCATCAACGAAATTACGCGTTCGGTCCGCTCGGGCGTCGAATGTGTACAAACCAGCCAACAGGTCGTTCAGAACACCCTTTCCAGCATTCACCGTCTCGAATCGCAGATCAACAGTACGGTCGATCAGGTTCGCAACCTGCAGAAACAGAGTGGAAAGATCGGTCATATCGTGGAAGTCATCAACAGCATTTCCGAGCAAACCAATCTGTTGGCCCTGAACGCCGCAATCGAAGCGGCCCGTGCCGGCCAACACGGCAGGGGCTTCGCGGTCGTCGCCGACGAAGTCCGGACCCTTGCCAAAAAAACACAGACTTCGACGCTCGAAGTCCAAAGTATGATCGAACAGATCCAACAGAACGCGGGAAAGCTGGTTGAAGCGATGAAGTGCGGTGACATCGCGATGCGCGAAACCGTTGAAAACTCCCGGGAAGCCGAAAACCACCTTGACAGAATAGGCGCCGCGGTCGCTCACATCGAATCCAATGCGCAGGGGATCGCGGTTGCGATCGCTAAGCAGACCGGGAGTATCGAAACAACCCGCAGGTCCGCCGAGGGACTGGTCGAAATGACCAGGATAGCTTTGAAATCAACCCAAACCCAATCCGTTTCGGGGCAGGATCTCAAGCTGCTCGGCTTGTCCATCAAGGAAAAACTCGATACCTTTCTACTCGATCCCGGACACCGGAACGATCATAAACAAACCAGGCCGCGGTCGAGGTTAAAAGATCAATAAAATTTCAGGCGCGGGCGCGCCGCAACCTTGAGATTGGAAATCCCTAATCCAAACTGCCCAATTTGGCCCGCCCCTCGTCCAGCGCTTCCGCAAAACGCATTTCCAGGGCTTGATTCACTTTCGGACAATTCGAAATCACCGCGGCGGCCCAGTCGAGGTATTCCCACCTCCGGTTGAGTTCCCATCCGGCTGGTGGAGCGTTCGTAATATCGGTCACGTTTGAAATTTTATCCGCCAATTTGATCAAAGTCGCGGCGGACGATAACTGCGAGGCATGTTCGATCTGGCGCTGCTTGCGCTCGACCTTCTTCAGACTCTTGTCATCGGTCACCTCATCGACAATCCCGCGGACTCGTGCACCGAACATTGCTTCGAGTTCCTCGGGACTCGTATCGGTATCCTCGATCGTGTCGTGCAGCAAGGCCGCCGCAATCACTTCGGGATCATCCACCTCGCCGATCTCCGCGAGCAAAAGAGCGACTCCGATCGGATGATTGATATAGGGCGACGATGCATGATCCTTGCGTCGTTGATCGCGGTGCTTCATCGCCGCGAAATGCGCGGCTTTCAGGATAAGCGTTTCATTCATACATTCAAATTTCTATTGATACCCCCGCGAAGTTTAACAGCCAATCGGATAATGCGGAAAAGCGTAGGATCTTTTTCCAAATTCTGCCAATCCTTGGATACAATACGGACATCATAATAACGCGGAAGAGCCCGATATGGACCAAGATCATTTCCTCTACGATAGCGAAGGGTTGCATTCGATTGCTTCCGATGAATTGCTAAGACAAGGGCTTGCTTACTTTTCAGACAACCGGGTGTTTGCGCTGGACATGCCGGGCGACCGCTTGACCGCGCAGGTGGAGGATGCCGAGGACAACGAACCCTATTGGATCGAGTTGACCCATTCGGACGATCAATTAACCGTTAGTTGTGATTGCCATGCAGGGGTCGAAATATGCAGACACGCCGTCGCGGTTTTATACGCCTACGCCGATCAAACTCATGATGAAGAAGATACCAAAGTCCTGGGCAGCGCGGTCGATGAAGCGATTCAGGAGCGCGTGAAAAAAGGCCGGACCGAAGTCCGGGTCAAGCTAATCAGCGGGAATCCGGGTTTCGGAACCTGGCAAGCGTCATCGATTGTATCGAGCACGCACCGGCAGCAAACCTATCAGGTGCAAATCCGTTCGCTGGATCAACGCATGAATTATTGCACCTGCCCGGATCTGGCGAGCAACCGTTTGGGTACCTGCAAGCATATCGAAGCGGCTTTACATTGTGCGAGCAAGCAGCCGGATTATCAGAATTTCAAAGCGGCCGGATGCCCGGTCTCGTTCGTGTACTTGGCGTGGGAGTCGGCGACTCGACCGGTGATTCGCCTGCATCGAAAAGCGGATATCGATCCTGATTTGATGGACCTGTTGTCGGAGTTTTTCAATCAGGACGGGGTATTCAGCGGTCGCGTGCCGGACGATTTTTACCGTTTGTCGGAACAGGTGTACGGACGCGATGATTTTCAGTTGGGCGATGATGCCGTCCAAACTGTTCGCCAATGCGCCGACGATGCGGCGCAGGCATTGCGTGGCCAGAAAATCAAGCAGGAAATTCTGCGCGCCAATGGCGTGTTACCGGGCATTAAAGCCCGGCTGTTTCCGTATCAGAGCGAGGGCGTCGCGTTTCTGGCTTCCCGCGGCAGGGCCATGCTCGCCGATGACATGGGTCTGGGTAAGACCCTGCAAGCCATCAGCGCCGCATCCTGGCTCGCCGATAATGAAGGCGTGCAGCGCGTGCTGGTGGTCTGTCCGGCTTCGCTCAAGCATCAGTGGGCGCGCGAAATTCAGAAATTCACAGCCCATTCGGCGCAGATTATTCAGGGTGGCGCCGAAAACCGCATGGTTCAATATCGGGCCGAGGCCTTGTTTTCCGTGATCAATTATGAATTGGTCTTGCGGGATCTGAGCGTAATCAATGAAAGGCTTAAACCGGATCTGGTGATCCTCGACGAAGCTCAGCGGATTAAAAACTGGCGTACGAAGCTTTCGTCGACGGTCAAATTGATTCCGTCGCGCTATGTTTTCGTGCTGAGCGGTACCCCGCTCGAGAATCGCCTGGAAGATTTGTACAGTTTATTGCAGGTCGTGGATGCGCGCGTGCTGGGGCCTTTGTGGCGCTGTCTGTTGGATTTCCATATTACCGATGATCGTGGCAAGGTGATCGGTTATCGCAATCTGTCGGAGCTACGGCGGCGCATCGCTCCGGTTATGCTGCGGCGCAACCGAACGCTGGTGAGCGACCAGTTGCCCGATCGTACCGAAGTGATCCTGGATATTCCATTGAGCGCCATGCAGCAGGATTTACACGATTCGGCATTGTCGGCCGCGGGTCGTTTAGCCAGGATAAGCAAACGCAGGCCTCTGACACCCGGAGAACAAAATCGACTGATGGCCGCCCTGCAACAGGCCCGCATGGCGTGTAACGCGGCCGGTCTGGTGGACAAGGAAACCCGGGGTTCGCCGAAACTGGACGAATTGGCGCGCCTGTTGGAAGAATTGTGCCTGCAAAGCGACCGCAAGGCCGTGGTGTTTTCGCAATGGGCCTTGATGACGGAAATGGTCGAAAGCCTGGTCCGCTCGATCGGATTGGGCTGCGTGCGGCTGTATGGCGGCATTCCATCGCATCAGCGCGGCGAATTGATCGAAAAATTCCAGAATGACGAGGCACTGCAGGTGTTCATTTCCACCGACGCCGGCGGCACCGGCTTGAATCTGCAATCCGCCACGGTGTTAATCAATCTGGATATGCCCTGGAATCCGGCCGTGCTGGACCAGCGCATCGCGCGGATTCATCGCCTCGGGCAGAAACAGAAAGTGCAGATTTTCCTGCTCTTGGCGGAAGACTCCTACGAACAGCGGGTCGCGAGCCTGGTGAAAGGCAAACGGGATTTGTTCGAGAACGTGGTCAGCCCCGATGCAACCGAAGACGTGGTCGGCGTTTCCAAAAAAATGCTTCAGACCCTGATCGACGATCTCGCGGCAGCGGAACCCGGATCGATCCAGAAAACTCCAGAAGCACCGGTTCCGGTTGACGAATTCGTCCTGGAAGAAACAGAAACCGGCGCCAAAAAATCCACGCGACCGGTCGAAGAAGATGATAGCCGATTGCGGCAATTGATCGAAGCCATTCAAAATCGGTTTAAAGCCCGTATCGAACAGATTTTGGGTTCGGGCGGCGGCTTGCTCGTCGTACTGAACCAAGTGGAAAATGCCGATGAGGAATCGGCAGAGGATTTATCCCGCTCGGAAGTACCGGTTGCCGTGATCGACGCGCGTACTTTGCGGAGCCTCAAGCGCCTTGGCGAGTCCTCCCCGATCGCCCAGGCACGCACGCTGTTCGAGACGAAAGGTCTTGAAAACAAACCCGAAAATCCATTATTGACAACAGCTCAACAGAAATTCAATTCGGCCGAGGTCTTGTTCCAGCAGCAGTGCACGGCCGGTGTGATGGATCTGTTGGTCTCGGCCCTGTTATTGAAAGTGGCCGGACTGAATGGCCAATCGAATGCCCCGGCCCCGGAATCCGCGGCGGTCTGGTTATACAGTGAGATCGTGCCGGGCCAAATCGTAACTCCGGAACAAGCAGGTGTCCTGATCAGAATTCTCTCCTTGAATCAGGCTCCGGAAGTTCCGGAAGCCTTGATCGAACAATCACTTTCGGATGTGCGTTTATTGTTTTCGTCCTTGGAAGGGCGTTTGTAGCTCAGCCGCATAAAAACCAATCCCCAATACGATAGCAAATTCGTTGAAAAACGCGGTAGGCCGGATCTATAAAGCCACGATTACAAACATCGGATACGGGCCTCAATACTTTAACGGGGATTAGTGTCATTAAAGAAACCCAGGCTGAAACCCAGACTGAATAGGTGTAATTGAAGAACCCGATCCTGTCTTTGCCATCTCTGTAAACCTGTCTTTAGGATTGGCCATGCTCAAACTAGAACCGACACCACGCGTTAGATCGATTTCGAAACACGACTTCATCCGGAATTACAAAGAGAATAAAATACCTCTCGTCATGGAGCATCTCACCCGAGACTGGCCCGCTCGGGAAAAATGGAATCTCGGGTATCTCGGCAAGGTGGCCGGCGATAAGCGGGTCCCGCTCTACGCCAGCAGGCCTGCCCGAGACCGGGGACACCAACATGCTCCCACCGCCACCATGAAATTGAAAGAGTATCTGGATTTGCTCGGCAACGGCGAAAACAACCTGCGGATGTTTTTTTACAATATCCTCTCCCAGGCGCCCGAGTTGACCGAGGATTTCAGCTATCCGGATATCGGGCTTAAATTCTTCCAAAAACTCCCGGTACTGTTCGTGGGCGGCAAGGGCGCAAAAGTGCAGATGCACTTCGACATCGATCTGGCAGATATCTTACTATGCCATTTTGGTGGCAAGAAACGCGTTTATTTGTTTCCGCCTGACCAGACGAAATATCTATACCGGGTACCCTTCTCGTTCAGCAGCTTATACCATGTCGATATCGACAACCCAAACTTCGAGAAATACCCGGCCCTGCAGTATTTGAAGGGAACCATCACGGAATTAAATCATGGCGATGTTCTATACATACCGCCGGGGTATTGGCATTACATCGTCTATGAGGATATTGGTTTCTCCATGTCGCTGAGAGCCTTTCCCCGCAAGCCGGAAGATCTTGCACGGCTCGTATACAATATCCTAATCACCCGCAACATCGATGGACTGATGAGAAAGCTCGTCGGCCAGCCGTGGAACGACAGGAATGAATCAAGGGCGGTTGAGATTACCCATAATAGGCTGTTTCTCAACACATAGTTCTCTGGATGCCACGACCAGCCGGTCAACCTGCCCGGCTGCTGTCTTGGCCGCGCGGAGTTTTGGGCGTGATGTGTCACCACTTTTCCGGACACAAAGCTACGCAGATTCTTGACGATTTTCGTAATCTACCGGTGACAAATAATCATTGGCAGAATGCAGTCGTATTCGATTATAAAATACCTCGAACTATTCAAATATTTGGTGTTTAGCATCCTCTCTACCGTTCTAAAGTTGCAGTGATGAACCAGGTCGGTTTTCAAGGTATGGAAAAAGCTTTCAGAGACTGCATTATCCCGGCAATCGCCTTCGCGGCTCATGCTTGGTTCGATCCCATGTCGTTTCAAGATCTCACGGTGACTGGCAGAGGCATACTGGCTGCCTCGATCGATATGCCAGATTAATCCTTTAGCCGGTTTACGTTTCCAGATCGCCATCAGTAATGCATCATTCATTAATTTCGCTTGTATTCGTTGATTCATTGACCAACCCACGACTTTTCGGGAATAGAGGGTATTGCGTAAATAATGATAATATAATGTTGCCTCGATCCAGCGAGGTACATC
>JBOICY010000159.1:0-2283 GCA_050740335.1 Methylococcales bacterium | reverse complement strand
AACCTTTGTTTTCGTCCTTGATCGCTTTCCAAAGGCGGACGCTTGTCATTTCGTATGGATCATACAGGATCGCCGCTTCGCGCTTATCCAGGTGCAAATCCAAAAGCAAGACCGTCGTGGGCTTGATGAATAGGAGTTTTAACGGACGTTTGTAAAAAAATGCCAAGACGAAATGCAAGTCTTTTGTACGAGGGGCGCTAACCGCAAGAGGTAAATTGAGATCGGAAGTGGACCGGGATGCTTATTTTGTGCGTGTTCGGTGATACGCTATAGCCGCAAAGAGGAATTCAGGATCAACAAGACAAAAAGACGGCGATGTCGGTCCGATCAGGCAATCGGAACAGCGATTGAAAAGTGACGTGCTTCGTCGTATCAACTCACGGTCTGATCAAACTCAAATTCTGGAATCGGTTCCACGTTTTCCGATTCATTGAGAACCGTTGGATCGAAATCCGCTTCGATCCAGTCCGGTGGTGCGCGAGCAGACGCAATTCCAGGCGGTGTGGTCGGTTCACCGAGAGGCAGATCAGGATACGCTGAATCGGATCGGTTTCGGGGCAAGAAACGCAACGATCTTTCATTCGCGTGCCGCTTTTCGGGGACAAACTGCCAGGGCAGGATTGCGTAGATCCGGGCGATCAGCATCGCCCAAAGGGATGCGGCAGGAGAAGGCTTTCCGGATTCAGTTTCCGGCAGATCTTCAGCGGCCATCGGCGCTCGATCTCTTTTCGAGGCTTCAGCGTTCAGGGGCAAACCGGCGTAGGCCGTCACCACTTGAGGTAGCGGGGCATTCGGAGCCAGAACACCAGGCAGTAACGATGCCGATGCTTGCGCGGAGGCGGTATCAGTACTGCGAGCTTATCTGCCGGAACTCCAAGGGTGTGAGATAGAGAACGGTTTGTCCGTCGGGCTTCGGCTTCGGGAGCCGGTAAATCAGCCGCTGATCCGTCTCGATCTGCCCTGCAGCCTTTCGCTTGCGAAGACGGGCCGGGCGCAGTAGCGCAGCAAGCGCTCCAACCCGGCGCGGTCCGGCGCGGCTACCGGGCAACATCGGCATTCAGCGAAAAACCGCCCTCATGTCCCCAAGCGCGCATCGCGTCTGCGGCTTCCGGCGAAAGCAGCGCGCGTCTCTTGAACAGACGCAGCACCCGTTCCCGGACCTCCGCCTGCACCTTTGCGATGGCTTCATTGTTGAGTGTGGCTTCGTCAAACCGCACAGCTTCACCTTCGGAGCTAAACAGCCTGCCTCGATGATGCAGCAGCGGAAGGGCAGATGTTACCATTCAGCGCCGAACCGAAGCGAGGCAAACAAAGGTGATAGCACCGATCCGACCCTGGTTCGGTGCATCCGGGCAACCTGAGTGAAGCGCCTTCTCCACACTATTCAAGAAAATCTTTAATACGCGATTGAGCAGGTCGGCATCACGGCTCAGGAAATACCTCAGCCGTTTGGGAAAAGACAATGCCCCCATTGGCGCACCGGGACTTGTGGAAACACGTCATCCACCAGGTGTGCGGCCGTTTCTGCCCCATTCGCCGTGTATTGCAGGACGGACAGACCCCTCGTCCCTTGCAGGAGAATGCGCTCAGGAAATCGTAACCGCAGCCGGTGCACCGTGCCCGAGCAAAGCTGCCTGCGCCAGGATGCCACAGTCCAAATACTTGCGAAAATCCTGTTCGATGTACGCGGCAACCGGAAAACCTTCCTCATCCTGGTTCCGGCAACCGGCCAGCCCGGTTTCGAGAGGCAGCCTTGCAGCACCTGATAAGCAGTGCTTCGCTCGGGCTGCCGACGGCGATAAACTGCCGGTTGAGCGATCGTTTTCGCTTCGCGTTGCGCGCAACAAACTGCAACCATAATCCGATTCGGGAAGGAACGACTTGATTTCCCTGATTACGGCCAGGCTCGGCTTTTCTTTACGGGCTGGTTCGGTTTAGGTGACGCTTGCCGCATTCCGGGCGGGAACTTTCGTCAATCCAGCGCGCAGCGGCTGTTGGCCTAACCCGTCACTCCAGCGGACGGCTTCGCCGCCGCTGAGTTAATGACATGGACTCCCCCTTCTCCTACGGCATCGGATGTGCCACATTGGAGAGTAATTATCACCAATCACAGAGAGGGGGAGCATTATGAAGATTACAACAATCGGGGGGCAGACATTGCAAAGAACGTGTTTCAAATCCACGGGGTGGACGAGCCGGGCAAGGTGGTGCTGCGCAAGACGCTGAAACGAGACAAGGTGACGCAGTTTTTCGCCCAGTTGCCACCTTGTCTGATTGGCATCG
>JBOICY010000158.1:0-3022 GCA_050740335.1 Methylococcales bacterium | reverse complement strand
GTGCAGTTCTATTGTACGGAGGCAATGGGAGGCGTATGCCAGCCTGCTTCCTGCCGAAAAGCTGATCAGGAGCAAGAAAGTGACCGGGCAGATATTGAGCGTAATAACTGCCGTAACAGGCATTGGTTTAAACTCTTCTGCCGTAAGAGCATCGTGGTCTCGAAATCAAAGGAAATGGTCGATCTTGCCCTTGCCTGGCGCTCTTCGCCAGATTTCGTGTCAACGGCTCCGTTTACGATATCCTCAGCATAACCACATGACCATTATCATTACCTGCGCAATCCCCTCAAAAGAAATACCGGTCTGCATTTCCTGGATCAGCAAGCGAATTCAAGATACACTTGCGACAGGCAATAGACCAAGTACCGACTTTGCTACTCGTATAGTTCGCCAAACAGGAGTTCAACGCGCAATATGTCCGAAACACCCGATTTCAACGCGCCATCGCGCACTACGCCGGAGACTCATCAGCGGAACCAGGACAAATTGTCCCGCATACCGGTCAAAGTGGTGCCCTCCGCTCCGCTCAGAAAACCGCCGTGGATCCGAGTCAAGCCCGCGTCGATCGGACAAGTCCAGCAAATCAAAAAGTTGCTGCGCGATCAGAAACTCCATTCGGTCTGCGAGGAAGCCGCGTGTCCGAACCTGCCCGAATGTTTTTCCAAAGGGACCGCAACTTTCATGATCATGGGAGACCTGTGTACCAGGCGCTGTCCCTTCTGCGACGTGGCGCATGGCAAACCGCGGCCGCTCGACCCCGACGAACCCGCACATCTCGCCGAGACGATTTCTGCGCTTAAACTGCGTTATGTCGTGATCACATCGGTGGATCGGGACGATTTGAGGGATGGTGGCGCCCGGCATTTCCTGAACTGTATTCAAGCGATCAGGCGCCGCAACCCGGACACCAGGGTCGAATTTCTGGTGCCGGATTTCCGGGGGCGCATCGAACCCGCGATTCGGATTCTGTCGGAAAGCCCTCCCGATGTGTTCAACCACAACCTGGAAACCGTTCCGCGTCTGTACAAAAAAGCCCGGCCAGGCGCCAGTTATCGGGGTTCACTCGAACTGCTTGAGCTATTCCACGCCAATCACCCGGATATTCCGACCAAATCCGGCCTGATGCTCGGATTGGGCGAGGAAATCGAAGAAGTGGAGCAGGTCATGCGGGATCTTCGCGCCAGCAACTGCAGCATGTTGACGGCGGGACAATATCTGCAACCCAGTCGGGATCACCTGCCGGTTGCGCGTTACGTGACTCCGGAAGTATTCGACCGCCTCGCGGAAAGCGGCCGGAAAATGGGTTTCGCCCACGTCGCGAGTGGCCCGCTGGTGCGCTCCTCCTACCACTCCGACATGCAGGCGCAAGAACTTGTCGGATGATTCCAGCGGCGCAACATTCCATTGAACTCCTGATCCTTAGAGGCTTCGAGTCGATGGCCTTACCGCCCGGTTTGTTTTGTATCCTGATCCTGATCTGCCTGATCTGCCTGATCTGCCTGATCTTCCATCAACAAAAATTTTCAGCGGGCTTGCTGCTGTTCACGGGAATACTCATCTATCTCACCGCGTTGCCCGCTACTCAGAGCTTCCTCGCCGGCTTTCTCACGACCGAGCCGCTGGTTACTTACAAGAAACACAAAAGCCAGGCGATCGTCGTAATCGGCGGCGGCCGTCATCTGAATACTCCGGATTTCGGCGGGGATACCGTCAATCACCTGAGTCTGGAGCGGCTGCGCTATGCCGCGGTCATCCAGAAACAAACCGGATTGCCGATCCTGACCAGCGGCGGAAAACCCTTTCAGGGTGATCTGTCGGAAGCTGAATTGATGCGCGATATTTTGAATCGGGAATTCCTGGGTCAAGTCAACTGGATCGAAGCGAATAGCCGCACAACCTATGAAAACGCCCAATTTTCAGCCCCGATCCTCAAGGCGAACGGCATCCATAAAATTGTCCTGGTCACCCATGCCTACCACATGCCGAGGGCCATGGAAGCCTTTCAACATGCAGGATTTATCGTAATCCCCGCGGCCACGATCTTTTTTGACCGAGAGCCGGACACTCTGCCTGCTATTCGGTGGTTTCCGAGTATCAGTGCCGCTTACTGGAATAACTTGATGTTGCACGAGCTGATTGGCAGGTTCTGGTATCACATCCGATATTACGGGACGATTCGGGGAGGATTTGATAATCTATTGGGATGAAATATTCGCGCGGCTAATCAATTCTTTTACTCGCCGCGGATCAAAATTCGGAACCTTAAGCTCTCCGCCCTCAGGAAGGTCGTAAAAGTCAAAACGCAGCTTGGGTTAGCCTTGCCTAACCCAACAAAATCAGTAACTATTCACCACAGAGATCACGGAGTTTGTTGAAAAGTTAAGCTGTGAATACTCCACCGGCTTTTAGTTGGTGGAGTATTCACAATCTAAAAAGCCGGTGCCCAACGGGCCAAACGATCAGGCTTCGCCCTTCCTGGAATCACCAAAGTCAGGCGAATGGTACCCCAAAACCGACCCGAGGGGACTCAGCACCGCGTTGCCGCCCAGCTCGATCACGTGCGTATAGATCTGAGTGGTTCGAATATCCCGATGACCAAGCTGTTCCTGCACAGTCCGGATATCCATGCCGCACTCCAGAAGATGCGCGGCAAAAACTGTGCCAAAGCGAATGACACGCAGCCGGTTTATGAATCTTCGCGTTGCGAACAGCCCTTTTGATGGCCCGTTGCAGAGACTGCTCGCCAAAATGATGGCGACCTTCGACACCGGAGCGGGGATCGACACTTCGTTGCGGCGCGGGAAATACATACTGCCAGGCCCACTCACGCGGTGCGTTCGGATATTTGCGTTCCAGCGCAAACGGGAGATACACCGCACCGAAACCGTCGCCAAGATCCCTTTCATGGGTGGTCTTTACCGATTCCAAGTGGCGTCGTAATGGCTGGATCAGTTCATCCGGCAGAGTGACCACCCGGTCTATCCCCAATGCCGTTAAGTTAAGGGAGTGTTCCATTCCGACA
>JBOICY010000157.1:0-4101 GCA_050740335.1 Methylococcales bacterium | reverse complement strand
TAGCCAAACTGCGTCACGATTTTCGTACTCCGATCAATCATAGTATCGGTTACAGCGAATTGCTTCTGGAAGAGGCGGAAAACAGTGCACTGCAACCCTTCGCGGGCAATCTGGGCAAAATCCATACGGCGGGGAAAACCCTGCTCGGAATGATCGATATCTTGATTTCCCCTAAAGCCACGCAAATTGGAACGGTTCCCGGAGGGGATGCGCAGGGTCACAATGCTCCGCTGGAATTGGACCCGAACACTCTTACCCGAATCGCTTCCGAGGTCCAACCGCAGGCCGGCGACCTGCTGATCGTCGACGACAACGAAACCAACCGGGACATGCTGGTGCGCCGCCTGCAGCACCAGGGATACCGAGTTAGTGCCGCCGCAGACGGTTTACAGGCACTGGCCTTCATCGAGCGGCGCAGGGTTCCGGGCATCGAATTCAAGCATTTCTACATTGGGATTCGCTAAGGGAAAGCCAAGGCCCTGCTTGGAATGACCGTTGGTCCGATACAATCGGCCGGAACAAACGCGTCAGACATCAGTCGGGAGCCGTCGAAACCAAGCGATCGAGGATCAAGCCGTGAAATTCATCGACCCGGGATCTGAATCGCCAGCCGAGATGAAACCCGCAACCTTTGCAAAGGGCGATGGTCCACGCGTAACCTGGAAACCAACTGTGCGCCGCGGTTTCATTGCCGAGTTGACTGCAACCCGGGGCGCTGTCGAAGCAGCCTACATAGAAGGAGTATCCGCTCGGATTGGTCAGCCAGCGTGCGTGCTGGCCGCCCAGGTTGATGCCGGCTTCCCGGTAGGTGATGATCGAGCCACAGGCGGCGCACTTCAGGGGTACCCGGCTTTCCTCCAGTTCCGAGAGAACGGCCTGGATTTGCTGCCCGCGTTGTTGATCGTTACGGGTATCGAATCGGTAGGTCGACACGAGATCCGCGGGCATGAATCATTCCCCGACGTGCAGCAGCAAATCGCGCCGCCGCGCGGCCCTGAAGGCAAGCAGGAACAATAAGGCACCGATCAGGAGGTAAAGCACATTGAGCCAGACCGCATCGAAGAACAGTTCGAACGAAAAGCCCTTGCGCAGCATGACCCCGCGCATTCCTTCGAACACGTAGCTCGACGGCAGCCAGGCGGCGATGGCCTGTCCCCAGACCGGCAGCGATGAGATCGGATAGTAGATTCCGCTCAGCGGCGCAAACGCGAATACGATGGCCCAGGCGAGCCCTTCGGCGCCGAGCCCGTAGCGCATCACTAAGGCCACGACGAACATGCCGATTGCCCAGCCCATCACCAAGAGATTGCTGAAAAAGGCCAACAGAGGCAGACCCAGGTCGAAAATGGAAAACCGATACAACGCGATAGCCAGCGATGCGGCGGCCCCGACCCCGAACAGAGTCCGCAGTAGACTGATGAAAAGCAGCGCGAACACCAGTTCGTGCGGGCGCAGCGGGCTCACGAACAGGTGACCGAGGTTGCGCGAATACATTTCCTCGAAAAACACGATGGAAACTCCGAGCTGGGCGCGAAACAGCACGTCCCACAGCAGCACCGCCGCGATCAACATGCCCGCGGCCTGCGCGAGCCAATCGCTGTGGTCCGCGAAAAAGCGGTCGATCAGGCCCCATAGCACCACCTGGATGACCGGCCAGTAGGCCAGTTCGAGCAGCCTGGGCCAGGAGTTTCGCAGCAAATAAAGATAGCGGCGTACCAGCGCGAAAATCCGCCCGAGGCTTCCGAACCACCTGCCAGCGTTGTTAAAGTAGTGCGTTTTCATCCCGGGAAATGTCGATAAAGACCTGTTCCAGAGTCTCCCTGCCGTATTTTTCCAATAGCTCGACGGGCGAGCCCTGGTCCACGATGCGGCCTTGCTTCATGATGAATACATTTTCGCACAACCTTTCCACCTCCTGCATGTTGTGGGACGCGAGCAGGATGGTGGCACCGCTGTATTGCTGGTAGCGGCGCAGATAGTCGCGGATTGTCCCGGCGGAAGCCGGGTCCAGGGAGGCGGTGGGTTCGTCCATTAACAAGACATCCGGCTCGTTGAGCAGGGATTTCGCGAGGCTGACCCGGGTGCGTTGGCCGGCCGAAAGCGAGCCATAGGGGCGTTTGAGGAAGTCGGTCAGAGTCAGTTCCTCCGCGAGCTGCAGGATGCGCGTTTTGGGCCTGCGGATGCCATAGAGCCGGGCGTAGATATCCAGATTCTGAAACACGCTCAGTCGCTGCGGCAGATCTACATAAGGAGAGGTGAAATTCATTCGAGGCAGCGCATCAAAGCGGTCGCGGACCATGTCCACGCCCAGAATCCGAATCGAACCCGAGGTCGGCAGCAACAGGCCGAGCAGCATCGAAAGCGTGGTGGTCTTGCCGGCGCCGTTGGCACCGAGCAGGGCGCAGGTGGAACCGGCTGGAACTGCGAAGGAGAGGTGATCGACCGCTTTGATTTTACCGAAAACCTTGCAAAGATCGTCGACCCGGATCGTATATTCCGTAGTTGCGGTTTTGGCCGTATCGCCAAGGCAAGGATTTTCGGCTAGTTTTAGCAAGAGCTTCTTATTTCTGAAGAGTTAGGACAAAGATGGCGGTATGAGTGCGTGGGAACGCAGAATTTGCTGTTCGAGTCTAGTGGTCGTTGACGGATCTCCGGATTTAAATCAGTCACCGTCTTAATTTACAACCGATCAAACCCACCGTCCATTTTTCATGACAAGCCTCGTAGGTCGGGTTAGCGCAGCGTAACCCGACAACAAACCATATTCCTAAATTCCCAAGCCAAACGAACCCCGATGAAATACCGCCGCGCATTCGTCCCTGGTACTTCCTTATTCTTCACAGTCGTGATCGAACAAAGACGACCGATTCTGGCTTCGAACGAAGCCGTGAAGGGGTTGCGTGGGGCGTTTCGCGCGGTACGTTCCAAACGCCCTTTCAAGGTGGACGCGATGGGGGTGCTCCCGGATCACCTGCATTGGTTCTGGACACTTCCGCCGGACGATGCCGATTTCGCGACGCGCTGGCGGTTGATCAAAACCTGGTTTACCAAACACTGCGACCCCGCCTTACACACCGCGCCAAATCGTGCTCGAATCGCAAAGCGCGAACAGGCCGTTTGGCAGCACCGGTATTGGGAACACCTGTTGCCAAGGGACGCGGATTTCGTCCGGCATGTGGAGTATATCCATTACAATCCCGAGAAGCCCGGGTACGCGTTGACCCCGTCGGATTGGCCCTGTTCGAGTTTTCGAACCTTTGTCGAGGCGGATATCTATGCGGCGGATCGGGGGCGGGTTGGAATGAATTTCGAGGGTGTGGGGAGTGAATAATCGTGGCGGATTTTGGGATGTATCGTAAGTCATTAGTCGGGTTACGCTGCGCTAACCCGACCTACGATTCTGCGTTTTCCAACGCGACGGGGGAAGTCTCCCCCGTACCCCCTCCAGAGACCGAGTGTCCAGAGTCTCGGAGTACAGAGTTTCCAGAGTACCGAGCTAAGGAACAGGGGCAGAACGCAACACCACCCGAAAACCCAGGTCGTCGAGGCGGTAGTCCGGGGGATCCCCGCTGCCGAAGGCGCAACGGGCGTAGTCACGGAGGCTGCCCCACGAGCCGCCGCGCACGACCCGTAAGCCCTCGTTCCCCGCATCGCGATCCTCGCAGTTGCGATCGTAGGGATAATCGAATCCCCACAAGCCGCGAGTCCATTCCCATACATTGCCGATCAGGTCGTGAAGGCCGAATTGGTTGAGTGGAAAACAACCGGCCGCGGAGGTATCACCGATATTCGAGTCGGCATAGTTCGCCGACTGTGGATCGGGCGTATCGCCCCAGGAGAAGACCGCATTCGGAAGTCCGCCGCGAGCCGCTTTTTCCCATTCCATCTCGCTCGGCAGATCGACACGCCACTTGCCGCTCCGCACGCGTTCGCAAATTTCCGAGGATGCCACGGATTCGACACTCTTCAGGCCTTCGTTCAACCAGTTGCAATAGGCCAGTGCCTCCTGCCAACTCACATAACGAACCGGCCGGTTGTCCGGGTCTCGCAAGGCATTGGTATTGCCGATTGGAAACCCGGTTGTATCGACGAAGGCGCGGA
>JBOICY010000156.1:0-14502 GCA_050740335.1 Methylococcales bacterium | reverse complement strand
GTTATAGTCTCTCGCAATATTCGGATGCCGATCGCCGAAGACCTGCAGATCGATAGCGAGCGACTTTTCATGATAGTCAACGGCTTTTTCGGCATCCCCCAGATGCTGCCAAGCCAACCCGAGGTTGTTATAGTCTCTCGCAATATTCGGATGCCGATCGCCGAATACCTGCAGATCGATAGCGAGCGACTTTTCATAATAGTCAACGGCTTTTTTTGCATCCCCGAGATACCGCCAGACCGACCCGAGGTTGTTATAGTCTGTCGCAACATTCGGATGCCGATCGCCGAATACCTGCAGATTGATAGCGAGCGACTTTTCATAATAGTCAACGGCTTTTTTGGCATCCCCGAGGTCCTTCCAGGCCGCCCCGAGGTTGTTATAGCCCATCGCAACATTCGGATGCCGATCGCCGAATACCTGCAGATTGATAGCGAGCGCCTTTTCATAATAGTCAACGGCTTTTTTGCATCCCCCAGATCCTGCCAGACCGACCCGAGGTTGTTATAGCCTGTCGCAACCTTCGGATGTTGATCGCCGAAGGCCTGCAGATCGATCGCGAGCGACTTTTCATAATAGTCAATCGCTTTTTTGGCATCCCCCAGATCATTCCAAACAAATCCCAGTGCGTTGAATAATACCGCAACGCTGTCCTGCTTTGACCGGATCGATTCTTCAATCACAGCCTCATTAATATAACCGGCAACCTGTTGTTGGATTCCGAGCCGATCCCGATACAGCAACCGATCGGATAGATATTTCCCGAGCACAACCGCATGCCCGCACGCGTCCGGAATTCGACTGGATTCCAAGGCATGGTGAACCGCCTCTTCGAGGTCCGGATAATCCGGCGATTCGGTCTCCTGGATTGCCTGGTCGTACCACTCATAGGCAATGCCATGCAGCGCGGTTTTGGTCTGGTCCGGGACTTTGGCCCATTGACTGTCGCGGATCACCGGCATGACCCAGTAACGCGCTGCATGACCCTGAATCTGTTCTTTTTCGATCAGTGTAAGCCGCACGCCCTGTTCCAACATTGCAACATCACCGATTTTCGCAAAAGCTATAGCGGGCGCCGGTTGGCGGTAAAGTGCGGCTTGTCGCAGAAAGGTGTGGAATTCCTCGCCTTCGGTTTTGGCGATGATTTCGGCGAGATATTCGCGCACATAGTCTTCGCTTTTGTGTTGGAGCGCCTGTTGGAGTGCTTCGAGATCGTATTGCTGTTCATGCGCGGCGATCTGCTCGAGCCAGTCCATGAGCCGCGGGTTGCCTTTGCCGACTTCGACATAGAGCGCCCGATGGCGACTTCGCGTGATATGCGGCAACTCCTTGCATTTCTTGTCGAGGTCCGCGCCGCGCATCGAGCCGAGGCTGATCCATTCCAGAATCTGCTCCGGCAAATTGCGGCCCCGGCTTTCGAGCTTGAAGGGGTAACGGCTCGTGATGATCAATTGGCTGCGGCCTTCGCACCACTCGAGCGCGATCAGGATCGGTTTGAGCGTGTCGACGATTTCGGCTTTGAGTTCGAATTCGTTGCCGTGACGTTCGAGATTCTGTTCGAAATCGTCGAATACGATCAGGGTCGGCAATTCCTTCAACACGCTTCGGAACAACGCCTTGATGCGCTCGTCGTATTCGAGCCGTGCATCGAGGATGTCGAGACCTTTTTGGATGCCTTCGCGCTCGAAGCATTGCTCGAATTTTTGCAGGATCGGGGCTTTTTCGAGCACTCCGTGGAACACGAGCAGTTTTCGGTCCGAAAAGCGTTCGATCAGCTTTCCGGCCAGACAGCTTTTGCCGACCCCGGCCGGCCCGTGGATCAACAGCCCGCAACGTGCGGCCGCGCCTTTGAGCACGCGGTTGCCTTGCTGGATCTCGCGGCGACGGCCGATGAAGCCGGATTGCAGGACCCGAACCCGGCTGTTTTCGAGATGGATATAGACGGTCTTGCGCACACTGCGCGGTCTGAGCTTTTGTCCCGGCGCGATGATCGGAAGCCATGGCGAGCCATCATTGAACACGCGCAGCAAGGGCCAGGTGTGATAGCCGTCCTTCATCACGACTTCGCGGGCGCGCTTGACCGCGAAGTCGATGGCTTTGCCCTGGGCCAGATAGCGGTACAGTTCGCCGGTGAGCCGGGTCGCGCCGCTGTCCGAAACCGGCAGTCCCCAACCGAGCACGGTCGATAGGCCCGCCTCGACCAGCCGATGCGCGAAGGATTCGGCCTGGTTGACTGGGCCGCTTTTGCCGGTCGAACAGCCGGACAGAAACAACAGCCGAGGCGGATAGTCGCGCAAGCTGTTCCAAAGTCGTTCGGGCGTGACTTGGTCCAAATGGCCGCTGTCGTCTTCCATATAAAACACCGGCCCGAGTTCGGGATCGATGCCGGCGTGGCCGGTGATATGTACGATGTCGAAGCCCGCGGCCTCGATCAGACGCTGTTCCAGTCCTTCCAGGCTGCCGGAATCCTCGATTTCGGTTTCGACCTGGAAGCCTTCGAGGTTGTTTAAAATAGTCTCTTCTTCTTTTTCGTATTGCAGCACCGCATCCTGCAGATCCAGCGGCGAACAGGCCATGAACAGCATTTTCAAAGGACGCTTTTGAATGTGCGGTTGATTGAGCCGATTGCGGTCGCTGACTTGGCGGATGATGTGGAGCGAGGCTTTGAGCAGCAGGAAACCCTGATCGAACAATAGCTCCACGGGCAAGGCATCGAGTTCGAAGGGTAATGCGAAGTCCAAAACCAACGATCCGCCCTTGGCGAAGGATTTCGCCAGCATCGAGCCGAGCACCGCGCCGCTGCCGTTGAACATTCGATACAATGCTTGGCCGATCTCGCGACCCTCGCTTTCAATGGATCGCCAAAGCCCGCGCCGGGCTTTATTCAATAGCGAGTCGATTTCGCTTTCATCGATGTGATGCGACAGGCTGTCGTTGATGAGTACCCCGCGCCGATTCCCGTGCGCTTCGGCCTCAAGACTTATTCGTATTGTGGTGTGGTCCATGATTGCTTTGGTGTGTGGAATGCCTAGGAGTCTGTCGGACTTAGGATGATTCTACTGCGGCGGCGGGAAATCGGTCCGCTTTTCCGATCATAATGATGAAAACCATCCTTGGTTTTCCCCCTGCGGGCCGCTTACGCGGTCCAAATCCGCTCCCGGCGGATTTGTCGTTCAATAGAACCACTATTCGCCTCAAATGATCGAAAAATCGCCCTCGATTTCCCACTCGCCTCGTTACGAACACCTAAGTCCGACAGGCTCCTAGGCTTTGGTTGGGCGGTTTTCCGCGGTTCGGGTTCGTGATTATAAGATGATTCAACAACAATGTCATAGCGGCAGAGCGTGTCCCGAAATGGATTGTCGGGGAATCATTAAAAAGGATACCAAAGTTAAAAAGGACACCCACTTTCTATTTGCCTCGTTCTCTCGCTTCCGCTTGGGAATGCATACCGAGCCCCATTAAACCCGAGCCTTGCATGATATCGCCCGCGTCGATTAATCCCGAATAAGTCTGGAAACTCGGCCGGTGTAGTCTGCGTTCCCGGGCGGGAGCGTGGGAACGAGAATAAAATCCCCAATCAATCCGCCCGTCCTTGGTCCGGGGTTAACGCATAGATGCCGACTTCATTTTCATCGATCGAATCGCTTCGGTCATTTCTGAGCCATCGGACCGAGCCTCGTGATTCCTTGTTTGTTGGTGGAAAGGCCCGAATTTCGGATTCTTGATCCTGATCGTCCCGGCAGCGGTATCGAATGAAGGGTCCGTTGTCGTCGGCAAGCCGATCGCGAGATTGTACGAACACTCGATGGCCGTCGATTTCCAGGATGCAAGGTGCTTCGATGCGCAGCGCTCCTTTCCTATCTACTCTCTACTCACGACTCGAACATCCGAGGTTGCGCTGCTCACGCCGCCCGATACGCTTCGCCTTTAGCCAGCATCGCCCAGAGGCAATCCGGGCATGTTTGGCGGCCAAAGCGACCGCCGCGACATTTGCACCCCGGCGTTCCTGAACACTTTTGGCCCAGCGGCTCTTGGCGTCCTCGCGCCGCGCCAGCGTCGCCAGCACACTGCGGGCACCGGGCAAATCAACAGTCGCCGCAAGTATGCATCGCCCCGCTTGGTAATGGCGCCTAAACGAAACATACCGCCGCTCGAATGCTGTCTCGGTACCATTCCGAGCCAGGCCGCAAACTGCCGGCTGCCCTTTCGAATACCCTGGCGTCTCCGACGCTCGCCACCACGGCAGTCGCCGTGAGCGGCCCGATCCCTTCTACTTCCATCAAGCGCTGCGCCGGCTCACTCGAAGCCGCCAACTGCGCAATCTGTCGATCGTAATGCGTGACCCGTTCATCCCAGTAGCGCCATTGCTCCAGCAACTCGGCCAAGGTCTCTCGCGCTAGGGTCGGCAGCCCGTTCTCGGCATCTTCCAGGATATCCGGCAATTGGCCACGCAGTTTCTCGATATCCTGCGCTACCACGAGGCCGAATTCAGCGGGCAATCCGCGAATCTGGTTTGCCCCTGGGCCGTGCGGCTCTCGACTACCAAACTGCGCGCGCGATGCACCATGAACACCGCCTGCTGCGCTTCGCTTTTTGCCCCGGCACGAAGCGCATGTTGGGCCATCCCACCGCTTCACACAATTTTGCCTGGAGCGAATTTGGACGCGCTTTGCGCGCCCAAAGGGCAGAGGCCTGGATGGCCTGTGTCAAATCGCTTCCGCATCGTTGCCGTCGTTCTTGCCGCTCTGAAGGTCACGGCGCCAGGAATTGGCCGGCCATCAGCCGCACCGGTTGGCCAAACCGGGCCAGGGTCCGGGCCCGGTAATGCGCACTGCCACACGTCTCGATCCCGATCAGACACGTCGGCAACTGGTTGAAAAACTCCGTAACCTTGTCCCGTTTCAGCGTTTTTCGAACCGCCATCTTGCCCTGCTCGTCGACGCCGGGCAAATTTGAAACATGTTCTTTGCAATGCCTGCCCCCCGATTGTTGTAACCTTCATGATACTTCCCCTCTCTGTGATTGGTGATAAATAAACTCCAATTTGGCACATCCGATGCCGTAGGAGGGGGAGTCCATGTAATTAGCTCAGCGGCGCTGAAGTCATCCGCTGGGGCACCGGGTTGGGCCGATGCATCATTGCGGGACCTGACCCCGTTCCTGCAGATCATTGTGATCACGCTTGCCGCCTATTTCCTGTTCAGAGGTCTGACTCTGAACGGACTCGGGAATATCTTTCGTATCACGGGCGGGTTGATTCCGCTGTCGACCGAAAAACAGTGATCTACTTCGGCCCGACTCTGAATTGATTTTCCCATGACCGAAGAAACCGCTGACATCGACTTGGCGGTTTTTCGCCGCGAGCGGTATCATTCAAGCTTGTACACCCCGAAACCGTCGCTATCGGTAGCGATTTTCGTCGAGGCTTTCAGTCACCTGACGGGAACATCATTCCCACGAAAATAAAGGAGTCACACGCTGGATATTTCCGACCTGAAACTGACCGTACGCTTCGATTGGAAGGCCGCGTTGGCGGTCGGCCTGGCCTTCGCCATTTTGTTGGCGCTCGGGTTTTGGCAGCTGGACCGGGCCGACGAAAAACGAGGCAAGCAACATAGGATCGAAGCACGGCTTTCCGGAAAGCCGGTCGCGATTGAAGATCTTATCCAGAATCGTCCCGAATCACTCGATTTTCAGCGAGTCTACCTGCATGGAACTTATCTGGCCGAGCGTTCCATCTTTCTGCTCGACAAATTTTACCTGGGGCAGAGGGGTTTCGAAGTGTTGACTCCCTTCAAACTCAAGGCCGCGAACCAGATCGTCATCGTGAGCCGGGGGTGGACAGATCTCGGTTCCGGCCGGAACGAACTTCCGAAGTTGGACACCCCGGGCGGAGAAATCCATTTGCTCGGCGCGATCCATGTCCCGGCGGGCCGGCCCTTTTTCGTTGATCAACCGATTCGGGATACCGTATGGCCGTTGCGTCTTAACCAGCTGAGCGTGCAGAAAATCGCCCGATTGTTCCAGACCCCCGTGTTTCCCTACGTGGTCAGGTTGGAGGAAACCATGCCCGGTGTGCTGTACCGGTACTGGCCGGCCCTCGAGATGAATCCGGAACGCAGCACTTCATACGCCATTCAATGGTTTGCAATGGCCATCTTGTTATCCGTGATAACTCTTCTGAACTGTACAAACATCGCCGATGTGATCCGCTCGAAACCGGGCTGAGCCTGTCCAAAAAAAAGAACACACCGGCTCCTCGGAACAAGGCCCGGCCGAATGACTGGCTGGGCCCGGCACCGGCGATCCGGTTCCATCAAGGACCGGCGAAGAAGATTACATGGGTTTCACTTCGGGGCGATAATAAATTTCAGACAGGTTGGCAACAATCTCACCACTACAGTTCCCGCCGGCGCTTGCTTCGGCTTCCAGGGAAATTCTAAGGAAGGCGGTAAAATTCTCGCCGGCTTTCAATGCCGTTATATGGCGCCGCTTGCGGTTCACGAATTCATTGGATTTCTTGGCCGGGGCCGGAGCGGTCAGGGCATTTTCCACGATCGTGACCCGGTCGGAATTCAGAAAAGTTTCGATTTTCGCGCGCACCGGCGATTGATCGTTATTCGTATCGAGCTTAATACGGTATTTGAACGTGAGCTCGACGACGAGATTCCTCTCGTCACTCTCGGTGTTTTCGTATTCATAACCGAGCGCGGCCCAAGCCGAGGCTTTCCCTGAATCACTCGCGGAAACCCCGGCGATCAGATCGCCAATTTTGGTATTTGCCTTATAGTCCGCCGAGGCATTTTCTTCGCTGGCCTCTTGGCCGCCATCCTGATAATTGAGTTTTGGCGGCAGGATATAAGTCTTTTTGGTGTCCATCCAGATCGTAACACCCAATACTACCAGAAAGACCACGAAGAGCAATGCGGTTATTGTAGCTACAGACATAGTTCACTCCTGATTTGTCGTTATTTTAATCGAATTTGAATACTCGTGGAAAGACCTCGACCCAGGATTTTTCACGACTCGTTAAGGCCGATTCGACAAGGCCTGTCTTGAATTTGTCAATCTTGAGCGGACCGAATCGAGCACCCGCGAATCCGTGGCAATGCTTTCCGCCCTGGCCAGGTAGACCCCGGCATTCCGGAGGCTGCCGCGCTGAAGGGCTGATTCAATCAACCGGACATAGCGATCCAGAATCCGGTTGATTCCGGATCGCGCCTCCCGGTTATCGGGATCCAAGCCTAGAACCGCCTGATAGTTCGAATAGGCGTTACCCGTTTCCGGAGTCGTGAGATTGAACGCGGCGAGATTCTTTTCGGCGGCCGCAAGGTAGCCGGAGATGGTCCGAGCAAGCTGGTCCGACTCAACCGTGTCCAGCGGAGCCTGTGGTTTCGCGTGCGCCGTTTCCGGCATCGAAGAATCGTTTTCTGAATTCGAAGGCGGTTCCGCTTCGGTCGCGTTCGACTCGATGCTGAGAGCATCGCTGGAACCAACCGAAGGGTATTCAGACTCGCTTGCCGAAGGGCCGGTGCTTTCCAAGGATTTTTCGACTCCGCCCGCACTTGCGGACTCGGGTTTTTCGGCATCGGATTCGAAATGACTTCGATCGGTTGTCACCGGCGCTCCGGCGCCCGATTTTTTCCCGCTGGCCGGATCTGTACTGGCATCTCGGCTGCCAAGGAAATCCGGGATCTGATAATTTCGGACCGACAAACTCATCACAGCGAGGATCACAGCGACTGCGGCGAAAATCGGCAAGCGTGTCCTCGTCAGGGCGTTCCTTAGCCCTGCCAATCCGAATGTCCCTGATCTTGAAGGCTGTTGGCCGGGTTGCGACTCCGGCGCGCGTTCAGCCAAAAATGTTTCGACCTGGCCCGCTCGCTGCGGCCTGTCTTTCGCTTCGGGCCGAAGCATCCAGTAGACCGCCTCGAACCAGG
This sequence comes from Methylococcales bacterium, assembly GCA_050740335.1. Taxonomy (GTDB): domain Bacteria; phylum Pseudomonadota; class Gammaproteobacteria; order Methylococcales; family UBA1147; genus UBA1147. The sequence goes on along the minus strand of JBOICY010000156.1, from coordinate 6,559 downwards.
GTGCGGGCGTTTCACGACCTTGCGATGAAATCAACTCCGCCATCGGATCTGTACCTCCGTTTTCAAGCATTTTCAACCGGCCGGGAGCCGGAACCGGAGCACGGCCTGCGATACAGCGATACAGCGTGGCGGCGAGCGCATAAAGATCGTCCGCGGGAACCGGACAATGGTTGGACCGGCGTTGTTCGGCGGGTAGATAAGCCTCGCGCGGTTGTCCAGACAATTCGCCTTCGTTTCTCGGAAATCCTCGCAGGCCCACCGAGAAATTGATCAGCATCGGATCGCCGGTGTCCCGTAAAAAAATATTTTCGGAATCAATCATCCCGTGCGCCAAGCCGCGCTCGTGTACCGCCTTTAGCCCCGAAACAAGCGCTTCGAATAGTATACGCAATTGATCCTCTTGGAACGAATAGCCTGATTCGAGCCATGCCGAAAGGCTCTGGCCGTGCTCGAAACTCGTAACCTGATAGCCGGTATCGTTGAATTCCAGCGCATTCAAAACCTTTGGAATCGCAGCATGGTCGATATCCGAAAGCTTTTCGGCCTGGTAGAGAAAGGCCGACAGTCCATTCGCGTATCTTTCCCGATCCGGGTCGGACGCCGATTCCAGCCGGAACCCGTCGGCGCAACGCATGGCCAGACCGAAAGGAAAATATTCGCGGAGCAATACGGGCGTATTCAGATGATGGTTCCAGGCCTTGTAGGTCAAGCTCAAGTAGTCCCTTCCGATCAACGCTCGGACTTCATACACGCCGATTCGCGAGCCTTCATCCAAAGCTGACCGATTGTCCCGGCTGTTCATAGGCTCCGACCTCCAAACCCGCGAATTCTTTTGCAACGACCCCTGGCCATGGGGTCATGATACTCGCGATGGTATGGGCCGGGAAACCGAATTCTTCGCTTTATTCGAGGTCGATTCGGAGCAGCGGTTCAGTTTTTTCACAAAACCGATGTCCTTCCGGAAACACCCTCCCATGGAGTGCTTCTGGAGCGGAGCCGGAATAGTTTTCGCTCGTTTCCGAACCAAAACTACTTGATAAAACGCAGGATGTGCCGGCGCCAGGAGGTGCATCTTTCACGATATACTCTCGAATGATGGGCTTCACTGCGTTCAGCACATCCTACATGCATGACTTAATATTCGGCAAGTTAATTCTAGCCGAATCCTAATCCATTTCCGGGGATCTGCGCCCCCAAAACCTTTCAGAGGTGACACGCTCCTCCGCTATGCACTCTGGGCTCCGGAACCCTATCCGTGCAACCTCGGGCGGCAAGAGAATCTTTGAATTCCGGCTAAACCCAATAATAACAGCGCCAACGACGAGGGCTCCGGAACCCGGGAAACCGTCGACAGGCCGGTAATCGTACCGTCAACGAGTTGCAACGCTCCCGAAGTATCAACAAAGAATAGAAAAAATGCGGTACTATCGAAACTCGATAGCGATAAGCTGGTCGGCAGAATGAGTGCGTCGCTGAACACACTGTTCGTGGAATCATCCAATCGGAAACCAAAGCCATCCAAAGCGAAACCGCCGACCATCGCCCCGTTCAGCCCTTGAGACGCCCTCGATATAACTCCATAGCGATCATTAGGCGCCCCGGGCGCGTTATCGACCTGAATTTCCGAACTGGACAGGGATGACGCGCTGTAACCGCCGATCGAGAAATTCAGGCTTTGCAGGGCATCGAATACCGCAAATGATGAGTCGCTACCAGATCTTGCGCCGACGGCGGAATCAAAAATATACGAACCGTTGAGAGTTTGACCGGCTGAAAAGGTACCTCCCAAACTGCTACCGACCGAGTTGACCGTACCGGCAAAATTGAACGTAATCGGTACCGCGAATATCGATTTCGACGGGACCATCAACAATAGACTTGCGATTATCGCAAGCAGCCCGAATCGATTGTGAATTATACTTTTTTTCATGAATACCCTCCGCTCTGTTAATTGACAAAAGTCCAGTCGATGGTGACATGCATCCAAATCGGAACCAAATCCGGGCCTTTACAAATACGCATCGTCCCGGCGGGGCATGCCCTAACGGAAATCCGGTAAACTATAGGTGCCGGACGGTCATTTAGCTGGTATGAAAAACCTGATCAAATGCCCATCGCTTTAAAAGCAATATTGATACCAGTAATTCTATGTTACTGTTTTTCAGATAGTTATTTTTAGGCAATGTTACAGAATGCATAGCGCTGTAAAATTTTTTGACAGTTTTTCAGTGGGGACGGTATAAGATACCTCGATCAGCCCTTTCGTCGAGGTTCGTTCCTTGCGAGTTAAAAACCAATAACTCAGAATCCCGGGGAAGAAATGAGCGGGACCATTGTCTTAGTGGTAGGGCCCGCCGGTCCGCTGGTAAGTGCGAATAAATTCGCGCCAACCAAGGGTTTAACCGCCGAATTCAGGATAATTGACTTGACCTAACAGATTAAAGTAGCGAAGTAACCGGAGTACACAGGAAATGACCGACCCCAAACCAATCCCTCCCGCACACGGCAGTAAAATCACCATGAAAGACGGGATTCTCAACGTCCCGGACAATCCGATCATCCCTTATATCGAGGGCGACGGAACCGGCCCGGATATTTGGAGGGCAACCGTCCGGGTGCTGGACTCGGCGGTAAAAGCAGCCTATGACGGTCGGCGCAAGATTCACTGGATGGAGATTTATGCCGGGCAGAAGTCCAACGAACTGTTCAATACCTGGCTTCCGGATGATACGATCCAGGCCTGCCGCCAATATCTGGTCGCGATCAAAGGCCCCTTGACTACGCCGATCGGTGGCGGCATCCGCTCATTGAACGTCGCGCTCAGGCAACTGCTCGATCTGTATGTCTGCCTTCGGCCGGTACGCTGGTTCAAAGGTGTCCCCTCGCCGGTTCGTCATCCGGAACAGGTCGATATGGTAATCTTCCGGGAAAATACCGAAGATATCTACGCCGGCATCGAGTTCGAAGCGGAAACCGACAGTTGCCGGCGATTTATGAACCTGTTGAAGGAAAATTTTCCGGAGCAATACCGCAAGATCCGCTTTCCCCATAGCTCCGGAATCGGGATCAAGCCGGTATCCATCGAGGGAACCGAACGGCTCGTGAGGTCCGCGATCGAATATGCGATCGCCAACCAGCGGAAAAGCGTTACGCTGGTTCACAAGGGCAATATCATGAAGTTCACCGAAGGCGGTTTCCGGAACTGGGGCTACGCACTCGCCGACAATCAATTTCCCGACCAGACCTACAGTTGGGCACGGTGGGAACGAACGCTCGCGGACCAAGGTCTAGAAACAGCCAATCGGGAACAGAAGGAAGCCCTCTCGAGCGGACGTGTGCTGATCAAGGACTCGATTGCCGATATCACGCTGCAACAGGTGCTGACCCGCCCCAACGAATTCGACGTGATCGCGACCATGAACCTGAACGGCGACTACCTTTCCGACGCTTTGGCCGCGCAGGTCGGAGGCATCGGCATCGCGCCCGGAGGGAACATCAACTACACGACCGGCGCCGCGGTGTTCGAGGCAACCCACGGAACCGCCCCGAAATATGCCAACCTGGATAAAGTGAATCCCGGTTCGCTGATTCTGTCCGGTGAAATGATGCTGCGTTATCTGGGCTGGAGCGAGGGCGCCGATGCGATACTGAATGCGATGGATAGCGTGATCAGGAACCGGACCGTGACTTATGATTTCGCCCGCCTCATGGAGGATGCGAAGGAGGTTAAATGCAGCGAATTCGGCGACGCGCTGATCGAGGCATTGACTTGAATACTCGATGACCGCCTACGCCGCTTTCAACGAACTTGCCCAAGAGATTGCATCCACGATCTGTGATGATTTTTCGGCTTACAACACCGAATTTCGATCCATCACACAAAGGGCGCGGGGTCGTTTCGAAACCAGGGACTGGAAGGGAAGCCAGCGGGATGCCGTGGAACGGATCGATCTCTATGACGTCACGGTCAAACGCACGAGAGTGGAAATCAAGCGCCGCTTGGGGCACCTGTGCAGGAATAAAACGCTCTGGGCGAAAACCAAGGTGAGCTACGCGAATCTGATCGAAAGATACCCCGACTCGGAATTTTACAAGACCTTTTTCAGTTCGATCACGCGCGGCATCTTCGATACCGTGGGCGTCGACCGCGACGTCGAATTTCTTGCGGACGATTTTGAACCGGCGCCCCGGACCGCCGAACCACCGAAAGCGGAAACCTACGTCTATAGGAATTCGCAGCGGGATCTGTTCCGGGAAATCCTCATGGATTTCTCCTTTTCCGTCCCTTACCGGAATATCGCTGCGGATATCGAATTGATCACCCGGGAAGTCAAGTCCTACGGACAACGAAGTGATTTCAGAGGGAAAATCGAACGGCTCGAAATTATCAAGCCGGTATTCCACCAGTTAACTCGAGCCTATCTGATCGGTCGACTGGTGGACCATAAAGTCACTCTGCCCTTCATCCTCTCGTTGAAGAATACCGCGAAGGGTATCGCAGTGGATGCGGTGATGATGACCCAGAACGAAGCCAGCATCCTGTTCAGTTTCACGCGCTCTTATTTTCATGTCGATCTGGAACGGGTAGCGGATGCGGTGGGATTCCTGAGATCAATCATGCCGGGCAAGTCGGCCGGAGAACTGTATACGGTCCTGGGACGCGCGAAACAGGGTAAAACGGTCCGCTATCGTAACTTGCTCGATCATCTCCGCATATCCAGTGACCGATTCGTCCATGCGCCCGGAGACAAGGGCCTGGTCATGGTGGTATTCACGCTGCCCTCCTACGATATCGTGGTCAAAATTATCCGCGATCATTTCGCGCCTCCGAAAACCAGTTCCAGGCAGGATGTGCTCGATAAATATCAACTCGTATTCAAACATGACCGCGCGGGACGCCTGATCGATGCCCAGGAATTCAGGTTCCTGTGCTTCCATAAGGACCGCTTTTCGAATGAGCTGCTGGAAGAGTTGGCCAATGAAACGAAGGAATCGACCCGCATCGTCGACGACCAGGTGATCTTTAAACATTGTTACATCGAACGGCGCCTGACACCGCTGAACCTCTATCTTCAAAAAGCAGAGCCCGTCGCCGCGCGGAAAGTGGTTTACGATTACGGCCAGGCGATCCGGGATCTCGCGCTGAGCAATATTTTCCCGGGCGATCTGCTCATCAAAAATTTTGGAGTCACCCGTTACGGGCGGGTTATTTTCTACGACTATGACGAACTGTGCATGGTAACCGACTGCAACTTCAGGGAAATGCCGCCACCGCAAACCATGGAAGACGAAATGCGTTCGGAAACCTGGTTTTATGTCGCGGATAACGATGTATTTCCGGAACAGTTCATTTCCTTTCTCGGTTTCGGCAGCGAACTCGAAAGCTTTTTTCTGGAATGGCACAACGAAATATTGACCGCCCGCTATTGGCGCGATTTGCAAACTCAACACCGCATGGGCCGCGTGCTGGATGTGCTGCCGTACCATCGCTACCCGGTGAACTAGGGTTACACTCATCGCACAACGCGACACTCCTGGCGACAGACTACTATATGCTTCCGATTCGGAACCGATTTCTCAATAATCTGGTCAGCAGCTTTCTGGATCTGGTCCCGATCCTTGTGGTCGTTCTGGTTTTCCAGCTACTCGTGATTCGTCAACCGCTGGTAAACATCGGTGACCTTCTGACCGGTACGGCCTTGGTCGTGATCGGCCTGACTTTTCTGATTCACGGATTGGAACAGGGTTTGTTTCCAATCGGCGAATCCATGGCGAACTCGTTTGCCAGGAAGGGCAGTTTAACCTGGATGATCGCGTTCGCCTTTGCGCTGGGATTTGGCACGACGATCGCCGAGCCCACCCTGATCGCGGTCGCCGAAAAGGCCTCCGGAATCGCAGCCAGGAGCGGAATGATAGAAGTCGCTCAAAGTGCGCGCGAGAATTTCGCATGGGGACTGCGATTAAGCATTGCGCTGGCGATCGGATTTGCGCTCATCGCAGGCGTGATACGCATTATCCTGGGCTGGCCGTTACAATACCTGATAATCGCCGGAACCCTCGGACTCATCATCATGACACCGGTTGCGCCCAAACCAATCGTCGGCATCGCCTATGACTCCGGAGGAGTCGCGACATCGACGATTACCGTACCGCTGGTCACCGCGCTCGGCCTGGGGCTGGCCTCTTCGATCAAATCACGCAATCCGATGGCCGACGGTTTTGGGCTGATCGCTTTCGCGGCACTCACCGCGATGAATTTCGTGATGGCCTATGGATTGATTATTTGATGGATTGGATGGTCGATTTTGGTAAAACCATCCTGGAAACCGTTCGCGACGTCATGCCGATCGTTGCAATTCTGATCGGTTTCCAGGTTCTGGTCATTCGAAAACCGATCGCTCACGCAAGAAAGATATTTTTTGGGCTTGTTTATATGCTGTTGGGAATTTCTTTCTTTCTGAAAGGACTCGAAATGACGCTTTTCCCACTCGGTGAACTCATGGCCAAACAGTTGGCCAGTCCTGAATTCATTCAATCCGGGAATCCGGAAGGAAAAGCC
>JBOICY010000155.1:0-3595 GCA_050740335.1 Methylococcales bacterium | reverse complement strand
GAGTACTCGTCGGTGGGCCGACGCCGCAAGTGCGTCTCGACCGTCGTGTGGCCGCGCATCTGCTGGCGGAAGTGAAAGCTCTGCACGGACGCATTGGCGGCGGGCTGCTCGTGACGACCGGGCCGCGCACTCCTGCTGACGTAACGGACTTTTTGCGAGAAGATCTCGCGGGCTTGCCGACTTTCTTCCATCCCTGGTCGGCCGCGGACAATCCTTATCCTGCCATACTGAGGCAGGCAGACTCCTTTGTCGTCACGAGCGACAGCGTTTCGATGGTCGCGGATGCGGTCTGGCAGGGAAGACCGGTGTGGCTGCTGGAGTTGCCGCCGCGTCGCCGCTGGTTCATGCGGACGCCGGTCTACAAACTCTATCGCTGGTTCGGGGAGCGCTGGTGCGAGCGTCGCGAGTCACAGCAGCCATTCGACCGGCTGGACAGGATCTACCGCTTCCTCGCCGCAAGGGGTTGGCTGCGGCCGGACCGCGATGTCAGCGCGGTGTGGCGGCGGTTGACGCGGCTAGGCCTGGTGCAGCGACTGGGCGACACGTCATCGCCATCACAGCCGGTCGAGGCCAGCAGGTGCCTGAACGCGGAACTGGATCGCGTTCTGGCCCGGATCGCCGCATTGGGAGAGGTCGTCAATCAGGATTCTCGTAAGGCGGTGCAGCGGATTGACCTGCACCGCCCACCCTGAACTGACAAAGCACAAGACGGCCGCGGGCCTTCCGGCATTGCGCCTCAGGCCGTCCAGCGTTGCACCAGTTCCAGCGAATCGTGCCGGACATGATTTGCTGCCATTTCACGGCGCACGGTTTCCTCTGTTACGAGCCCCTGTTTGAGGCATTCCGCCAGCAGTGAATAGAACAGGTCTTCCTGGCTCCGGTCCGGGTGCCGGCGGTAGACGTTCCGCACGCCGAGGATGGATTGGGTCTTCCCATTGATCCGCTGCCAGATCCCCGCCATGCCGGACTTCTCCCGGACCGTGAAGTCGATCGGCAGGCCGGCCTTCCAGGGCTGGGTGCGACGATAGGTCGTGTGCAGGATCTTGGTACCTAGGGTCAACCGGTCGAAGTCATTCCACTCGTTCTCGAAATAGCCAACCGTCTCGTCCGGCTCGTATTCCAGTTTGATCCATTTCGTGTAGTCGATCTTGCCCTGGAACATCTCGTGAAAGGTCTTTTCCGCGTCCCAGTGGGTCAACCTGGCATTGTCCAGCAACATCACGCTGGAGGCCCGATAGTCGGTGAGTCCTTTCAACCCCGGTCGGATGCGGCACATCAGGGCTTTGCCGCGCATGTCGCGCGTAAAGAGATCCATCACGTCGGCAACCGCGAAGCAATCCGGGTCGATGACGACTGACCGCCCGTGGTAGTTCATGAGCTTCGGCGGCATGAAGCGCAACGGCGTGAAACTCTGGAGGTCCTCCGCCTTCCAGACCCGGACTTCGTCGCCCCGGCTGAAGCTTTCACCGACGTGGGCTCGAAGCCAGAGAAAATCCCGGGTGTGCAAGATGACTACGTCGAACCGGTGCGGCTGCTTGCTGTTCCTCTTCAGCGCATGAGCGCCAACGAGTGCACCAAGATACTGTTCGTCGTTGGTCTGGATGAAAACCTTGTAGTTCACCGATGTCCCCATTGAAGCAATGGCCCCGCCTTGTCTCGGGACGCAAGGTACGTGGGCAACCCCATGATTCAGATATTAGGAATATCGCCGTCCGCGTGCAATTGCGCCCTGCCTTCGGGCCGCCGCAGCCATGCGGCGACCATGCCCGTGGACATGGCGCCCTGGATTTCGAACATCGGTGCCGCAGCCGTAATCGAGAATCTTGAATGGCTTGGGCAGGGAGGAGGCATCGAATAGATAGGGATTGATGCGTAGCTCGCCGCAATCGGCACACTGGACGATGTCGAAATGGCTGCGATGGCGTGTCGCGGTGGAGACGATTTTGTGTTGCTCGCCGCCGCAGAAGCAATCGTAATATTTGAATTCACAATTCTTGAGCCTGCCCCCGGTTTCATCATGCAGATCTTTGAATTCTCGCAGGTCGCTATTGTAATTGTAGATTTGCATGCGAGGTATCCCGATTAGTCAACGCGCTTGATGAAATGCACCATTGAGCCTTCCGGATAGAACCAGTGCAAACTATTCTTGTAGGGGGATATAACAACTTCAATCTTATTCCTATGTTTTTGAATGAAGTCGATCACCGATTCTTTCACCGGACACCCGAAGTAACAATCATGCAAAATTACATGACCGCCTGGTGACAACTCGGGAAACCAGTTTTCCAGGTCGTTGGTGCAACCCTGGTAGGAATGATCGCCATCGATGAAGAGCAGATCGAATTTCTTTATCTGAGGATACTTGGTTTTCTGTGAATCGCCAACGATCAAGTTTACATTTCCGCCTGTGCAAAATTTCGCGAATTGCTTTTTGAGAAATTCGTCGTCTCGCGGCTCCAGGTCGATGGAGTAAATCGGCACTTTGCAATTGGCGCACGCCATCAGAAAAGCACTTCCTCCCTGAAACCTGCCGGTTTCAATGATTCCTTCTCTGGCCTTGCTGGCTAAGTAGAATAGATATTCACCTTCCCATGGGTCTTGCCGGATGAATTTTCTGGGCAGCACTCTTTTTGTTGGCAGCGAAAAGGCCCGGGTATTTTTTTTCAGATTAAGTCGACCAATGAGAAATTCTCCAAGTTCATCGAGAGATCGCACGGTTCTCTTCAAGTTTTTCGTGCGGTAGGAGGCGCCAAACCTACCGTAGAATTCACTGTAGCCCATGCCGTATTCCATTTCCTGTTTCGCTTTGTGCCGCATGCTGTTTATCCTTAAATCGCTATTTAACTTCCGTTAATCTCATCTGCCCGCTGGCCAGCTTTTCGCGCGTCATACCCGTCAACGCGAATAGTTCGGTCTCCTTGCAATCTTTGGCACCAGCGAATTCCTTGAACCATTCGGCGGCATATTCAGTATCTTTGAACTCAGGATAAAACGGTCCGCCAAACGTATGATGCACGAGTTTGGGCGTTACCTTCGCTTCGTCGCTTTGCGCATGATTGGCCTGGTAATTCTGACCTGACACCCGAGTCTAGTCCCTGACGGGCGTAGAGTCTGCTTCACCAGGAGCAGACCATGAAGGCGAAGAGGTTTTCGGAAGAACAGATCATTGGCGTATTGCGGGAGGCGGAGGCCGGAGCCAAGACCAAGGAGCTGTGTCGACGGCACGGTCTGTCGGAGGCCACGTTTTACAACTGGAAGGCGAAGTACGCCGGCATGACGGTGTCGGAAGCGCGCCGGTTGAAGGAACTGGAAGTCGAGAACGCAAAGCTCAAGCGGCTGCTGGCCGACGCGGAGCTCGACAAGGCGGCGCTGAAGGATCTACTGGGCCGAAAATGGTAAGCCCGCAAGCGAGGCGCGAAGCAGTGACCGTGCTGATGGCGGAACGGGACTTCGGTGTGACGCGCGCTTGCGGGCTAAGGAATCTCTGATTTATTCGCGCGCGACGCATTAAAATACGCCATTCGTTGAGGAACTGAGGTCGATCGATGCGCGCAAAGCAGGGGACGTTCGCTGAGGCCAGCTTCGAGAGGTACCG
>JBOICY010000154.1:0-3780 GCA_050740335.1 Methylococcales bacterium | reverse complement strand
GCCCATGGTCGGATCTGGTTCTCTGCCCAGTTATTATCAATGGGTACAGCCCCGTCATCAAGATAGCGCGACAGTGCTGCCCAGCGTTTCAGGCTGTAATCAAGGGCTTTGCTGATAGCCGAGCCTTCGGGCACGAGGTCACGTTGGGCGATCATCCAGGCATGCAGCATATCCATCACCGGTACGGCTTTTTCTTGCCGTATTCGGTACCGTAAATCCGGCGCCAGATCGCGGACTTCGCTCTCGATTTCGTACAGCAACTGTATGTAACGCAGGGCCTGCTCGGCGAGCTGACTCTTGTTAGTAGCGTGCAATTCGAAGAACTTGCGCCGGGCATGGGCCATGCAGCCGATCTCGGTCACGCCGAGTTCGAAGCTGGCCTTGTAACCGCCAAAATCGTCGCAGACCAACTTACCTTTCCAGCCTTGCAGGAAGTTGCGAGCATGCTCACCGGCGCGGCTGGGGCTGAAGTCGTAGACCACAGCGGCTGTTTCGCAGAACTGGCTGGTGGCGTAAGCCCAAACATAAGAACGGTGGGTTTTCTTCGAACCCGGAGCGAGCATCTGCACGGGTGTTTCATCCGCGTGCACAACCTGCTGCCCGATCACTACGTCACGCAAGGCATCGACCAAGGGCTGCAAGTGCACTCCCGTAACGCCAACCCATTGAGCCAAAGTTGAACGTGGAATCGCCAAGCCGGCACGACCAAAAATCGATTCCTGACGGTAAAGCGGAAGATGGTCAGCGAACTTCGCGATCATGACATGGGCCAACAACCCGGCGGTTGGTATGCCTTTGTCGATGACCTGCGCCGGTACCGGTGCCTGGATTAGCGTTTCGCAGTCATCGCAAACCCACTTGCCACGAACATGGCGCTCAACGGTAAACACGCCCGGCGTGTAGTCCAGCTTTTCGCTGACATCTTCACCGATGCGCTTGAGCGCGCAGCCGCATGGGCAGTGGGTGTTGTCCGGTTCGTGATGGATCAAGGTGCGTGGAAACTCTGCCGGCAATGCCATGCGCTTGGGCTTTTGCTTTTTCTCGGTCGTCGCTGGGGCTATTTGCAAGGCCTGTAGCTCGGCCTCAATCGCCGCGATATCGGTATCGATCAGGTCATCAAGCAGGCTCGCCTGCTCAGGATTCATCTGCTCGCTGCGCTTGGCAAACTTCAAACGCTTGAGCTGTGCGATCTCGTGGGTCAGCTTCTCGATCACCGTTTGATCGCGGTTGATCTTCTTGCCCATCGTTTCGACCGTCTTGCCCATGGTCTCGACCTGAGACAGCAACTGCGTAGCGAATGCACGCAGTTGGTCGGGAGTCATTTGATCGAGATTGGGCGAGGAAGTGTCGGGTAGCCACAGATCATTACTGATCCGGGGCCCCCTCAGAACCGTACGTGCGAGTTTCCCCGCATACGGCTCAAGCTTACGAAAGCCAGTCCATAACTGGCCGGTTACGCGGAAGGTGGTTTTTGCAAACCGCTATACTGAAGTGGCTCGTTGGATCCCAACTCATGGCACTGCAAGTGACAGTCGGGATGAAGCAATACGCGGTTTTCTAATTTATCAGAGCCGCCCTCCACCCGCCTGACAACATGGTGATCATGCCAGCCGGTATCCTTACTGATGGCATACCCGCATAAGGCACATCGGCCCTGTTGCCGCCTGAAAAGACTGTGTACCTGCCGTTGATACCGAAGCTTGTGCAGCATACGCTGAACCCTTAATGCCTCCCACTTGAACTCCTGTTCTGCATCGTACGGTTGATACGCAAGCGGTAAACGCTTGTGACGAACAATTGCGGTTTCCGCCAGCATGTATAGCTGGCGAAACCTTACCACCCCGTCGGGCCCCTTTAATGGCTGCATAAATGCCCGATGAATTTCGGAGCAGTAATATCTTCGCTTAATCCAGCCAACAGACTTCCTCGGATGTCTTCGTTTTGCCCACCTAAAAATACGCCAGAATATTAGATTATCCAGCTTACTAAAGGTGACTTTCGCCACAACCGGGGAATGGTATTGCGCCCATCCTCGCAGTACAGGGTTAAGTCGCCCCATTAGTGCGCCTTGGGTAAGTGCTCCGCTATTTTTAATGATATCTCGCACCTTTCGGTAGAACGCTGAAACATTCTTCTTCGAAGGCTTGATCATCAGCTTTGCTTTTCTTTTCGGCGACTTCTGGACGTACTTTCTAAAATTCCACCCAAGAAAATCAAATCCTTGATGGATATGTACGATGCGCGTTTTATCCTGTGATAGCGCAACCCCACGTGCAAACAGGAATTGCTCAATCCAAGGCCTGACTTCGTTTTCAAGCAATTCTTTCGAGTTTGCCATTACCACAAAGTCATCCGCGTAGCGCACAACCTGAACCTTGGTTTTCTTAGCTACCAAGGCGCCAAAGCGCTTTTTCAAGTGGTCTTTCAGTAAAAGCTCTAAACCATTTAAGGTAGCGTTTGCGAGGCAGGGAGAAATGATACCGCCTTGTGGCGTACCAGCGTCCGTAGCAACGAAATGCGCTTGGTCAACAACCCCGGTTTTCAGCCATTTTCGCAATATCGTCTTATCCATAGGGATATTTTGACATAGCCATTCATGACTGATGTTGTCGAAGAAACCTTTGATGTCCCCTTCCAAAATCCAGGTAGGGGCCACTTGAGGGGCCAGCAAATGAAACAGCTCTACCATCGCATCGGCCGTCGAGCGATCTGGTCGAAAGCCGTAGCTGCGAGGGTCGCTCTGGCTCTCTACAACGGGTTCAACTGCCATTAGATGAAGCGCTTGCATAGCCCTGTCCAACATCGTCGGAATTCCGAGTGGACGTTTCTCCTGTTTCCCAGGTTTGGGTATCCATACCCGCCTCAAAGGTTTAGAACAGTAACCCCGCCTCCTCGAGAGAAGTCTCACCCCTCGAAGTTTGGCCAGCGGCGTCTCCCATGTTTCACCATCGATCCCTGGGGTGTGGCGCCCTCGGTTCTCAGTTACTCGCCGCACGGCTAAACACCGACTATGGAACGAGTGGATTAACAACCGTTGAAGGCGCTTCACCTTTCGCCAGTCCGCCTTCCTTGTTGCCTGCGCGATTTTCAACTGCGTTTTCCGAACGAAAGCTTGAATTGTTGCCCAGTCTAGACCGAGCCAATTCACGGAGCCGTCCAAGGACGTAGACGCAACCGAAGTTGACGGTCGAGTATTCATACAGTCCTGTTCGAGTTTATAGATTAATTCCACAGATACTCTAAATGTGTTTCCGCGTTAAACATCGTAATTCGATGGAATCAACAGTTTCTATGCGCTCGTAAACCAGATGCACGTCAGCCAGGGTTGCCCCTGCCGGTAATGTTAAAACCGGTATGCCGCCCGTTACAGACGGCCCTTCGCTTTTTGCATCCTCCTATTCCCCACACCCATCAACGTCCCTTGCGGAAAGTCTGCCTTCCTGATTTCACTGGGAAGGCGAGTGGTCGGGATTGCCACGTTCCCTGAGTCGCATCAATTCGCTGGTTAGGCTTCGTCTATCCCCCGACAGCGTTCGTAGTACCGCATCCCTTTGCATGACAGGAATGACTTGCTGTATTGCCTATTTGGCTGGGGCCGATAATTGCCGTAGGCCCGACAATCCTAACGAGGGTTCTGTCGACGATTCACATATGTTAGCCATGCAGGTTGGGTCACTAGCCCCTGCACTACCGTGCAATTCGGTTGTGCTGCACATCCCGTTACCGGCCTGTGCTGTCTTGCGAGAGGGACGTTGTTGATCGGGCTTCACACATCAAGAT
>JBOICY010000153.1:0-3322 GCA_050740335.1 Methylococcales bacterium | reverse complement strand
TTCCGAAAGTAAAACGATCGGATCGGACTATTCAAAGCCCGGTCCGCCCGAAACTCCAGTCTACCCCGATAGCCGTAAAACACAACACACGGGAATTCGAATCATGTTTGTTGTTGCGCCGCGGGCGACACGGAAGTCGTCCACGGTTTGTCCACACGGCCGGCATTCAAGGCCCTGGTTGCCGGACGTTCATGCTTTGTCCACACGGAGTCCGTCCTCCTGAAGGCATCCTTTCAAATCGGCGATGGTGATCAGCAGCGTCATTGGATCAAGCGGGGAAGGTTCGAAGCCAGCCTGACGATAAAAAGCTTTGGCTTCGGCCGACAGGGCGTGGACGATCAACCCGCGGATACCGATTATATCGGCGGCCTGTATTACCCGAAGTCCGGCATCTCCCACTAAGGCCCGCCCCAGCCCGCCGCCCTGATAGCCCCGATCCACGGCGAGGCGCCCGAGTACAACCACAGGAACAGGGTCCGGCATATTACGACGAAACCGCCCGGGCGCCTCGCTGACGGCAATCGCACCCGACGCCAGGGAATAATAGGCAACGACGCGGCCTCCATCGCAGCTGACGAACGTTCGGGACGCACCGCTAGTCTGGTTTTTCATCGCATGGCGTTTGAGCCAAATGTCCAAACTTTCCGCACCGCAAGCGAACGACTCCATGTCATGGTGAGTCGCCAACGGCTCGGGCGGCGACGGCGTTATTCCTCGTCCCACGGGGGCGAGGTTAGCATCGTCTTGCGCAGTCGGTCGCTTGGGTTGGGCGGCATGTCCAGTTTCACAAGAAATTCGGCGTAGGCCTCCGGACTGACCATGATGATCACCTGATCGATCAGCGCTTCTTCCGCTGCCTGCCGGGCCGCGTCCAGGATAAAATCGGTGCGGTTCTTTCCACGCGCTTTGGCCGCACGGTCGATCAGGCTCCGTTCCTCCGGTCTGATGCGTATATTCAGCGTTTCGCGCTTGCTGGATGTTTCATTCACTGTGGCCATGGCTATAAACCCCCGAGTTCATTCGAATCATAGCAAATGACGGATGACTTTGTCATTACATTCAAGCAAGTGGTCTATTCTTCAGACGCCCGGATCTTGAAATAGCTCGCCGGCTGATTCGAGTCGCCTGTCCTTGCCGTACTCCAACTGGGTCATTGCCTTAGGGGTAGTGGCGTTACGGTGAAAGCCCGCCGCGCCTCTTCCCTTTAAAGAAAGCCCAAATCTCCTCCGCCATCTCGATGTCCTGATTCTGGTTGCCGACGATCAACTGGTACAAGAACCCGTAGCGCTCGTTCGGGCTGGGTTCGGTGTGGCCTCCGCCACGCACCTCGTACAGCACCACATCCGCGCCGCCCGGAATCCTCGCATACCTCTCCCGCACCACCGTGCTGCGATCCCACCGGGTGCGGTCCGGAAATTCGTGGCGTTCCGGCAACCGGTTGGCACGGTTGACCTCCACCCAATAGGCGATCGAGTCGCGTGTCGATGCGGTCTGTCCCCGGCGTGCGCTGTCTTTTCCAACCTGCCCGCCCGCATAGGGCAGCAAGGGGTCCTCGGTGCCGTTCATGTACAAAATCGGTATCGGCATGCAGCTGGTTCGGCACTGGTTGATCTTGGGCATCGCCGAGACCGCGGATGCCACCGCCGCAAATCGCTCCGGCGTCTCCAGGGCCAGACGTTGCACCATACTTCCGCCATTCGAGGTGCCTACCGCATAAACGCGTTGCCGGTCGACCGCATACCGTTCGGCGATTCGGTCAAGCAGGGAAAGGGTGAACGCCACGTCATCGGTCGACGGATTGCCGGCGGCATCCGCCCGGCAATCGTTCCATCCGCGCCGATGATCGGGACCCTTTTCTCCATTGGGAATGGCCACGAGGAATCGATCCCGCTCGGCCAGTCTGAGCCAAACCTTGTAAGGCGCCGGTCTGCCGTTCTTCCCGGTCATCACATCGGCGTCACCGTAGTAACCGTGAACCATCAATACCAACGGCAGAGGCTCTTTACCGGTGGTCTGGGGTACAAAGAGGTCGTAGGTGCGCTCCAGACCGTCGCTGGACAGCGAGAGACCGCGCTGCAAGTCCGCCAGGACCGGTACACAGATCAACGCGCCCGGCACCAGGAAACCGATCCATCGGAACCTTTTCATTACTGATTTACCATCGAAAAATAAGTGTTGTTACCCGATGCCTGGATAGCGGATAAAAAGAAGCGTTCAGTGGCCCGAAGATCGGAGTGTTGCCGGCAGGTCGTCGACATCACTCAAATGCGACCCGATGCAAGTTATCCACATTTTCTATGGAAAAATTTACTTTTTCAGTGGAAAAGCAAGCCGTCAACTCTTTTGATTCAATGATCTGTTTTCATTGTCCAGTTTTTGGACAATCCGATAACCGCGAACCTTCCTGCGCTTGGAAATTTCCTTGAGCACCCGCAAACCCTGGTCTCTCGATTCCAAGATATGCTGCCGGACCCGACCGGCCTGTCGCAGGCTTCCGCCCCAAATCCGCGTCAGGTTCCATTGGCCGAGAAGATCCTGGTGCAGGAGAACATGATAATACCGGTATCCATGGCACGTTTCCTTCTGCCAACGGCAATCCAGCCATCCGGATAGTTGAAAAATCGGAAAAGTCATTGATGGAACCGGACTACACTCTAAACCGGGACGACCATCGTCCTGTTCCGTGGAGACCCGCTTTGAAAATTCTGATGATTGTCCTGGTTTCATTTTCCCTGTCCGCGTTCGCGGCGGACAAAACGCCCGCCAATTATTGTCATGACGAACAGGTCGGCGCGGATTGGGAAAAGATGTTGGTCGAATCTCCGGAAGACCGATCGATCCTTAAATTGTACGGTCTCCGGATCGGATTATGCCAAATGATCGATAAAGGTCGGATCAGCCTGGAGCAGGGTATCGAGATCTGGAACCAGGAACACGCGAAAAGCGTGATCCAGCGATCCGGGGAGGAGGCGGAATCGGAAAAGGATTTCACGCTGTAATTCTCTTGGAAGCTACTTTTCCCTGGTGACGTCCTTCTTGCGGCTGTCCGGAGCAGCGGGCTCGGGCTTTGCCGCGGCTAATTCACGCAGCCGATCATGCAGCTTGTCGAGTTCGCGGCGCAATTCTTGGGTTCGTTCGTCGGCCGCTTTGACCCGCTCCTCCAGCCGGGCGTTTACGATCGATAAAGTCTGATTCGCGGTCTTCGCCTCGTCGAGGGCTTTGCTTTTTTCGGCCAAGGTGTCCCCGATCTTCTTGATTTCATCAGCCTGTGCATTCATCTGCGCTTCAAGGTCGGCGATTTCGGTTTCCATCACCTTCTTCT
>JBOICY010000152.1:0-3919 GCA_050740335.1 Methylococcales bacterium | reverse complement strand
CCTTGGTAGATGCCCGCCAGTGCATTCAACGATACCCCGTGGCAGTACAACAGCACGCCCATAAGCTTCATTTCCAGTGGCTTCCCGCGCGGCGACAGGCGGGTAAACGGGTGGCTACAATCCTTGCCTTTCCATCGTGGCTTAGCCTTCGCATGACTGCCTTCTTAACCGTTTGCTTACTTGAACATTTCGGACAATGTGACATCGATGTACCTCGCTGGATCGAGGCAACATTATATCATCATTATTTACGCAATACCCTCCAAAGAAAATCTCGACACCTTGTTGACGCTAACATTTCAGACGTTTGAACTATCACAAATTATGACGACTTAAGGTATACACTACACCCTGAATCAAAATCCCGGAAATTTTAGACTGAATCGCTGAAGTCGGGCTAGAATGCAAATTTCCAATTAAACCCGGTTTGCGATCATTCGCCTCGAAGCTGCGCGCAAACCAGAAGTGCGGAGCCTGGTCTATTCGATCCGCAAACCAAAGCTGATTAAAAAAAATCCAAATAATGCAGCCAATGCTCAATATCGCCGAACGCGCTGCCCGCGCCGCCGGCAATATCATCATCCGTTCCCTCGACCGGATCGATTCCCTGCACATCGACGAAAAAGCACGCAACGACTTCGCGACGGAAGTCGATCACCGCGCCGAACAGGAGATCATCCGGGTGATTCGCGCCGCTTATCCCGAACATACGATCGTCGCGGAAGAAAGCGGAGTGCATTCCGGGAACGAATTTACCTGGATCATCGATCCACTCGACGGCACGACCAATTTCCTGCATGGCTTTCCGCAGTTCGCGGTCTCGATCGCGCTGACCCGAAAGGGGAGGATCCAGCAGGCCGTAGTCTACGATCCCATGCGTCAGGAATTGTTCAGTGCTTCGCGAGGGGCGGGCGCCATGCTGAACAACCGGCGCATCCGGGTCAGCGGGCAGCCGGGTCTGAAAGGCGCGCTGCTGGGGACGGGATTTCCGTTTGGCGCGCAGAAACATCTTGAAGCTTACCTGGATATGTTTCGTTGCCTGTCGAAGGACACGGCCGGGATAAGGCGGCCCGGCGCGGCGGCACTGGACCTCGCCTATGTCGCGGCGGGCCGATTCGACGGCTTCTGGGAAATCGGCTTAAGACAATGGGATATGGCCGCGGGTGCCCTCTTGATCCAGGAAGCCGGGGGGATCGTGACCGATTTCGCAAGCGGAAATGAGTACTTGTCGTCGGGCAACATCATCGCGGCCAATCCCAAACTGCATCCGATTATTCAAGAATCGATCCGGCCCTTTCTGACCGGGAGTCTGCTCTCCTGATGGATCCTTCCCCCCTCGCAAGCAAGCCCGAAGACGATCGCCAGACCGGATCTTGGCAATGCTCGGAAACTCAATGGTCATTCCTCGGCCGGATTCTTGATCCCGGCCAGCGGATCGTCGAAATCGAAGCCGAAAATTTTTGGATTCTCGCCGATAACAGCGGCCGAGAAAATATATAAAACATATTGATAGGTTTCGTCGGGTATCTCGAAGCGGTTGATCAATCCCCAGAAATTCCGTTCCCGGGGGTTTTCCGGCATCTGGTCCAGCAGGCGGTTGATATTCTGTTCGCCCCAGTTGTAGGAAGCCATGACCAGCAATCCCGATGCCTGGGCTTTGGTCGCATAAATATCCTTCAGATAACGGGCCGCGGCATGAGTGGACTTGTTAACATTGAAACGCTCGTCGCCGGGATCGAATTGCCGCTCCCCGGCGAGTGGTCCGGTATTTATCCCGTATCGGACAGCCGTTTCGGGGATGAATTGCCACGGGCCTTTCGCGATCCCGTAGCGGGTTTCGGGGCCTACCGCATCGACTTGAAACCCGCTTTCCCTGAGCCCCAGATAATAAAACTGCAACGGCAAATCCTGTTTTCTCATCGCGCGTCGGATGACCGGCAAAAAGCCGTGCGCTTCAGCCCTCGCGATGGCACGCTCGAGCGCCGGCGTGGTTTTCCATTTCTTGATATATTGTTTGACCTCGCGCACGAAACTCGGCGGCATATTCAGCTCGCACTCTCCGAACAGCCGGGCTACGTTATAAATCAATTTGTCCTCGTCGCTGAGTGTGACCCCGAAAAGATCGGTCTGCTCCACGTACTGACCGTATTCGCGTCCCAACGCGGCCATTTTTTGCCTCTTCGCGTCGACTTCGTTCTGGTCCTCGCTGCTGCCGCTTTGTTCGGCCACCAACTCCTGCCGGGCCAGTTGCACCTCGAGCGTCTTCATCGTGTAAAAAATATTGGCCGCCATGGACCGCAATTTCTGCAGCTTCAGAACCTGATAAACTCCGAAGCCGCTGGCCAGGCCCAACAGTAATAACGCCACCACGAGAATACCGCGGTATTTGCGGGTACGCTTTTTGGAAATGCGCTCGAAGGCCTCGCGAACGATTCTGGCCTGTTCGGTATTACGCGCTTCGCTATTGGGGTCGAAATAATGGCGTACAAACTGGGTGGCCGATTCCGGCAGAACCTGCACGGTTTGCGTTCTTTGCGTTTCGGAAGGAACGATTACCTCGGGTTGCAACCACAGCGTCGCTTCTTCGCGGCCCAGGCCGATCTGGCTTTTGCGAATAATTTTTTCCTTGCCGATCCGATTCCCGTTGAGAAAGGTCCCGTTGCTGCTGTCCAGGTCGCGAATATGCCACGATGAACCTTCAACGAACACTTCGGCATGATGGCGACTCACCTGCGAATCATCGACATGAACGGCGCAAGCGGGATCCCTTCCGATCAGGAAGGCGCTAAAAAAACGCCGATTTTGAGTTTGGCCGCTTTCCAACCGCCAGGTCACATCGATGCCGGAAACGCTCGCGGAACGCGCCGGACCGGATGCAGGGCCTTGCCGAATGGGCCTGAAAACGGTTTTATCGTCATCCATCGTTCCAGATTACACGAAAAAGCGACGGAAAGTTCAAGTTCCATGCGAGTTTTCTCCGGTGAATGGAACATCGCTCACGAACATCTGCATGAAAAGGGGGTCCGGCAACCACCGGTTTCCGATACCGGTTGACTTGAAAAAGATAAATGCTACCGTGTGCGCGAATTTAACTTGGCGGATTGCAGAGGTATCGCATGCTATCGACTCGCTGGCAGAAACTATGGCTGCTTACGGCATTTGCCTTGCTCTTTTTTCCTTGCATGTTCATGCTACTGGAGATACCGACGGAAGCCAGGATTTTAAAACACTGGTCCACGAGCATGCTCTGGAAAATCCAGGTTGAAAATCCGGAATACCGGGAACTCGGCGTCTGGTACATTCGGCGACAATACGAGGGATTATCGGATCGCGAACTGATCCGGGTTCTCGAGACGAGATTCAGCGGGATCGACTATTCGGCGATCAGAAAGAAACATGTCGAACAGCTTGAAAATATTCGAAGCGACCGGTTCCTTGTGATCGCAGAGGCAATCAGCGTTTATCTGCCGGTGGTTACGGTGCTTTACGTGAATTTCTGGATGGTCGCGCGGATACTCCGGAAGATCGGGTTTTTCCGCTCCGGCCGACTTCAATAAACCGGCTTCTGGAACGATCGCTTTCCGAGGGTTCAGACATGAGCCGACACTCCCACTCGGCCATCATCCGACCGAAACCACAAAACAGGCCGAAACCATTGCCACATGATGCGTTTCGAAGGTCCGGAAATACTATTTTTCAATCGGTCACCCGCTTGATTGACAACTCATCCGAGACCCGGTACATTCCGGTTTGATGAAAAAGGCCGTCTATTTTTCCTAATCTCGGCGATCGGCTCCGGAACTCTGACCGTGGCCGTTGCGGGTATTTCCCGAAGCCCTTCGGTTTCGGCTTCAAACATATCGACAAGCCCGGATCGATTCAGTTTGACGAAATATGCCCGATTCCCGCCTTCGATTCG